>JAJZQD010000003.1 GCA_021847735.1 Bacillota bacterium | reverse complement strand
GCAAGCCCCGGTCTACCTATTTCAAACCGGTCGATAACAGAGGACGCATTAATACTGAACCGTATTCTGGTATGTCCTTGATGCTGTAAGTTTAACAGGGGTTCCACATTCGTAAATTTAGTTACAAACCTGAAACGCCCATGTTCTTGTTCCCCGAAAAAAGTGACGGCTTTACTCAAAGCCCCGGTATATGGTTCCACAGGCAGCGGGTCAGAGGTGGCCGCTCCCTCAAAAACCGTAGGCTCGGGAAGCCTTAAATCAATGTATTTCCGGGCCTGCCCAAGAATATCATCTATGTTTACATATACCCGAATATAGGGCTTTTTTCCCAGTGTCGTATTCAGGTAACAGTACTGGCATTTCCCGGGGCAGCCGGTTACCAAAGGAAGTTGGAAGTGGGCAGAAGGTTTACAGGTTTGAAAATCAAGGGTTTTCCTTACTCCCACCACCAAAGTCCGTTTTCCCTCCAGGTAAGCTTCCCTGGCCGCAGCGCCCGGTATCCCGGTAATCCTGTTATGGGACCCTGTTAGCCTCACTTCGGTTCCCAGTTCCTTCAGTATCCTGAATACCCGCAGGCCTATAGAGTACTCCAGGGCCTCCTTTTCAAAAAACGCCCTTTTGGGCACAAAAGGGAAGGAACCATGTAACACACCCCGTACTTTTACCGGATTAACTGCCGGTTTCTTTGGTGCTTCCTGCTTCACTATCTGTGCCGTCCCGGTCGTTTTTATTTTCAATAAGATATTCTTCATCTGTTGGCCTGCCGTTAACACTGGCGAAAACCCCCGAACCAAGTTCCGTAGGAACAAACTCGCGGGGCGGCGGCTGTTTGTAATTTTTATCCTTTTTCATCGGCTCCTCCTTTTTTTCGGTTGATATGGTTCCTGTAAGTATTATTTCCTGGCAACCGGCCAAATGATTCAAAGGGGTCGGCAAAAAGGTCAAAAAAAAGTGGCTGCATACCACTTGGTTATTGGTTACTGTCTTTTCTGTAATAATTTTTCCACTCAAATTCTATAATGTCAAACTCAAAGGGATTGGTGTTCATAAGCTCTTCTTCCAGAGGGGTAAGTTTCCGTTTCTCAGGTCCCGGGTTTGTTTCTGCCGGGGCTTTACGCTGTAACCACCAATCCTCGCCATTTGGAAGCGGAACTGACCCCCACAGCAATCTTGGGTACTAAAAAACCCTTTCCTTAAGGAAAGGGTTTTCTTTCGTTAATCACTTTTGGCTATTACAGCCCAACTTTACCGATGATTTCCCTTACCGCTTGAACAGCCTTGGAATCTTCGGGCAAATCAAACAGCGGCCTGCTTTTCAAATCGTATTCCGCTACCATGGGATCATATGGGATAACACCGATTAATTCAAGACCGGTATCCTTGATTTCACCCATCAGGTCGTCAATTCCGTCCATAGCCTTGGTTACTATAAGATATGTGTTAAAAACCTTGGTTTGCAAGCCTTTGACAATCTCTTTAACCCGGCCGGCCGACCTGATTCCCCTAGCCGATGCATCACTGATGATAAAGAAATAATCAATATCCTGAACCACCTGCCGGCTCAAATGTTCGAGTCCTGCCTCATTGTCGGTAACCACATAATCGTAGTTGTCTCTGAGGTTGCTAAGGTGACGGCGCAGCAGGTCGTTGGGATAGCAGTAGCAGCCCGACCCGTGCGGGACGCCTAAAACAAGCAAATCTATATGCTTGGTTTCAATAAGGGATTGGCTGAGCTTCCACTCAATAAAACCTTCCTTGGTCATCCCTGTTGGCACCGCATTGGACTTCACCGAATCTACCGCTTCGGCGATGGTGGATTCTACTTCAAACCCGAGAGCCTCATTGAGATTGGCGTTGGGGTCAGCATCAACGGCCAGGATAGCGGCCTTTTTCGTATTAACCAGTTCCCTTAACAGTATTGCAGTAAAAGTGGTCTTGCCTGTGCCGCCTTTACCGGCAACGGCAATCATTTTTGATGGCATGAAAAAACACCTCCGGAGAATTCAAATTAAACCCCTTCTATTTTTTCCTTAAAAGTCGGCATTTTTATAATATACCAATAAACCTCGGAAGACAAGACAAAAGTCCGGCTTACCTGCTTTTGTTTACTATTTGCAGCACTGTCATGAAAGAACTCCCGGTATTTTTGATCCCCCACAACATGCCTTTTGGCACAACGACTACCGTTGACTGGGCCAACTCCACATCTTCATAGCCTAAAGCGAGGCTGCCCGTACCCTCCACAACAAACAGAGTTAGGTCAAACCTGGCCTTTTCATAGGTCGTCTCTTGGCCGCTTTTAAAGCCAAGCATCTTCACTTCCACTGTCGGTGTGCCAATTAGGATTTTGCTAACTGAATTGCTTTCGGCAAAACCGGTTTCCTCCTGCAGTACCGCAGTCAATTTTTCTGCCGGCCATTCGGTTGAGTCAACTTTTTCAAATTCGGTGTTTCCTTTGACCAGCCTCATAGGTAAATCGCAGCAAACATATTCCTTTTTTGGACCGGCTTCGGTGATAACTTCCCGTTCACAAAGGGGACAACCGTATACATCAAAAAAATTCGCCATTACCTTCACCTCATTTGGGACTTTTTCTTAGTATACCACTTCAGTGAAAAGGAAAACTGTAAGTTAAATCACATCTCTTAGAAATAATTGCCACAGTGTTTCATTTTTCATTCTTCATCTTTATGAACGTTTGTCAACAAAGATGTAGGGTAACATGCCAGGACCAAACCGATACCGATGATCCAGATGTATTATTTCCCTCAAATCAAAAACCCATAAAATTATACCAAAGTCAGCAAACAATGTAAATATATTCACAATCCAAAAACAAAAAAAGGAAGGTTTGCATTAGCAAACCCTCCGAGCATTAAAGAACCTCTTGTTTGTAAAAAGTAGGCTGTTCAAATACGAGTATAACAAGGAAAAAACAACGCCGCAACCGGAAGCGTATCTCAATACGCTGAGGATTGCGGCGCTGTTTTTGACGCAGTTAGACGAGTGCGGAGCCGTTGGCACTTCAGTGCCTTACGGATTCCGGCCCACCCCTTGCGGGTGAGTATTTCAACAGCCTATTTCTCTGCGGCTTCCTTATCAGCCTTGGCCTTGGCAATAATCTTATCAGCCAACATGGCGGGCACTTCTTCGTAGTATGCGAAAGACATACTGAAGGAACCACGGCCCTGGGTGATGGATTTCAAATCAATTGAATACCTGTACATTTCGGACATCGGGGCGTTGGCCTTGACCGTGGTATATTTTTCACCGGGCTCCATACCCAGGATGCGGCCGCGTTTAGTGTTAAAGTCACTGATGATGTCACCCATGAAATTCTCTGGAACCACCACTTCTACATTGGCAATGGGTTCAAGTAAAACAGGCTTAGCCAGCAGGGCCCCTTTCTTGAAAGCCTGGGCTCCGGCAATTTTAAACGCCATTTCCGACGAGTCGACGTTGTGGTAAGACCCGTCATAGAGGACTACTTTTACATTTGTAACCGGGTACCCGGCCAATATACCATCCACCATAGCTTCCCTGACACCTTTTTCAACTGCTGGGATATATTGTTTCGGAACAGAACCTCCAAAAATCTCTTCGTCAAACTCAAAATCTTTATCAGCCAATGGCTCAATTCTAAGCCAGCAATGTCCGAACTGCCCGTGGCCACCTGTCTGTTTCTTGTGTTTACCCTCAACTTTGACGGTACCCCTAACGGTCTCCCGATAAGGCACTCTCGGGTCATGCATAACCACATCAACCCCGAATTTCCTTTTCAACTTATCGATGGTGATATCGAGGTGCATTTCACCCATCCCGGTAAGAATGGTCTGGTGGGTTTCCACGTTTTTTTCAACCCTCAGGGCCGGGTCTTCTTCTAAGGTCCTGGCAATGGCATTGCCAAGTTTATCCTCATCACCCTTGGATTTAGGCTCGATGGCCACCGCATAAGTCGGTACCGGGAATATGATTGGATCTTGTTTTACACATTTCTCCTTGGTGCAGAGGGTATCATTTGTATTTGTATCCTGGAGCTTGACCAGAACTGCAATGTCCCCGCATGGCAATTGTGGCGTGGGTTCCTGGTTCTTACCCCGGATATACAGTATTTGCCCTATTTTTTCGGGTTTTTCCTTGGTGGCATTGATTACGGCGGTGTCTGCTTTAAAGGTTCCGGCGAATACCCGGATAAAGTTCATTTTACCCACGAAGGGATCAACTAAAGTCTTAAATACCAGCGCGGACAGAGCTTCTGCCGATTTATCTTCCGGTGCCGGAGAGAACTCCGCCAGGAAATCCATCGCCTGTTTTACGCCCAAGTTCTTGGTGGCGGAACCACAGAGAACCGGGGTTAGTTTTCCGGCCTTAATACCGGCCTTCAATCCGTTCATTATTTCAGTTTCAGTTAATTCGTCACCGTTTAAATATTTTTCCAGTGCTTCGTCGTCCATCTCTGCCGATGATTCGATTAGTTTGTCCCTGTAACTTTCGAGAGCATCGGCCAATTCGTCCGGCACGGGAATCTCGCTTACCTCACCGTTGGCATTAAAGGTGTAAGCCTTTTGAGCTATTACGTCAACATACCCTTTATAGGTTTCAGCTGCCCCTATCGGTATTTGGACCGGCACGAAGTTCCCCGGCAAAGTCTCCTGAACTTCACCCATCGCTTTTTCGAAATTGGCATTTTCACGGTCCATCTTATTGATAAAGATAATCTTCGGCAGCTCGGCATCGGTTGCCATGTTCCAAATAATTTCCGTCTGGACTTCGACCCCTGCTACAGCGCAAACAACAAACAATGCGCCGTCAACTACCCGGAGAACCCCTTTTACTTCACTGATGAAATCGGAAAATCCGGGTGTATCAAGTAAATTAAGTTTACTGTTCTTCCACTCGCAGGGTACAAGGGAAGTGTGAATGGTTACTTGCTTCTTGATTTCTTCTGGATGGAAGTCTGAAGTTGTTGTTCCGTCCTCTACTCTTCCTAATCTGCTAATAACTCCTGTGTTGAATAGCATTGCTTCCACCAGAGAAGTCTTGCCTGCGCTGCCGTGGGCAACGACTCCAATGTTTCTTAACTGACTTGTCTGATAGGTTTTCAACTTTACGCCCCCCGATCAGTTTAATATTTAAACACTTTGATAGGTTTTGTATCCTATCGCGGACCGGATAAAATAAAATCCTTTTGTATATCAGACTTTATTTAATTGTAAAGAGTTTTATTCTACAGCAACAGGTTAAATTCCTTTGCAATTTTCTAACAAATTAGTCCAAAAATTCGGCTTTCCTCGATTTTCATAATTTGACTATAAGTTAGCAGAAATATACATTTTTTATAAACCATTGAGCCCGAGGCGGTAAAGTATGTATTACCCATACTCCGTTGGCCGCCTCCGGTATAGCCGGCTTTTGTCCGGGACAATATAATAACGTAAAAATTTACTTAAGGGAGATTGCAAAGAGAAAGGGGATACAAAACATGTCAAACGAAATCACTCTTTACACCACCTCAACCTGACCGGCCTGTCATCAGGTGAAGGAGTATCTTTCACGAAAAGGTCTGGAATATAAGAACATCGATGTCGCGACAGACTCGACATCCAGGCAGGAAATGGTAGCCAAGACCGGCAGCATGGGTGTACCGACTCTAATCATCAACGGCCAGACCGTAATCGGGTTTGACCGGAACGAAATTGAAAAACATATCCATTAGTCTTAATCGGCTTCCTTAGCTGCCTTTTTTATTTCTTCTCTGGCCAGTTTATCACAGCGGTTATTATATTCGTTATCTGAGTGGCCCTTTACTTTAACCCATTTTACACTGTGCTTTGCAGTAAGCTCAAGCAGTTCCCGCCAGAGGTCCTGGTTTTCCACAGGGCCTTTGTTGCTTGTTTTCCACCCGTTCAACTGCCACTTGGTCAACCAGCCCTGCTGGAACGTGTTTATCAGGTAGGCGCTGTCACTGTGCAGAGTTGCACTGCAGGGCTCTTTTAAGGTATTAAGCGCCCGGATGGCTGCCATTAGCTCCATCCTGTTATTGGTGGTATCTGGTTCATACCCGGAAATCTCCTTGATATGGGGCCCGAAAAGGAGCACAGCCCCCCACCCGCCGGGACCCGGATTCCCGGAACAAGCCCCGTCCGTATAAATGATAACCTCTTTCATTGGACCTCCCCTTTCAGTAAAATGTCGGCCTCCCGTAAGGTACTCATAAGGTTTTGCGAGACATCGAGCACAGGCTCATCCTGCCACAGGGAATAAACATCCGGCGGATAACTGCCTTTTTTGGCCCGTACCTGTTCTACAACAGCCCTAACCTTAAACAGGTATTGTCTGCCCCTGGCGGTGTCCCCTGCGGCCAGGTAACTCCTCGCCGCCGCAAGGTAACCTTCGCTAAGGCTTTCGTAAGCCTGCAGGAGGTTGGGATGGTACTTTACGTACTGTTCCAGTTCATATGTGCTCAATTCAACCTTACCGGAAGCCATGTAGGCCTGGGCCAGGACATAGTGTCCCATCGGTTCTGACGGTTTTACCTGTACAGCCTGCCGGGCGTAAAAAATACTTTGCCGGAGATAACTGGGCCCGGCACCGGCAAGTTGGTAATTAAGCTTGGACAGCCTGACCAATGTATTAATATTGTAAGGGTCCAGGCTAAGGGATTTTTCCAGGGCAGTGATTGACTCGGGGGTAGCTCCCTCTGCCAACAGCACCTTGCTCTGGTCATAATAATTCCTTGCCGCAATTAAAATACCGGTAAACAGTATTAGAAAGACACAAAGCGAAACCGCTCCATACTGGTACAAAGCCTGCACGCTTCGGTATTTTCTCTTCCCTTTTGAAACCGCCGGTTCTCCTTGGCTCTCATTTGCCACGACCCCCGCCATCGCCCAGAAAATCAGGCTGATGGCACCATAGGTCATATCAAAGTCCATTATACTATGAAATGCCAGAGTCCATAAAAAAAGGGAGTAGACCTTTGTAATACCTGGAGCCGCTTTGATTTTCAAGGTATTGAAAAGCACTGTCAGCCAAATTCCCAGGAAGGCAATAAATCCAAAAACACCTGCCTCCAACCATGTCTGGAGAAATGCGTCATGAATGTTTTCGGCGTAATAAGCGTAAGTCTGGTATTTGAGATAGTAAGCATCCCATCCCTGTCCGCCGGTTCCTAACCAAATATTGCTGCTGATAATTTTCCAGGCGTCTTTCATCAAATACAACCGCTCTCTCATACTTCCGTCACCAAAAGAAAGAGCCGACAGCCTCGCCATGGATGAACCGGACTGGCTAACAGTAAAGACAAACCCGGCGGCCAGTAGCACTGTCAAAATTCCAAGGCCTGCCTTGGCCATAACCGGTGAGACCTGCCCTTTGACCCTGTCAAAAAGCCAATAAACACTTACAGCGCCAATAATGCTGAAACCAACTAAAACAGCAGACAGGGCAGCCTGTTGTTGAGAGAGGTACTTAAGGGCAAAAGGTCCGCCAATCAGGCACGGGATGATAATCGAAGCATAATAAGCAATCACGGAAGCAAGCTCATTTCTAAACATCCACAGCACCGCAAACATCTGTAATACAAAAAGCAGCCAGACTGCCCGCGATTGGGTACCGAGAAAAGTTATAAATATCAGGGCTGAACCTGCCACAATTGGAATCCTGACAGGTTTTCGGCTTTCTTGGAGGAATAACCAAAGCCCCAGGATAATGCCGAGGGAAAGGAAAAGTGCCCCGGTATTTTTATACCCAAATGTTGTCTGAATTATATTGCCTTCGTATATCCCCTCAATATCAACCACTCCGTAAGCGCCTAACCAAGTGAGCAAACCAACGGCAACGGCGCTGGCGTAGCTGACCACCCCCAGTTTTCCAACAAAAGCTGTAGGGGGGCGGAATATTCGGAACCAGAAATACAGAGTTAAAGAGCCCTCCAGTTTCAGAATTGAAACAAGAGCCTCGTGTACATCCCCCGCCCTAAAAACCGGCAAGCAGTAGGCGGTAAACAGCACCAAAACCAATATATCAATTATGCGTACCCTGTATACCTTGCCCGAAGGCATCAGGAGAATGGAATAGACCAGCAAAGCCAAAGGCAAAATTACCCCGATAAATACATAGGGTTCCTTATAAAAACCCGAAAACAACGGGGCCACGAAAAACAGCAGGCCCACAGTATACAGTGGAATTTTGAATGATTTTTCCATGTGATTCCCCCGCTTAGAGGTATAGTATAATAACAATTCTGCCTACTTCCCAACATTCCTTTTAAAACTGACAAAAGTTTCCCGATAATATTTTTGTGGGCGAAGGGCATGCTGGATATATCAAAGGCAAATCGTCAGGGAATAAAAAATCCAGGCCTACCGGCCCGGATTTTTTATTTGGTTTTTGGAACAATTCTACGTCCGAGTTCTGCCATTTCGCGCGAAAAGGCCGATATCGGCCTCCCCTTGCCTATGCCTTCCGCCACTTTTTTGATTCTGGTAACTGTGTCGGCGTCGGAGGATACATAGACATTGGTCAACCTCTTATCTGCTTTCTTTACCTTGTCCGCCACATCTTTTTTGATGGTGTTGGTCTTGCTGCCTTCCACATTGGCTTTTAAATCCAGACCCACATAAGCCATGGTACCAGACAGTACTACGGTAGCTTTCTTAACCCCGGGGACTTTAGCCGCTTCACCTGCCAGTTTGGTTGCCAATTTATGCAGTTCGGCCGATGTAGTAGGCATTGGTTGCGTAACCGGTTTCTTAGCCGGCGTTGTGGTTTTCGGAACAACTTTAGGTGCCGTTTTTGGAGCCGGTGTCGGTGTCGGTGTCGGTGCCGGTTTCTTAGCCGCCTTGCACCCAACGGTTAGTGTGGCACAGAGAGTTAAACTTAACAGTATAGCAAGTAGACGTCTCAATTTAATCTCACCTCCTTTTATTATGTAGTAATAGTATTGGAAACCACAGGCCAAATCATGTACTAAAAGTTAAACTGAAGATATTTTTGTTCAAAAAAAAGCAGTTGACCGGGCAGATGATACGTGCCAAAAATTCCAAGCGCTATTATTTCATAATTTGTTCACATTCTCGTCACTATCTTGTCAAAATAAAGCTTTACAATAAAGATGTACCGTAAAAACTTGGGAGGTGGTATCACGCTAATTCAGTCGGTTCAATCTGCGGCCAACTACTACTTTTGGTAGTAGTTGTTGTGGGAAGCCTGCCGGGGCAAAGTTATTGTTACACAAAAATAAAAATCAAGGAGGTTTACAACATGAAAAAGAAAATAATTATCGGACTGGTGGCATTGATGGTGCTGGCATTGGCAATACCGGCCTATGCTGCGGCCACCAACACCCAGGTGAAGGAAATCAACGACCTGTGGAACCAAATTTTCGAACTCCGCAAACAAATGGTGGAGAAATACGTCGATGCAGGCAAGTTAACAAAGGAACAGGGTGATGCCGTTAAAAAGAACATTGACCAGGAAAACAAATACCGCCAAGAAAATCCCGATAGCGCGTACCTCGGATCAGGATGCGCCGGATCTGCCAACGGCACAGGTGGAGCAGGCAGCGGCATGATGGGCGGCGCCGGCTATGGGATGATGGGTGGAACAGGCAACGGTATGATGGGCGGCTATAGCGGCTATAGCGGCGCAAGCGCCGGGACCGTCGGTGGACAGACAATTTAATAAAAAGAAAGCCTCTTGGCTTTGAACGAGAAAGGAAAAGGCAGGTATATTCCTGCCTTTCCTTTCTTTTAGGTGAAAAGGCTGCCTTTTTTGGGGCAGCTATGGAGTTAAAAATGGTTACAGACCACAGGCCGGTAATTCATAATCAACCGGTTCAGTTATAGTGGGATTCGCCCCGCAAACAGGGCAATTTGGATTTTTCTTGACCTGTACTTCTCTAAACTTCATAGCCAGGGCGTCATAGGTCAGTAACCGGCCGACCAGCAAATCTCCTTTGCCCAGCAGGTATTTTAAAACCTCGGTGGCCTGAATAAGACCTATTGTTCCCGCCAGAACCCCTAACACTCCTGCCTGGGAGCAGGTAGGCACCGAACCCTGCGGCGGCGGTTCAACGAAGATACACCGGAAACACGGTCCCCGGCCGGGGACAATAGTCATGGCTTGTCCGGCAAACCTCAAAATTCCCCCGTGAATAAACGGCTTATTAGTAATAACACAGGCATCGTTAGTCACAAACCGGGTGGCAAAGTTATCTGTCCCATCTACTATAATGTCATAGTTTTTGATAATTTCCATAATATTATGGGCCATCAGCCTCTCCCGGTAGGTCACCACACGGCAGTCCGGGTTCAGCGCATTAAGCTTCTCTTTGGCGGAATTTACTTTGGGACTGCCAATGTCCTTGGTACTGTGCAAAATTTGCCTCTGTAAGTTGCTTAAATCCACAACGTCGTCATCAATTATACCAAGGGTTCCCACGCCGGCGGCGGCAAGGTAATAAGCCACCGGTGAGCCTAAACCCCCGGTGCCGATAACCAGGACCCGGCCTGCATTTATCTTACTTTGGCCTTCGCCACCTACCTCGGGAAGAATGATATGCCTGCTGTATCTAACAATCTGTTCCTGCGTAAAATCCAAGGCTACCACCCTTTCAAACACTTATTCCTCTTCTTCTCAGGTCCAGGCTAAAATAAGGGGCCATGCTAAGGTACCGCTCACCGGTATCGGGAAGAACTGTAAGGACCCGTTTGCCTATGCCCAATTCCCTGGCGACCTTTATAGCAGCAGCAACAGCGGCACCTGCCGAAATACCGGTCAGGATTCCTTCTCTCCTGGCAAGGTCCCTTGATGTCAAATAGGCGTCAAAATCCTTGACAGTAATTATGCGGTCAACAATGTCTAAATTTAAAGTCTCCGGTACAAAATTGGCGCCAAGTCCCTGAATGCGATGAGGCCCCGGATCTCCGCCTGACAATATGGGCGATTCCGCCGGCTCCACACCGATTATCTGAACTCCCGGAATTTCCTTTTTGAGTACCTCACCAACGCCCGAAATCGTCCCACCGGTTCCTATCCCAGCTACAAAAGCGTCTATTTTTCCGTCTGTCTGTTTTAAAATCTCCACGGCCGTAGTTAGCCTGTGGGTTTCCGGGTTTGCCGGGTTCTGAAACTGCCTTGGCATATAGTATTCGGGATTTTCGGCTGTAATCTCTTCGGCTTTGTCCATAGACCCCCGCATACCTTTAGACCCAGGAATAAGAACAAGTTCGGCACCATAGGCCTCAAGAATTGACCGGCGTTCCAGGCTCATGGTCTCCTGCATAACAAGGACCAGCCTGTATCCCCTGGCAGCAGCCACCAAGGCAAGACCGATACCTGTATTACCGCTGGTTGCTTCAATTATGGTGCCTCCGGGTTTGAGAAGTCCTGCTTTTTCTGCTTTTTCAATCATGTGTAAGGCTATGCGGTCTTTCACGCTTCCGCCGGGGTTAAACATCTCAAGCTTAGCCATAACTTCAGCCGATCCTCTGGGAGCCAATTTTGAAAGTTTAATCATTGGGGTATTGCCAATTAGGCTGGTAATATCTCGGGATGCTTTGCGGGCCACTCTATTCCCCTCCACCCATAAAAAGCAGGATATCGACCGCATCCCCTGATTTGATCCCAATTCCAAGACTCCACCTTCTAGAAGGTGGAGTTTCCACTTTTCTGCTTCAGTGGGGGTAGAGTCCCCCACTGAAGTTTCGATGTTCAGCTTTAGCTGAACGAGTTCACTAGAGTGTTGTCAAAAATCTCCCTGGAAAGTATAGTGCCGTTCAGGCTAACAGTTACTATCTCAGGACTTAGTTCAAGTTTCTTAACCAGCCCGGTAACACTATACTCTTGATCTAAGGTTTCCTTTTCCCCGTTTAGTGTTATCTCCACTGCTATTCCCCTCTCTCAATCAACAACCTGTAGTTTTCCCCGCGTTTTTCAACTAAAATAATTTTATGCCCTTCTCCCTTGACACTTCTTGGTACATTCTGTATAGGTTCCCCGTCATTAAGGACAACCTCAAGAATTTCTCCTCGCTGCATTTGCTCCAGTTTTAATTTGGTTTTGACAAAAGTTATTGGGCAGACGTCTGCCGTAATATCAAGTTCAGCATCAATTTTTAAATTTTCCACATCAACCGACCTCTTTTCCTAAATCACCCGTACTGCTGCCTGTCCTTGAGTTTACCGGGCCGTCATAAAGCTTTGACTCTATGCCTGTCCACGCCACTTCATCGCGGAAAGCCTTGACTCCCACCCGGGCAATAGTATCCGCGATACGTTCACCTTGTTGACTTAGAACATCAAAAGCCTTAAGGACTTTTTCCACACTTTCCGTTACCTGGTTTTCCGGCACGAACTCTGCAACTACTTGTCCCAGCCGGGGTTTCCGGCCAATCTTACCCCCGGCGTAAAGCAAATAACCCCTTCGACCTTCCTGCCAGGCATCTGTCGGACAAGATGAAATACAATTCCCTTCCAACAGGCATTTCGCCCTGTCAATCGTTGGTTTACCATCAACCATACTAATGGCCTGATGAGGGCAGACTTTTTGGCAAAGGCCGCAGCCAGCGCATTTTTCCGCACACAATATGGGTTCAACAGCCCCAACCAACCCTATGTCATTCTCCTGAGGCTTGGCACAGGAATTAGGGCAGCCGGAAACAGCAATTTTGGTTTTCATGGGTACTTCCCGGCCGAAAAAGGTCCCGTCCAGCTCAATAGCTGTTTCCCTCGAATTCATCAGCCCGAATTGGCATATTTCACGGCCTGGGCAGGCCACCACAGTGCGAATTCTGGGGCCGCAGGTACCGGTATTAAGGCCCAGAGCCTTGATTTCGCCTTTCATATCATTGTAGTCATTTATGCCGACCCAGGGTATTTCCGCCCCCTGTCTGGTGGTAACATGGACATAACCCTTACCGTATTTATCAGCCAGGTCAGCCAATTGTCGCAGCTGCTCACTGGTCAGATTCCCCGCCAGGCTGCGGAACCGGACGATAAAATTATCCTTTTGTCTCTGTCTTAGAAACCCGCCCTTTTTAAGTTCATTGTAGTCAATAGTCATATTCTTCACTCCTACCCAGCTTGTTTCACATTCCCTTTGTAATACTTAATAAGTACTTCGGCTACTTCTTTCCTGGTGAATTCCTCGGGAGGCGTCTGCCCGTCTGACAGCATCTCTCTTACTTTGGTGCCGCTTAAGAAGACGTGGTTTTCTTTGCTATGGGGGCATGACTTGCTGCTTCCCATTCCACCACAAATCTTACAATAAAACGTGTGCTCGAAAAAGAGGGGAGTTATCCCCAGCTCTTCAGGCAGAAACTGGTCAAAAATCAATTGGGCGTCATAAGTCCCGTAATAATTGCCTACCCCCGCGTGGTCGCGCCCGACAATAAAATGGGTGGCTCCGTAATTTTGGCGAACGATGGCGTGGAAAACTGCCTCTCTCGGACCTGCATACCTCATGGCAGCCGGAAATGCTGACATAAAGGTCCTGTCGGCCGGGTAATACTTTTCTAACAGGACATTGTAGCATTCTACCCTTACATCTGCCGGAATATCGTCACCCTTGGTTTCACCTACCAGAGGGTTAAGGAATAAACCGTCACAGATTTCCATGGCACACTTTTGGAGGTATTCATGGGCCCTGTGAATAGGGTTCCTGGTTTGAAAAGCAACAACCCGCTTCCATCCCCTGTCTTCAAAAATTCGCCTGGTTTCTACCGGGTCCAGGTACATCTCGGCAAACTGCTGCGGCTTTCTCCTGTCTATCAGCAGTATTTCCCCACCCACCAAGTGTTGGTCACGCTGATAAACCCGTTTCACACCAGGATGTTCTTCATCAGTAGTCCGGTAAACCTTCCGGACTTCCAGGTCCTTGTTGAATCCATAGATTTCTTCTACCTTGATTAATCCTATTATTTCGTTTTCTTCAGTATAAAGTGCGGCCTCCGCCCCGATTACTAACTGCTCAGCCTCCTGAGGAGTAATCCCTAAGACGATTGGGATGCTCCATACCGTACCGTCGGCTAGCCGCAAATTGTTCACAACACTCTCGTAATCATCCTTTTTCATAAAGCCGGTGTTTGGGCTGAAAGCGCCATTGGCGATGAGTTCCAGGTCTGATAACTCCCAGTTGTCCAATACCAGTCGAGGCAGTTCCTTGGTCCTTGCCAGGGCTTTTTCTCTGTCTGAACCTGATAAAATCCGGTTTATTAAAGTTCCACCATGGGGTTTGATTGCCATTTTTATCTCTCCTCGTTTTTTTTAGTGAGTTACCAGTGGCTAGGGGGTTAGTTTTGAATTCTTTTTAATCAGTGTTTATCCGTGTGTATCCACGGCTAATTAAGTATTTCGGGTGTGTACCTCAAAAAATTCTTTGCTGCCGTCAGGTTTGGTCAGCTGCCATATAATCCTGCCCTTTTCTGTTTTGGCCTTGAGGGTTGAACCCCGCCCCCCTATTTGGACCGGCAGGGTCATTTCTATAGCCTGCTGAGGGCATTCCTTGACACAGGCAGCACAATCCCAGCAATCTTTGGGGTCTCTGATGACACACCTGTTTGAAGGGTCCTTACATAAAAGATCCCCCGGGCAAACCATTACGCACTTTGGTTCCACCGAATTCCCACAGCCGTTGCAGAGCGATTTGTTTATCCTTACCGTCATACCCTGCCACCAAACCCTTCTACTGCTGTTTCCCCACTCCACGGGCGTTCTATTATCTGAATGTCTCCGCTCTCCCGTTGATATACTGAATTTACAAAAGTAAACCAGCGTTCATCATCCCGCCGGGGGTAATCCACCCTTTCCTGGTAAGACCTCCATCTCGTCTCTTTACGGTACAGGAGATGTTCCACGAGAACCCTCGCTACTAACACCCTGTCAATGAGCTCATGGGCCTTGACCAGTTCATGCACATCGGCTGCCAAAATGTTTTTCTTTACTTCATGCTGTAATGTGATTAATAGTTCCCTGGCTCTCAGCAATTTTGGTTCACACAGTTCGTAGTTTGCAGAAATGCCTCCGGCATACTTATCCATTATTTTTTGCAGGCGCTCTTCATACTTATCGGGTGCCACACCTCTTTGTTTTCTTAAAGGTTCAAAGACCCTGCCAAGCTCTGCTGTGATTTCTTGCTCACTATTCTCTTGTCTGTCAAGCTCAGCTCTGACACTCTCTTGTCCTATATATTCAAGGGCCGCCAGGGCTGCTATCTCCCCTTCGGCAAAACACCCGGTCACATATTTTTTTGGTGCGCCTCCGACTACATCCCCGGCAGCAAACAACCCTTTAACAGTTGTCTTCCTTTCGCTGTCTACCCAGTACCCCGCCTGTCCGTGGCCTCCAACGATGTACGGTTCTGAACCGCAGATTTCCAGGGGTTTACCATTTGGTTCAGTCTCCTCGTCTGCCCACTTAAGTACCAGACCGGGGGACATGTTCAGGTAGGCTTCCTTTAACCGGCGGTTATGTGAGTTGGGTAGATGGGTTAAATCCAGGTAACACGGTCCTCGCCCGGCTTTGTTCTCCTCAACCGTCCCGTACATCCTCATTGGTGTTGAGCGGCTTTCATACCTGCCCTGATACTCCTCACCCAGGGCGTTGACCTGGCGGGCTTTGACACCCTGGGCTATAGTGCCTGTAGGGGATGCCACATCCTTTATCCTAAGAGCGATGAAACGCATCTCAAAAGTAGTCATTTCCGCCCCTGCCCTGAGACCCATAGCAAAACCAGTCCCCACATTAAAGGGGCAATACCACATTTTGTGCCTTGAAGACCCGTCATTATTGGGTTTATATATCCCAGCGGCCCCACCGGCAGCGCAGATTACTGCTTTTGCGGTGATAACATAAAACTTCTTTTCTCTGGCCGAAAAAGCGTAAACCCCGGCAGCCACTCCCTCGTTGATTAGGTAATTAGTTGCCACGGTCCTGTTGAGAATTTTTGCGCCTGAGTTCTGTAGGGCTGTTGCTATAACGGGTTTGATTGCTTCCCCGGTTATCTCAACATTCCTTTTTCCCCTGGGTTTATAACAGCCTGATTCATCTTTCTGAAAAGGCAGGCCCCATGACTCCAGTTTTTCCGTTACCCGGTTCAACCGCTGCCCGATGGTCAGGACTAGGTCGTCCCGAACCAGTCCGGCCGAGTCTTTTTTCACATAATCAAGGTATGTCTCAGGGGTTTCTCCGGGATTGAGGTAGGCGTTAATAGCATTGACTCCTGCAGCCAGGCACCCGCTTCTCTTAACATGGGCTTTTTCAATGACCAAAACTTCCGTGGCCGGGCTCGTTTCCTTTATGGTGACGGCTGCAAAACAGCCTGCCGTCCCACCGCCTACTATTACGATATCTGTAGATATTCTTTCTACTTCCACCCCGTCTGTTTTCATTCTATCACCCCTTTTGCCTGATAATCCCCCGATCTGCTAAATGTTTGACAACTCTTTCACTTGCCTCCTGAAGGGTTTCCCTGGCTGTGTCCAATACCAGTTCGGGCGAAAGAGGTTCCTCGTAAGGGGCTGAGATGCCGGTGAACTCCTTGATTTCGCCGGCTCTGGCCTTTTTATAAAGGCCCTTGACATCCCTTTTTTCACACTCCTCCACCGGGCACTGGACATAAATCTCAATAAATTCCCCCGCCCCCAGTAAGGCCCTGGCCATATCCCGGTCAGCCCGGTACGGTGATATAAAAGCTGTCAGGGTAATTAAACCGGCATCAGCAAAGAGTTTGGCAACCTCACCGATTCTCCTGATGTTTTCCGTCCGGTCCCCGGGAGAAAAACCGAGGTTCTTGTTCAACCCAAAGCGTATGTTGTCTCCATCGAGAACATAGGACAAGTGCCCTGCTTCAAATAATCTCTTTTCAACTTCGCGGGCCACCGTCGATTTCCCAGAACCCGACAAGCCGGTAAACCACAGGACCACCCCCTGCTGTCTGAGGACATTTTCCCTGTCAGCTTTTGATACATTTCCGTCATGCCAGACAATGTTTGTTGCCTTTTGAAGAACCATTTATGTACCTCCTTCTACGTCTGAGTTAACCCCCAGCGGTATCTGATTGAATATTCCAGTTTGCCAAATATTAAATTATCAACAACCAACCCGATGAAAATAATGATTATCATCACACCTACGACCTGGTTCATGTCATGTAAGTCCCTGCCAATAGTGAGGGCATAACCCAGCCCGTCTTTTGGCGATAACAATTCCCCAGCCATCAGTGCCCTCCAGGCAAAAGACCAGCCCTGCTTCATCCCTGAAATTATTGCCGGCAATGCGGCAGGAATTACTACGGTTGTATATGCCTTTAGCCCTTTGGCCCCCATGGTTTTAGCAACTCTCATATATATCGGGGGTACATTTTTGATACCGGAAAGCGTGGCTATTGAAATAGAGAAAATTGACCCTATGGCTATTACAAAGATGATGGAGTCCTCGCCAATTCCAAACCACAGGATTGCCAGCGGCAGCCAGCAGATACTGGGAAGGGTTTGAAAGCCTAGCAGTAGTGGGCTAAGGGTTTCATCCAGATAACTGAACCTGATGATAAGGAGGCCTAAGGTTAATCCTGCCGTAAGTGATATCATATATCCCGTCAAAACCCTTTTGATGCTTATCCCTATAGCGATAAACAAACTGCCGTCCCGAAAACCTGAATCCAGGTTCTGCAGGACCCCTAACGGGGAAGGGAACAGATATTCGGGCCATATGTTGCTTCTAAATACCATTTCCCATATTGTTATTAGGACTAGGTAGAAAAGTACTTTTTTCAAGAGACCAGTCACTGTCATACTCTGCTTTGGCAACCTTTTCCACCTCCTCCTTAAGTTCCTGCATTATCTGGCTAACCACAAAAGCCAAATCGACATTTTCAAGGTCCCTTGGTCTGGCCAGCTGCACCCTAAATTCCTTCTTAATTCTACCCGGGTTGGCGGTCATAACTACAACCCGGTCGGCCAGGAGTACCGCTTCTTCCACATTATGTGTTACAAATACAATGGTCTTTCCGGTGGTACGCCAGATTTGTTGGAGTTCTGTGTGAAGGATACTTCTTGTCTGACTGTCCAAAGATGCAAAAGGTTCATCCATCAGTAAAATATCTGAATCCATCGCCAGTGCCCTGGCCAAAGCCACCCGCTGTCGCATTCCGCCTGACAGTTCGTGTGGGTACGAGGAAGCAAACCGGGTAAGATGAACCATCTTAAGGTAGTGCCAGGCTTTTTCTTTTCGTTTTTGCTTTGGCATACCGGCAATCTTCATGCCGTATTCCACATTATCTAATACTTTGAGCCAGGGAAACAAAGCCGCTTCCTGAAACATTACAACCCTGTCAGGCCCGGCATCCTTTATTTCCGTTCCTTTTTTGAGCACCCGGCCGCCACTGGCCCTTTCCAAGCCGGCGATAATGTTTAGGAGGGTGGATTTACCACACCCCGAAGGGCCCACCAAGGAAACGAATTCACCGTCGACAACAGTTAAATCTACATTATCCAGGGTATTTGCAGCTGCATAATTGTTAGTAAAAACTTTATTAACACCTTCTATTTTTAACATTAGAACACTTCCTTAATTAAAGCCCCTGTAAGCGCAGGGCCTGTTGTTCCAGTCCCTCGGCAGTTTTATGCCTAAACGAGGCTGACTGGTATATGGGGGTAGTGGTTGCCCTCCTTTAATCCTTGATGACTAAAGGGATTTCTGAATACTGGCTCTTTTCAATGTGAAAACCCTTCAGCACTGGAGGTTGTTCCTGCAAAGAGACAATCAAATAGATGGCTTCCGGGTCACGGGCCAGGCGGATATCTTCCTGTGAAGGGCGGGCCGGAGTGACCGGATGGCTGTGGTAGTTTCCCAGAAGTTTTAGTTCCTTTTCCCTTATGGCATAGTAAACCTCAAACTGCTCCCGGGGATCCAGAGAAAAGTGCTCTGGGCTGTGGTCTACGTTGGTCATGGGATAAATTTCCGTTATTTCTGTTACATCACTGCCAACAGTGCCGGCCAAGACACCGCAACACTCAATGGGTAAATGTTCTTGGGCCTGACGAATAATTCGATCAACAAGAGCACGAGAAATATTAAGCATTTTAACCTCCACCGGAAACTCCTACGATAAACTTTTTCCGCAATGAATCATTATTTACTTTTATTCCGACTATTCTTATCTGTTTATACTATTTTAGATTGCTTTTAATATTACCAAAGGATGTTAACAATGTCAATAGATTTCCGGCAGGTCATTAGGAACCCCCTTCAATATCGGGTTGAAGGGGGGATGTCTTAAATCCTGTTACACTAAAATTAGGTAGGAGTAGGTATAGCACTGCCCTTCCGAATAGACCAGTCACTGTCAAATTCCGCTTTAGCAACCTTTTGTACCTCTTCTTTTAATTCTCGTATTATTTTGTTTACTACCACTGTCAATTCGGGGTTCTCGATATCTCTTGGCCTGGCCAAACCTACCTTGAATTCCTTTTTTATCGTTCCGGGGTTAACCGACATTACCAAGACCCTGTCAGCCAGTAATACAGCTTCTTCCACGTTATGGGTCACAAAAATGATAGTCTTTTTGGTTGCCTCCCAAATATGTTGGAGTTCAACATGAAGTATATTGCGGGTTTGACTGTCCAAAGCGGCAAAGGGTTCATCCATCAACAAAATATCGGTATCAGTTGCCAGGGCCCGGGCCAGGGCAACCCGCTGGCGCATGCCCCCAGATAACTCATGGGGATAAGATGAAGCAGACTGGGTCAGGTGAACCATTTTAAGGTAGTACATAGCCTTTTCCCTACGCTCCCGTTTTGGCACACCGGCCATCTTCATGCCATATTCCACATTATCAATTACTTTAAGCCAGGGAAACAAAGCTGCTTCCTGGAACATCATCACCCTGTCAGGCCCAGCTTCCGTTATTTCTGCCTCTTTCTTGAGAATTTTGCCACTGCTGGTTTTTTCAAGTCCGGCAATAATATTCAAAAGAGTTGACTTGCCACAGCCGGACGGACCTACTAACGAGACAAATTCCCCTTTGACAACAGTTAGATCAATATTTTCTAAGGTATCTGTAATCCTGGCATCAGTAGAAAAACTTTTACTTACACCTTCAATTCTTAACATTTTCTACTCTTACTGCACAATCTGTAAACCTTTTTGTTGTAGTGCCTTATTGATGATGGCTAGATCGAAAAGAGTAGATATATCCGGGTCTCCTTTGATATAACCGTTATCAATGGATAGCTTAACAAATTCCTTCACTGACTGAGTTTCGGGGTTATATGTAACAACTATTCTCTTAAAGGAACTGTTTAGCACATCTTCAGGCAGGCTCTTCTTGGTAAGTTTTTTAATCTGGTTGTTGATTACTGTTTTGCTGCCTTCTTTATCGCTATTGATACGCTCAGTTATATCAATGTGGGCAACGAGCCATTTTTCAACCAGGTCAGGGTGGTCGTTAAGGAACTTGGTGCTAACTATCACCACCGCTGTTGTGTACTTGCCATCCCGCCACACCTGGTTGGCATTAAGAACAATACTGGCCCCCGCCTGCTTAACTATTCTGGAACCCCACGGTTCGGGAACCAGCGCGGCATCAACGTCCCCCTTGGCAATAAGGGTCAGAATGTCTGGGTTTTCTGCGGGAATCACGGTTACTGTCCCCCCCTTCGCTGCATCTTTAAGATTTGCCTGGCTCAAAAGGTTTCTCAACGAAATGTCCTGGGTATTGCCCAATTGGGGAATTGCCACCTTTTTCCCGTCAAGGTCCTTAATATCTTTAATACTCACACCACTTCTTGCTACCAAAACTGCACCGGCATCAGCGGCTCCGGCAATAATTTTTAGCTGCCCTTTGGATTTAACATATCCGTTAATGGCAGGTACCGGTCCTATGTATCCAAGATCGATTTCCCCGGCCAACAAGGCTTCTATTTCCGACGGCCCGGCGTTAAAGGTATGTTCTTCTATGGTGACACCGTCTCCCAGGGCCTTTTGAAATGTCCCGTCACTAAGCCCAACCATGGCTTGGGCGTGAGTCATATTTGGGAAGTACCCCACTCTTATTACAGTCTTTCCTGTCTTTTCACCTTCATTCTGTTTGCTTCCACATCCCGCTGCCACCACCAATAGAGCAGATATTACCAGTATTAGAGCAGTAAACTTTAAGGCAATTTTTGCTTTCATTTCTCTCTCCCCCTTATTTAAGTAGTTATTGTTTTACCTTAAATAACTCCTTCGATATTTATTCTATAAAAACTGTGTTGTCCGGGTGACTACAGTTGTTAACCATAAATAACAAAATTTCTTCCAAAAGAATGCACCACATACACTCTTTCCCACCCAAATTTAAAAAAAGGCTAAGAAGATATTGCCCTAATCGGACAAAATCTTTAGCCTCCAGCCCCTCTAGTCAACTAAATTAATAATATACGCATTAATTCCGAGTATTTCTATTTGTTTTGTTGGTTTTATTTTAAGTTAAGTTTTGGAGTTTGTCAACCCCAATTTATAAATTTGTCCAACCTTCTTTATAAGATTTGTTAATCCACGCCAACAACTATTTTGTCAAATTTTAACGCAAACGACCGTTTTTATGAGATAAAGTTGAGTACAACCTCAAATATTCGCCAATTTGGGCCATTTTTCATCTTGTACTACTTTTAACATACCGGTATAATTTAACCGTTACTACCTATCGTAGTACCTCCCTTTACTATGATTTGTAGTAGTACATTTTACTCCGGGAGGTCGTGCCATGATCAAGTTTTACAAGGTTTCCAGTCTGACTTTGGTTGTGTTAACAATGATCCTGGGACTGTCGATGGCCATATCTGTCCCATCATCCTTCGCTGCCCAGGATAACCAGCTTGAAATGAAAACCCTCGATTTACAGGTTTGGCCCGAGTATGACGACCCGCGCGTTCTAAGCATATTTAACGGGACATTAACCAATACTTCGGGAAATGATTTTAACGGCAGGGTATATTTCAACATCCCTAAAGGGGTTGAGATAAAGATGGCCTGCGAACTCATCAACGGCAGCGAACACTCGTGCCAGCCCTATGACCTGGAGGATAAAGGCGATTACCAGGTACTGAGCTGGAAGGCCACCCATTCAATCACTCCGGGCCAGGATTACCCTATTTGGTTGGAATATTACTATAATCCCCTCAAAGGGTCTCCGGACAAAACCATGGACTTGAATTACACCCCTTATTACAAAACCCAGAACCTGAAGCTGACAATAAAAGAACCCCTCAAATCCACAAACTTCAAAATTAACCCGGCCCCTTCCTCAAAGGGCCAGGACGGTGAGGGCTTTAATAACGACTTTTATACCTTCCAGAATATTGATTCCGTCAAACCCGTTAATTTCAAAATCAGCTATACCAGGTCAGATAACAAGCCGTCAGTAGAGCCAAAAAAGGCCGACGCTAACCAGCAAGCCGGCACACCTGATCCCCTTGGCACTTCTGCGTGGAAAAAACCCGAGGTTTTAGTCCCGGTTAGCCTCTTTATTGTAGTGCTGGTAGCCTTCATTTTCTATTCGCTTTATTATTCTAAGAATCGGCCCCCGTTAGACAGGATTGATAATATCAACATGAAATACGGAAAAGGAAGTAACTCTGGAAACCGGAAAAGCGCCGGTGCTTCAGTTAAGCCTTCACATGAGAAAAAACGGATTCGCCAGATGCTGCTGGACGGAGAAATCAGTGAAGAAACTTACCGTGAACTGATGGAAGACCTGATAACCGAAAAGTAATTACAGTAAACGGGGGTAACCCCTAACCGTACTGCAGGGAGTGAATGTCGATGAATAAAAAAGTGAAACTGGCCGTTGCCGTAGTGGTAATTATCGGTGCCCTCGGTCTGCTGATTGCCAGCGGGTTGAACAACAACACGGGGTCTTACCTTACTATACAGGAAGCATTGGCAGAGCAAAATTCATCCGCCGGAAAGTACATCCAGATGGAAGGCAAACTGGCCAAAGGGAGTACGACCTGGGATGCCAACAGTGTCACCCTCGGGTTTGGCCTTACCGATGGGAAAAACAAGATAAACATCACTTACAATGGCGTTAAACCGGACAACTTCGACTCCGGTTATCCAATCATTGTGGAAGGAAGATTTAACGGCGCCTCAGGTTTTGTGGCTGAAAACATCAAAGTAAAATGCCCCTCTAAATATGAAGCCGAGGCTAAGAAACAACCTAAAGCAAGTGCCAGCAAGCAACAGTAATAATTATTTTCTATAAAACAGGGGGACCAAAAAATGGCAGATATCGGTTATATTTCATTAGTTATCGGGTTTGTCCTGTCTTTATATGCCATAGTCGGGCAGTTGGCCGGTCAGAAACTCGGTAACAGAAACCTAATAAAGAGCGCCAAGGGCGCTGTCCTGGCCGTGGCCATTCTTGCAACCGTGGCCTCACTGGCTTTAATCTACCTACTGGTTACCGGCGACTTTTCGGTTAAATATGTTTACGACTATACCAGCACCGACCTGCCGCTGTTCTATAAATTTGCGGCCTTCTGGGCAGGAAACGGCGGTTCCCTGCTTCTATGGCTCTGGGTGTTGGCAATTTATACGGCTATAGTCACCTATTCTGACAAAATTGATGAGCTTACCCCGTGTGTCTCTTCGATCCTGATGGGAAACGCCCTGTTCTTTCTGTTCATCCTGGCCTTTGTCACCAACCCCTTCGAAAAGCTGGGCTATATGCCGGCTGAGGGCCAGGGTATGAACCCTATGCTGCAGAACTTCGGCATGGTTATTCACCCGGTGACCACATACCTGGGTTATGTGGGGTTTGCCGTGCCTTTTGCCTTTGCCATGGCTGCCCTGATGACGAAGAACACTGATGACCGGTGGATTAAAATCACCCGTAAATGGACTATCCTGGCTTGGATGTTCCTTACCCTGGGGAACCTTTACGGTGCCCAGTGGGCCTATGTGGAACTCGGCTGGGGCGGATATTGGGCCTGGGACCCGGTGGAAAACGCCTCATTTATTCCGTGGCTTACAGGCAGTGCCTTTCTCCACTCGGTTATGATCCAGGAACGTAAAAACATGCTGAAAACATGGAATGTGTCACTCATTACTATCACTTATCTGCTGACACTGTTTGGCACGTTCCTGGTCAGGAGCGGTATCCTTACATCTGTGCATGCCTTCGGCAACTCCAACCTGGGAATGTTCTTCCTGGTTTTCACAGGTTTGGTTTTTGTAGCCTCCTTCTGGCTGATTGCCGACAGGCTGCCTATGCTCAAGGGGTCCCGTGAATTCGAGTCTTTTGTCTCCAAAGAAAGCAGTTTCCTTTTAAATAACCTTATCCTTGTGGGGATAGCCTTTACAACCTTCTTCGGCACCATCTATCCGCTAATTGGGGAACTCTTTACCGGGTCAAGGCCGACGGTGTCAATTCCCTATTTTGACAAGGTAAACGCTCCCCTGGGATTATTGATGATATTACTAATGGGAATCTGCCCACTGATTGCCTGGAGAAAATCCTCCGGCAAAAACCTTCGTGACAATTTCCTGGTTCCATTAGCCGGAGCTGTTATATTTGCCGTCATAGCATACGTCCTCGGCCTTAGAAAGATTTATGCCCTCGCCGCCTTTACTGCAGTGGCCTTTGTCGTCGTATCCACCCTCTCAGAAGTCGCCAAAGGCACCTTGGTGAGGATGCGGATGACAGGTGAAAACCCCGTTGCCGCCCTTGGCCGGTTGCTGGTGAGAAACCGCAGGCGCTACGGCGGCTACATCATTCACCTTGGTTTAATAATGCTTTTGGCCGGAATTATTGGTTCCCACACTTATAACAGAGTAGAACAGAAAACCCTTCGCTTAGGTGAAACAATCCGGGTTGAAGACTACTCTCTGACCTACCGGAACCTTGCTGAAGGTAAAGACGGCAAGAATGACACCGTTTACGCGGATGTGGCAGCCGCCAAAAACGGCCAGCCGCTTGGCCTGCTTCAGCCTAAAAAGGTTTATTACCCCACTCACCCCCAGCCGGCAACTGAAGTTGCTATCAGGGGAAGCCTCAGCCAGGACCTCTACCTCATTCTGGCCGGCTGGGAAAATGACGGCAGGGCCACCCTCAAAGTCCTGATTAACCCGCTTGTCGCCTGGTTATGGATTGGCGGTTATGTTATGGTGGCAGGCACCGTTTTCGCCCTTTGGCCGGGCCGGGGCGCTGATGTCGGGCCAAAATATACAAGAGGGGTTTGATAAGTATGGTTAAGAAATTCCTTAAAATACCCCTGGCGATAATCCTTGGCGCGGCTCTTATCCTTTCTGCGGTTCCGGCCTGGGCCGGTCAGGTTGACATGAAGGTGCAAAAGGAGATTGAAGATTCCCTGGTATGCCAGGACAATTGCGGGATGATTCTTTCTTCCTGTGAAAACCAGACCGCGGAGTATATGCGCAAAATCATTGTAGACCGCCTTTCCCGGGGCCAGTCAAAAGAACAGGTAATGGGATATTTTGTGAGCATTTACGGTGACAAAGTTTTGGCCGCTCCCCCTGCTAAAGGTTTTAATATCACGGCTTGGGTAACACCCTTTATTGTTATTCTCGCCGGCGGCTTACTGATATATTTTGTCCTTGATAAGTGGGTGTTGTACGCCAAGCTCGAGAAAATGGACCGTGAAAGCGAAGAGCCCAAAAAACACGCCGATCTTTCGGAATATGAAGACAGGCTTGAGGATGAACTTAAAAAATACCGGTAGGTATAAGCTGCCTGGGTGATGAACTGGAGGACTGCAAAAATGGTGACAGTAATTGGGTTGTTTGCCATCCTGATGATGGTGGCGTTTCTGGTAATCTTTCCCCTGGTCCGCGGTGAACGAAAGAATTACGAAATTTTTTCGGAGCAGCACGACCTGGATTTTGACGGGGATTCTCTGGAAAAAAGCAAAGAGGCAATATTCACCACCATCAATGAAATCGAGTTTGATTATCAGATGAAGAAGCTTTCCACTGACGACTATAACCTCCTTAAAGGCCAGTACAAACAAAAAGCCCTGGAACTGCTGCAGGAGGAAGACGAAATCGAGCTGGCGACAAATACCCCGCCGGAGCAATCGGAAAAGGGAACAAATTCCCGTGCGGCTGCAGCAGTAGGTTTGGAATCCGGAATTGAAGACGAAATAGAGCGGGAACTCGCGGCAATCCGCCGCAACCGAGGCGACGGCTTGGGGCATTAAAAGACAAGAGGTGAAATGATGAAGAAGTATCTCATCCTGGTCCTGGTATTTTTCTTACTCCTGGTTAATACCGGGTTTGCCGGGGCAGCCATAGAAAAGACTACTGCTTCCACCGGGGCTGTTCCCGTCGGGGCCGGCCTTAAAATAGACCTGCACCATGTGCTGGTCCAGGCCCAGGACAGCAACACCCTGCAAGTAAGGGAAGTCCTTAAAGTAAATAATACCCTGAAAAATACATTTTCCGGTGACGAGAAAATCGATGGCAGCCGCAAAGCGGTCCTTAAAATATCACTGCCTGCCGGCTACGTCAACCTTCGGGTAGAAGGGGTGAGCAAAGACTCCCTGGCTACTTCCCCGGACGGTGTGGTGACAACCTCCCCGTTAAACCCCGGAATAACCCAGGTCAGCCTTTACTATCAAATGCCTTTAAAGGATGGCAGCCTGGCCTTCGTCAAAACGGTCAATTACCCAACTGATATCCTTTACGTACTGTCACCCAAAGATCAGCTTAACATCAAGGGTGACCAGGGAATCCAGGATTATGGGATACAAGTTCTGGAAAACAAGTCCTATCATGTACTGCTGATAGATAAAGCCCTGCCGGGGCAGAAATTTAGCCTGGCCATATCCCCCAACAGGCTGGGCCAGGGCTACCAGGAACCGAAAGCCGGTTTTCACAGCGCTTCCCACCTTCAGAGGTGGGCCGAGTCTCCCCTTAGAAATACTAACCCCCACATGTGGGCAGCGGGCATAATTATTCTCTTTTTTGCCGCAGTGGCTGCCGGCGGGTATTATCTGAGAAAAAAACAGCTGGAGAAAAAGCGCCTGGAATCGGAAGAACGCCTGGCCCGAATGCTTGATGACCTTATTGTTAGGTATAAACGCCTGTTAAACAAAATAGATTCCCTGGATCAGAAAAACGAACGCGGGGAAACCGAGCCGGAGAAATATGCGGGCCTCAGGGAGCAGTATAAAGAAAAACTTGTCAGGATTAAATTGAAGATAAAGGAACTTGAAGCACTGGAAGAAAAGGAAGATTACTAAACCTTGCCGGAGGACAGGAGTGGTCCCAATGATTAAAGCAACCGGCCTGACGAAAACAATTGGCCATAAATCCATTTTACAAAATATTGACCTTAATATACCTGCGGGCCAGTTCGTTACTGTTTTCGGTCCCAACGGCGCAGGCAAAAGCACATTGCTGAAAATTCTGGCCCTTATCTCCAAACCGACCAAGGGCCAGGTCATCATTGACGGTATGAATTCCAACGAAAAACCGGAGGCTATCAGGCAAAAAATCGGTGTTATCTCACACCAGACTTTTCTTAATGACAACCTGACCGCCAGGGAAAATTTAAACTTTTACGGGCAAATGTACAAGGTTCCCGATTTAAAAAACAGGGTTTTTGATGTCCTAAGCGAGGTTGGGCTTGAGTTTACCCTAAATGACCCGGTACGCACTTTTTCCCGGGGCATGCAGCAGAGGCTGTCTATTGCCCGGGCTATCCTGCATGATCCTGAACTTCTCTTCCTGGATGAACCTTACACCGGCCTGGACCCCCATGCCATCCAAATCCTCAATGGCGTGCTTGGCCAACTCAACGTTAAAAAGCGCACTGTTTTCCTGATTACCCATAATTTTGAAGAAGGCTTCGCTATGAGCGACAGGGTATTATTTGTTGTCAGGGGCAAGATTGTATATGACGGTAAAAAAGCCGCAGTCAATAAAGATGAATTAAAAAGCCTTTACCTGCAAAAAGTGGAAGGGGCGGCATAGGATGGACATGCTCAAGGGAATCCGGGCTATCGTGCGGAAGGACCTCACGGCGGAATTGCGCACCAAGGAGCTGCTAAGCTCAATGGCGATTTTTGCGGTTCTGACCATTATAGTGTTTGTCTTTGCCTTTGACCCCACCAAAGCAATAGTCAGGCAGGTTTTCCCGGGAATGGTTTGGGTCTGTTTCATTTTTGCCGGGATTTTGGGTCTGAACAGGTCTTTTGTCTCTGAAAAACAGAATGACTGCATTACAGGTTTGATGCTTTGCCCTGTTGACCGAAGTGTCATCTATTTTAGTAAAATGACTGTAAACCTTATTTATATGGGAATTGTGGAAATTGTCTCCCTGCCCCTGTTTACGGTGCTCTTTAATTATCAAATCCCGGTAAAGGCCATCAGCCCCCTGGTGTTGATTATCTTCCTGGGCACCCTGGGCTTTGCGGCGGTCGGAACTTTTCTGGCGGCACTGTCGTCCAACGCCCGCAGCAGCGAAATCCTGCTGCCGGTTATCCTGTTCCCGGTTATGGTCCCGGTGATCCTGGGCGCAGTTCAGGCCACAGCCGCCATCCTGGCCGGGTCACCGGCGGTAGAATGGTTTTCCTGGCTTAAGATACTGACTGCCTTTGATGCCATTTTTTTGGTGGTTCCTTTAGTTCTTTTCGAATATATCTTGGAGGTTTAGACAATGACAGTGCAAAATAATATACCGGCCAAATGGAAATACCATAATGTGTTGGCCTGGGCCACCTTTGTGACAACTGCCGTCGCGGTTTACCTGGTCTTTATGTGGGTGCCCAATGAGAGGATACAGGGGCCCGTTTCCAAGATTATATATTTTCATGTCTCTTCGGCCTGGCTGGCATTCTTCTCGTTTTTTGTGGTAATGGTTGGCAGTATTGCCTACCTGAAGACCAGAAACCTGAAATGGGACATTATTTCCTATGTATCGGCTGAAATCGGGGTGCTTTTTACTACCATTGTCCTGGTGACCGGACCAATCTGGGGAAGGGCCTCATGGAACGCTTGGTGGACCTGGGACAGCAGGCTGACTACAACCCTGATCCTCTGGTTCATATATATTGCCTACCTGATAATCAGGTCGTCTTTCCCCGAGGAAGAAAAAAAGGCCAGGTTTTCAGCTATATTCGGTATCGTGGGTTTCGTGGATGTGCCCATCGTCTGGATGTCTATCAGGTGGTGGCGGACCATTCACCCGACTATCGTGACTTCCGGCGGTTTCGCCATGGACCCTTCCATGGTGCTGACCCTGATGGTGAGTCTGGCAGCATTTACCCTGATGTATTTTTACCTTTTACAGAAGGGAATTTTTGTAGAAAAAATAAGCTCCGAGGTGGCCCTGCTAAAGCAGCGGCTGACAGAAAACTGAGTACACTGAGGGCACAGAGTCTAAGCAATACTGGTGGCAAACCTCCTGCCTTCTCGGAGCCGTAAGGCGTAGAGAGCTGTGTACCCAGTACTTGGAAGGGAGGATATTACATGAGTTACCTCTTTGCTGCCTATATGGCTATCTGGATATTGATTTTCGGATATACCCTGTTTCTTGGCCGGAGAGAAAAACAACTGCAGGAAGAACTTTTCCTCCTGAAGAAGTCTTTTGAGAAAAGATATCAAAACTCTTAAAAAAGTCCAAGGAGGAGATAAATTTGTCAGGTAGAGCTTTAAAGATTGTAGGTTTGGTTTTGGGGTTGGTTATCCTGGCAGGAGGCGGGTATTTAATCTATAACAACTCCGCTCGGGTAGACAAACCCCTTAATGAAGCTGCCTTCCCGCCAACCCTGCAGAGCCTTAGTCTGGGCCAGGTAGTCTCTGGGCCCCAGGCAATTGGAATGATTAGCAAACTGCACGGCAGTGATATTAAAATCAAGCAGGGATATATTGCCCAGTATGGCGGGCAACAAGGCCAGATAATGATTTGGATATCTGAGTCCAACAATGTCAGTGAAGCCAAACAGCTTTTTGAGATAATGGACCGCAAGATTAATAAGGCCGGGCAATCAGCCAGCCAGTCCGCTGACGGCCCTCCTTTCACTGACCGGCGTACATTTACGCAGAATGGGCTTAATGTGGTCGCTGTCAAGGGTATGGATATGGAAAACTACTATTACCAGGCGGGTTCCAAAGTATATTGGGTTGCCGCCGGAGGTGTAGACCCCATTAAAACCCTAAATGAAATAATGGGTGCTCTTTAAGGAGGTCAAAACATGGATGATACCAGAGCACAGAAACGGGCAAAATTCCTGGAGGACCAGAATCTCATAAGAAAGAGACGCAACAGGAAAATACTCGGAGCTGCCGCAATACTTGTGGCAGCAGGAGTTGCCCTTTTCTCATTTTTAAACAAACCTTATGCAAGTCCCACCGGCGGCAATTTTAACATTGGTGAAGCCCAGAACTACAAAAATCAAAAAATCGAAATGACCGCTGCCCCGTTGAAGGTGGAAAATGGCAAAGCCGCAATTTCCCTTGATACTCTCAAAGAAAAAAAGATTCTTTACACTGAATATAGGGGTGAAAAAAGGAAATATTACGGCACTTTCGATTACCTGCCACTCAACGCCTTCGTCACTCGCTCAGGCAGGGTTGTATTGGCTTCAAGTATATGTGAACCCTGCTACGGCACCAAATTTTATATTGAGGGTACCGATTTGGTCTGTGTGGCCTGCGGAACCCGCTGGCGTCTTGATGATCTAATGGGTATCAGTGGCGGTTGTGTAAAATATGCGCCGGAAGAATTCAAGTATACAGTGGAAAACAACAACATTATAATTGACGAATCCGCCCTTAAGAATTGGAAGCCGCGCTATTTCACCGGTGAAATGCAGGCCCAAAGTTCGTAATTAAATGTTTTGGGGAGCCTCATAATTTATTTTAACAACAGGAGTGGTCATAAGATGGGCAAAAGAAAGTTACCCCCGCCAAACACGGTCAAGAAAGGCCGCAGTGAGAGGGCTAGTACTACTACCCCCCTTATAGTAATGGGTATTGTCATGATTGGTTTGGTTGTATGGATTGTATCCAGCCTGGCCCGGTCAGGTTCCCCGCCCGCCCCCGCAGCCTTAGCCCAGGAACTAAACGGGGTGCAGGTAATATCTATGAATTTGAGCGCCTCGGGTTACAGCCCAAACAATTTCACCGTCAAAAAAGGAATCCCTGTCCGGGTTAACACTAACTCAACATCTGATGCGGGTTGTGTAAGGGGAATTATGATCCCTGATTTTGCTATCAACAAGCCTGTGGACATCGGACAAGACACCTTTACTTTTATGCCTGACAAAACCGGTACTTTTCCGTTTACCTGCCAAATGAAAATGTCTTCCGGGACCATCAAGGTAATTTAACAGCAAAGCGGCCCTTCGCGGGCCGCTTTATTATTGTTTATTTGGTTTGGCTATAATGAGTTTTAATATTTCCATCCCCACTGTATCCACCTGTTTCAGTTCCAGTCCGGCTTCTCTAATGTTTTCGAGGGTCCGCCTGTTGATATTGGACCCGATTAACCGTACTACCACTGGATTAAATGCGTCCATCAGGACCCCCAAGAACTTCTTGTCACTTCTGATATGTTCAAGGAATACTAACTGCCCGTCAGGTTTACAAACCCTGTGCAGCTCCCGGAAGCCCTTGATGGGGTCCGGAACCGAGCAAAATACACAGGTAGCCACAATGGTATCAAAGGAGTTGTCGGGAAATGCCAGAGACTGCACATCCATCTCGCTAAGGGTGACATTTGTAAGAGCCTTGGCCCTCTCTCTGGCCTTTTTAAGCATTCCCGGGCTAAAATCTATGCCGGTAACTTCGCAGGTGGGCGGATAAAACTTTAGGTTTTGACCGGTGCCCACCCCAACTTCGAGTACCTTCCCATATGCCTGGAGGATTACCTTTTGCCTGATTTCGTCTTTAATCACCCAGTCCATACAATCATAAAACAACGATGTCCGGTTAAACCTTTTCCTGATTGTTTCTGTGGTGGGCACGTCAACTCCCCCTTTATATTAAGTGCAAAAGTGCTGGATGTTTAATTAAATATTACTACCACTTGCCTACTATAGTCAATAGTAGGCCCTGTATTTCTCCCAGAGCTCTACGCGAGAAGTCTTTTTTCATCTTTTTTAAACAAATATTTCTTTATCAGGAGACCCCCGATTACCCAGCCATGGCTGCCCACAGTGCGTGTACCAGGTGTCACGAAAATTTTCCACCCTAGTTATTCTTCCTCGGTTCACTCTTTATATTGCTCTAACCGAAAAAATATTAGTTTTTTTGGAAATGCGGGATACTTGGTGACCTGATAACCACATAAGAATATAATGTTAAGGGATTGACCGCCAAAACCCGTTTTGGTTATGTTGTTTCAAAATTCTTGACGAGGTGAGCCCTATGCCATTAAGTGTGAAAGCCAGGGAGTTTGCGGAGGCTGTCAGAAAAACCAGGGAGTTTATGGAATTAAAACAGGCTCTCGCTGATATTGACGGAAAACCGGGTCTCAAGAAAACAGTTGAGGAATTTAAGCGGAAACAGATGGAGACCTTTACAATGAACCAACCAGGCAGTAAGGCCGCGGAACTTACTGAAGAGTTTAAAAGACTTTCCGGTATTGCCGAAGTAATGAGGTACATGGCTGCCGGGAAAAAATTTAACGACATGATGTTAGGAACCTTCAAAATGATAAATGATTACATAGAATTAGAACTAAAATCCCGGTAAGATAAACCGGGAGTGTCCCATAAGTTGAAAAAACTTATGAGACACTCCCGTTTTTTTGTTGAAGTAACTACAATTTTAAAAAAAATTTGCCCGGTCTATCTCTTCTAAAATATCTTTGACTTTTTGACGGAGTTTTTCCCGGTTCTTTTCTGTGCTTTTCTTCCATACAAAGCTGTATCTGTTAGCATTAGCTTCAACTTTAGTCCCGTCCACAAAGTAATTCTCCAGCCTAGCCATACATCAATACCTTCAGCATCATTTTGGGATGATAACTGCCGGCTCCGCCACCTTTATATTTTTCCAACAGAGGCTCCAGGCCCATTTCATCTATGACCTGGTTCACCACACGGACTTTATGATGTGGGGGGATCATACTCTCCAGACTTCAGGGAGTAGCAGATATATTCCGGAAGGACGAGTCTGATATCCGCTTGTCGGCGATCCGCGGATGCGGGAGCCGGTAACAAGCTGAATTGTTGCCGTCCTGTAGGAACATATCTGCCACTCACGGTGCTTTCACGACTAAATAGAAAGCTGCCCCATTTGCTTATGGGACAGCCCCGTTGACAAAATCTTTCATAGACTTTATGTGGGAGAGTGTAGGCCGATAATGGCAGATTTAGTTTAAAGTAATTTTCTAAAAAACCTATCATTAATAATTACATAGTAAACCCCAAATCCGGCCCCGATAACAGCAGCCCAAATAGGTATTACAGTAATACTTGCATCCTGGTTTTGGGGGGCCAGAAAAACCCCGATACCCCAACCTAAGGCGTTGTAAATAATGTAAGAAACAGGTGATAATAAACTAACCTTAATTCTCTTGCATAAAAAAATCATGGCGATACAAACAGGAACCCATAGAAATTCGATAGATGCTACTGTCAAATTGAAGGTATTGAAAGAGCCTTTATTTAAGACGAGAAGAATACCATCAATTATTTGTAAAATGCCAATAGTTATAGAACAAATAAAATAAAATCCTGCAATTCTCATATACTACCCCCGCTCTCGCTGTTGGTGCGATACCTATACCGATAAGGTTAGTTTACAATTAACTGAAAACAAAATATCTCCCGGCTTATCGCTTCAGTTGTTTTGTACCGCTATACGCTGAACCCGCCCCACCTGGCCGGTGGAAAGCCTGACTTTGATTCCCCTGGGGTGCCTTTGACCCGGTGACAAAACGTCCCGAACTTCCCCGGATGTTGTGATGCCGGTTCGCTGGTTATGTTTTTCGATTATATCTACCAGCAATCCCGGCCGGATGTTTTTCCTGTATGTATGTTCGTCTGACAAGTGATTACCACCTTTACCTTCATTCTTTTATATGACTTCGTTGGTTCGAAGTGTGCCGCATCTCAAGGAACTTCAACAATAAGCTCCGATTTTCCTGCTATTGTTATGGGTTCCATCCCTTAGCCGGGGTTCGGCATTTCAGTTAGGAAAAATAACTTTAAAAATAAAAGTGAACTCGTTCAGCTAAAGCTGAACATCGAAACTTCAGTGGGGGACTCTACCCCCACTGAAGCAGAAAAGTGGAAACTCCACCTAATAGAAGGTGGAGTCTTGGAATTGGGATCAAAGCACTTCCGATTTGGAAGTGCTAATCCGGTAATAGCATACGATCTTTTCCGGCCTCTATGATGTTATTGGTTCATCTATCTGTTTTTTGATTTTCCTAGCCAAACGCTGAGTTTCATCAAACTTTTCCCTGCAGCTAAGCAACGTCAAGCACGGCCCATGTGACCATACCGACAAGAGCGCCCTTAATATACAAATAGTCTGTACCCAATACCTTGGTAAACTGTTCTTTGCCCAATGCAGTTGTTTGGCAATCAGGGTTAGGATTTCATTCAAAACTCCCTCCTCCTGTATTATCTCCTTGTCTTAAACAGAAGTTCATACTCCTAACTATTCTTCCTCATTTGGGATTTTATAAATACTATATTTTTACATTTTTAGTGGTTTTAAAACTATTGCCAAAGGTATCTGGCTTAAACCTAACCCCCATAACAGCCAGAAAACCGAAAAATTCTCCCTTACGCACAATAATAAAAGTGCAATTCCCATTAAACGGCCTAAGTTTAAAGGCACTTCCCTAAAGGACAGAAATTCGATTCTATATTCCCGGGTTTCAGGATTGTTCCTTATAACATTGTAGGAAATCGTTGTTGAAGGAACAAAAATATAGGGATAAATAATACTGTTGGCAATACCAAACAGCCACAGTCCTATCAAATCATGACGAAGCAGCACTAATGTCATGATAGACAAAAACACTGCCCCCCAAAGCATAGAACTGCTCCGACGGTGTCGTGGAACCGATTTACCTACCATGTAAAATGTTAACATAGTTAAAACAGATGTTATTAAATTGTACAAACCGAGATTAATTTCACTTAAAGTAATTTCATAAATTAACAAAATCAAGGCAAATGACATGACCCCTTCCCGCAAACCGCGCAACACCATCGATCCGCTAACGCGCAGCCAGTTGTTTTCTACTAACTTCAAGGCCGCCCAAAAGTGAGCCGTTTTTTTAGGAACATCCTTTTCAATTTGTAAACTGATTGCTCCTGCCACTAAAAAACACGCAACCGCAACAGCGAACACAAATTTATAACCTGATGCAACTCCAAAGAATTGTATGATTATTCCCCCGGCAAGGGGCGCTAAATTTGCCAAAGCACTAACTGCGCCGTTTAGTCCCGAAAAGTGGTTGCGGTTTTTATTGTTGGTCCAGTCATAGGTTGAAACATTGTACCCTAAATAATACAACCCCTGCCCTGTTCCCATCAGTACCCCTAATAAAACATACCAGGCTGCCACCTTCTGTCCCAGTATCAGTACCAGAAGATAAAAAAATGTGTGTACTGTCAATCCCACACGCAAATTGCCCAGACTACCCAACTTACTATGTAAAATGGAGCCAAGAAAAAAAACAGCAGGTACTGTTAAAAAGTGAAAAAAATTAAAGGCTGCTGCCAGTTTAATGTTTCCATATACTTTCCAAAGATAAACATTAAAAAAGATATTTGAAAGACTAATTCCTGTAAGAAAAACCGTGTGCATTCCCAAAAGCCACTTGGCCCTTGGGGACAGAGAGGTGAATATTGCTCTATTCATGCCGTCCTCCATAATTTTAAATTAGGCCATCACCATTAATGGTGATGGCCTAATCGTCACTAATCTTTGAGTTCCGCTAAAATTGCAACTCCTGCACTGGCACCAATGCGGTTAGCACCTGCCTCTATCATGGCTAAGGCCTGCTCAGTGTTTCTAATGCCGCCGGAGGCTTTAACTCCGAGGTCGGGACCTACCGTTTTGCGCATCAGTCTAACGTCCTCTATCGTAGCTCCCCCCGATGAAAATCCCGTGCTGGTTTTAACAAAATTTGCGCCGGCCTTCACAGCCAGGCTGCAGGCTGTCACTTTTTCATCATCTGTAAGACAGCTTGTCTCGATGATAACTTTGACCAGGGCTGTCTTTTCCGCAGCTTTTGCGGCGTCCACTACTGCCTGGATGTCCTGTAAAACCGCGTCAAGCCGGCCACTCTTCAAAAGGCCAATATTAATTACCATGTCGACTTCTTTCGCGCCGGCCTTTACCGCTTCACCTGCTTCAAAGGCTTTAGCGGCTGTCAACATTGCCCCCAAGGGAAAACCAATCACAGCACACACCGGTATAACCGTATTTGCCAGCAGTTTCAGCGCTAGGGGCACGTAGTAGGAATTAATACATACTGAAGCAAATCCATAATCGCCCGCCTCACGGCAGAGCTGAGTTACTTCTTCCTCTGTGGCCGCAGCTTTTAGCAGAGTATGGTCAATCATTTTGGCTATTTCTTTCTTTGTAATTTTCATCATTATGCCCCTTTTTTATACTATTTGCTGACCGGGCGGTTGTTATTTAGCAGCTGCAAACACGAGTTTATCATTATAATACTGAGCGGCGTTTTCTTTGGTGATTAAACCGGTACCGGCATCAATGAAATCAGGATAGTTTTCCCCGTTAAGTACACCGAGAGCCGTATCTACCACTGTTGTTCCTAACAGTTGCGGATCATTTAAGACGGTAGCGTCATATTTACCGTCCTGGATAGCTTTGATTGCTTCGATCAGACCGTCTACACCTACGATTTTAACCTTGCCGGCAAGACTATTCTGCTGTAGAACCTGTAACGCGCCCAAAGCCATATCGTCATTATGGGCATATACAAGTTTCACATCCGGGTTGGCCTGTAGAAGATCCTGAAAAGCTTTAACTGCCTTTGAACGGGTATAATCGCAATATGGCCCCTGAACAACCTTTATGCCAGGTTCTTTATCAACGGCCAAATGGAACCCGTCACGGCGGTCCATCATTACTTTGCCACCGGCGTCACCCTGTAGTTCAATAATTTTACCTTTGGCCTTACCTTTACCGCCAAGCAGTGCGACTGCCTGTTCACCGGCCAACTCACCCATTTTCTTGTTGTCACGTCCCACAAAGGTGGCAACTTTCGTTTCCGTTGGACGGTCAACTGTCACAACAGGAATGTTGGCCTTTTTGGCCGCATCTAAAGCAGGATTGACCCCTGACGGATTGCTGGGGTTAAGGATAAGTACATTAATCCCTTTGGTAATTAAGTCTTGAACGTCCGCGTTTTGTTTCTTAATATCATTCTGTGCATCGACATAAATCAATTCAGCGCCCTTGTTTGCCGCCTCGGCTTTTGCGGCATCCATTAACGAAACGTAAAACGGGGAATCAAGGGTAACCTGTGAAAAACCAATTACTATTTTTTTCGGCTGCTGCGTACTTTCCTGCTTATTATCCTGTTGCGATGTAGACTGTGAATTGCCGCCGCAACCCATCACTAACAACGATAGCCCTATTAGCAAAAACAATCCAACCAAGATCTTCTTTTTCATTTTTAGTTCCTACCTCCCATTTTTGATTTAATATTAAGTTTTTTGCCGAAAACTTTTTGATATATCACCCTCCTTGCAAAATATTAACTTATTAGGCTTTTTCCCCGGCTACAAACCGATTAAGTACAAGGGCCAGCACAATGATCAGACCCATAAATATCTGCTGGTAATATGAGGCCAGCCCTAGTAAATTAAAAATATTTGTAATAATGCTCATCACGAAAACACCGATAAAAGTGCCGCCTACGCCGCCCTTTCCCCCAAAAAGGCTGGCGCCGCCCAGAACCACTCCCGCAATAGCATCCAGTTCGGCCCCTTTGGCCGCAGTGGGTTGCCCGACTGTAAGCCACGAAGCCATGACCACCCCGGCCAGAGCAGACATCACACCTGAAATAACGTAAACCGAGATGAGATGATAGTTAACCCTAATACCCGAAAGATGCGCGGCCTCCGGGTTACCACCGACGGCATACAGGTTTCTTCCGAAGGGGGTGTACTTTAGGATCAACGCGGCTATAACCGTAAGTATAACCCAGGTAAGCCCGCTGACAGGCAATCCTAAAATAAAACCCGCCCCCAGAAAACTAAAAGATTGGGGCAACCCAAACACGGGTTTCCCTTCGGTGACAAGTAAGGCCAGGCCTCTTGCGGAAACCATCATCGCTAGAGTTGCAATAAAGGCCGGAACTGTAAACTTAGTACTGATAAATCCGTTAACAAAGCCCAGCACTGCCCCAACGGCAAGTGCCGCCACGATTGACAGTCCAATAGAAATCCCGTCCTGAATTAAAACCGCTACAACCATACCTGCCAGGGCCACAATTGACCCTACCGACAGATCAATACCGGCAGTTACTATAACAAAAGTCATCCCTAAGGCTAACATTCCGGTAATTGATGACTGCTGCAACAAATTTAGAAAGTTTTGGACAGTTAAAAACTTGGGGGACAAAATCGAAGCTATAGTAGTAAAGATTACGAGGAGTATAACGAGGTTATATCTGCTTAAAAGCTGTCTTATACTATAATTGTTCCAGAGCTTTTCTGTTTGAATGGCCTTAGTTGGTTCAACCACACTCACTTACCTCCCCATTACCGCACATTTTAAAATGGCTTGTTCTTCGTATGAATCCCGGGTAAACTGCCCGGACACCTCTCCGTTAAACATAACCACTATCCGGTCACAAACCCGCATTAACTCTGCCAGTTCGGACGAAGCCACAATAACGCCAAAGCCCGTATTAACAACTTCTTTGATGATTCCATAAATCTCTTCCTTGGCTCCTATGTCAATACCCTGGGTAGGTTCATCAAACAACAATAAACTGGATTTCTTTAACAGCCACTTGGCAACAACTACCTTTTGCTGATTGCCGCCACTAAGGTTTTTGACGGAAGTCTTAATGGATGGAGTGGCTATCCGCAATTTTTTTACCTGCTCCAAAACCGCCTTAAACAGAGTGCCATACCGGATGATCCCCAGCCGGCTAAAAGTTTTAAATGAAGGCAATGCAGCGTTCTCCCAGACTGGAAGGTCCGTAATCAGGCCTTGAGTTTTCCGGTTTTCCGGCACCATCCCGATGCCAAGTTTAAGGCTTTCCACAGGTGAACGTAACCGAACATTCTTTCCGTTAAGTATTATTGACCCGGTCTGGAGCCTGTCAACACCGTATATGACCCGGAGCAATTCGGTCCGGCCTGACCCCACCAGGCCATATAACCCCAAAATCTCGCCTTTATGTACGGCTAAAGAAACCGACCGTAATTTAGGTGTGGATATATTCTCAACCTTTAACATTACATCTCCGGAAACGTCTCCGCATTTATGTTCCTGCTTGCTCAAGGAATAACCGATAATCATTTCGACCAAATCATCCTGCCGGATTTCTTTTAATATTCTGGTACCTACGTAAGTCCCGTCCCTCAGCACCGTTACCCTGTCACCCAGCCTGAACAACTCCTCGAGACGGTGTGAAATATAAATTACTGTAATACCTTTCGATTTCAAATCTTTAATCACTCTAACCAAGGTCTCAAACTCTTCACCCGATAGGGTAGCCGAGGGTTCGTCCATCACAACCAGTTTTGCATCCGCAGCAAGTGCTTTGGCTAATTCCACTATTTGCCTCTGCCCCATGCTCAAAGCACTTACCGGTTGCTTAACATTAATGTTAATTCCCATTTCGTCAATCATTTGCTGAGCTCTGCGGTTTATTGTCCGCCAATCTATAAACCCAAGTGACTTCTTTGGGTGTATGCCAAGGAATATGTTTTCCGCGACAGAAAGACTGGCAACCAAAGACAGCTCCTGGTAAATCACGGAAATCCCCAGTTTTCGGCTGTCAATCGGATTGGCAATGTTTACAGGTCTACCGGCAAAACTAATCTCTCCTTCTTCCTTGATATACGCACCTGATAAAATCTTCATCAGAGTTGATTTTCCGGCACCGTTGGCTCCGACCAGGCAGTGTACTTCTCCCTCAAGAACGCCGAAATCAACTTTCTTTAAAGCGTGAACCCCCGGAAATGATTTAGATATCCCGTTCATTTCGAGTATATACCGGTGATCTTGGTCCGACAAAAACATCACCCCCTGTGGCCCATAAAACTGTGCATCTTGCACATTTCAGGCGCTAAAAGTTCGTAAGTTTTTTTATAGTTTTCAAAGTAGAAACTATATAGGCCAAAGTTATTAAGATCTGGTTTAACAGTTTCTCCGAATTCAACCATCGCTCGCGAGGCTTCCCCTAATCCCTTAAAATATCCCAGCCCCACAGCAGCTGCAACAGCACAGCCGAGGACTCCGGCCTCGGTAAATTTCGTCCGTTTAATAGGCACCCCGGTAACATCTGCGATTATTTGCAGCCAAACCGGATTTTTAAGTACTCCTCCACAGGCAACAATTTCTGTTACCAGGCATTCAGCCTTGTTAAAAGCCTCCAGAATATTCCGGGTACCATAGGCCACACCTTCCAAAACTGCCCTGTACAGATGGGCCCTGGTGTGGCTAAGGGTCAAACCCCATACAGCTCCCCTGGCCATCGGGTCCCGGTAAGGCGTACGATTACCCTGCCAGGTATCCAATACGATTAAACCCTCTGAACCGGGCGGTATATTTTGTGCTTGCCCGGCTAAAACCTGATAAGGATCGTCATTGGGGTTGGAATAAGGAAGTTCACTTGCAAATTGGTCTTTAAACCACTTGGTTAAGGAACCCGCCGATACTTGTCCGCCTTCCAGGAGCCAAAGGTCTTCGATGACAGCACTCGGGTAAGGCCCCCATAACCCTTGGTGGTAAACAGGCACTTGAGTCAAGGTTAGGTGGACAAAACTGGTACCCATAATGACTCCCATCTGCCCGGGGTTAACCACACCCAAACCAAGCATACCTATATGGGCATCAATGCCTCCCTGGAATACCAGCAATTCTTTAGGCAAACCGAGTTCGGCCGCTGTCTCAGGGGTTATTCTGCCAACCCTGCCACCAACCGGTACAACATCGACAGGGATTTTGTCCTTAAAATCACCCAAGCCGATTTCACGCATGAATTCATCGGACCAGCCCCCCTCAGTGTCCGTGAAATTCCACTTGCATGTGGCCGTACACTTTGAAGAGACGAACCGGCCGGTAAGACGGTAATTTATCCAGTCCAACTGTTCCAATATTTGATAGGCACTTTCGTATATGTCCGGCTTATTCTCTTTTATCCATAAGGTTTTGGGGAGCATCCATTCCACCGAAACTTGTCCACCGGAATACCTTAGCACCTTATTCCCTGTACTGTTTATTATTTCTGTCTGCCGAATAGCCCTGGCATCCATCCAAAGTATTGCCGGCATAAGAGGCCTTCCTTCCTCGTCAACCGCCAACACTGTTGAGGAGGTCGCGCAAACCGCCATTCCTGCTATCTCCGTAGAATCCAGTCCCGTAAGGCAACCGGACAACGCCTTTTTAAAGGCATTCCACCATTCTTCCGGATGCTGCTCAGCCCAACCGGGGCTGGGATAATATGTATCATAGCCGGCAAAAGCCATATTCAGGCAATGGGCATTAGAATCAAAAACAGCCGTCCTGACACCTTGTGTACCAAAATCGACTCCCAAAATCAGCGGCCAACCCATGAGAAGCCACCCCTTTATCCGGAAATATTTTACGGCAAAAATATTACTTTACTAAAGAAAAAGTCTTTATCTAAAAACTTTTTGAATGTTTCCGGGGCATTTGCCAAATTCAGTTTATGGCTGATTATAGGCTCTGTACGAAGTTTTTGCTGGGCCATCAATTCCAAGCTATAGGTCCATTCCCGGCCAGGAAAAGGATTTGAAAAAGAATTCCATGAACCTTTTACTTCCAACTCCCGCCTTAAAAGATAGTCCGCCGCTGATTTGCTAAGTTCTAACTTATCGTGACTGATTCCTAAGATTACGACCCGGCCTAGCTTCCCTGCTGAACATACCGATTGGTTCTGAACAACCGACAATCCGGCAGTCTCCAAAACTAAATTGGCACCGGCTTGTCCGGTGAGTTCGAAAATCCTCTCTACCGGATCAACTTCTAAAGCATTAATAACCTCATCAGCACCCAGATCTCTGGCTATATTTAGCTTTTGCTCTTTCACGTCAATAGCTATAACCATACCGGCGCCAAGGATTTTGGCAAACTGTATCGCAAAAAGGCCAATCGGGCCGCAACCGTAAATTGCCACTGTATCACCGGGATTAATTTCGCCTTTCCAAATTCCATGTATGGCGTTAGCAGCCGGATCAACCATAGCCCCTGCTTCAAAAGGCACATTGTCGGGCAAAGGCAGCAAATTCTTCTCAGGAACAGTGACATATTCGGCCATTGCGCCATCCCGGCGGGAACCGAAATAGCTGTAATCCTCACATAAAGAATAATGCCCTGTCCGGCACCATTGGCAGTGATTGCAGGGAATCAAGGGCGGGACAACAACCCTGTCGCCCACTTGCCAATTACCGACCTGATTCACTTTCACTATCTCCCCGCTAAATTCATGACCGATTGTTAAGTTAGGATGATAGGCCCCGTAAAAATTTACCCGGGGTATATCTGAACCGCAAACCCCAACCGCTTTTACTTTAGCGAACACACAGCCTGGCTCCAATTCCGGAATGTCGACCTCTTCCACTCGTAAATCCCCGGCCTCGTACAATTTTACAGCTTTCATTTCTTTATCTCCTCTTAGCCAAATGTAGTAATTTTATAGAAGGCTCAGGCATTTCCTGGCCGCACATTCGTCAATAAAAAGGGTGTTGACATACCCTCCCCTTAAAGCGCCTAAAATAGCCTCCGCCTTTTCCTCACCGTTTGCAACGGCAATGGAATAATCTTTGACGGCCAGTTCCTCCAGGGATATTCCCACAGTCCGATTATACAGTTCGGTATCCGCTATGCTGCCGTCAATTTTGAAGTAACGGGAGCATATATCTCCCACAGCACCTTTGTTAAGCAAGTCTTCATATTCACCTTGGCAAAAATAACCCGCTTTCACCAGGATTGATTCATTAGAAGCGCGCCCAATACCAAACAAGGCTATTCGAGCTTGGCGAGCCAAATCTAAAGTTTGTTTCACATTGGAATCAGCAGCAATAGCAGCTGCCAGATCGACACTATCCACGATAGCAGGAACCGGCAGCATATAAGGGACCGCATTAAATGCCTGGACAAAACCCTCCACTATAGCCCCGGATTGCGTGGACAGGTAGTTTTTTGCTACCCCTCCGTTTAGCTGAACCACAGTAATCCGTTGTTTGGGAATTATCCCCATATTGTGTGTTACATACGGCAAAGTAGTACCCCAGGAAACCCCAATAATCTCACCGTCAGTAATAATTTCCTTTAAAAAACCCGCAACTGCGATACCAAGGTCGTTACGGACAGCATCCGGGTGATCAATAATCATAGGAACAACGAATACTTTTTTCAGATTAAAGTGTGCTTTTAGACTTTCTTCCAAATCGCGAACCGGTTGGAGAGGGTATACAACCTTTATTTGGATGATTCCCTCCTTGTATGCTTTATCCAATATCCGGCTCACACTGGAACGAGATATTCCCTCTTTTTCGGCAATTACTTCCTGTATGTACCCAAACTCATAATACATCCTGGCAACACGGACCATTTGTCTGATGTCTATAATATCATCCCCTTACCCGGTATCTGCAATTTTGTGCAGTCGAGTGAAATTTTTTTCACCGATAGGTAGATTAATTCTATATGTTTTAGAACATTCCTGCCGCCTTTTAAAAAAATGTCGAAAAAAATTAAATTTTTTAAGTCACCGTGGCGGGTACTTAGGCCAGGCCGTTAATTAAGAAAATACGTCCCACGTTTACCTTGGCCTTTTCCACAAATGTGGAAAAGATATACTTTCTTGGTAGTATAAAATTAATGGGTTACCATCAAAGTCCTTGCCCATTCAGCGGAATTCAAATCTTTCCCGTGTTCTGCTTCCTGAACACGGTTTAGAATGAGGTCTTCAATACCGATGAAGTATGCTTGTTTCCCTTTATATTCTACCGGCTGCACTTTATCCATCGTGCCGACCAGTATATTCATGTCGTCATTGATTATTCCTACGAAATCAATGTCCATGGTGGCGTATTGGCCTAAAGTGTAAAATTCAACGGCGGCTCCGCCGACCACGATGGGAATGATACCTAGAGGCTCCAAAGCCATCGTGATAATACCTGCAGCAGCAACTTGTCTCTCAACCCTATCCTTGATGTTGATACATTCTAAAAGATCGTCTCTTAAACTCATTTAAGGATAAATCCTTTCGGCGATTTCCTGACAAGCCTTCCTGTCTTGTACGCTTTCTGCACCAGTTCAGCAGTGGCGATAGAAATACCGATGCTTTCCTCGATGCTGCGGGGCTTCTTTTAACAGCATGTATGGAGCCTGCTCAGCGCCGGGTGAATATAACGGCAGTACGTCAAGGTTTTTACAGCTTATTATTTTCCCCGTTTATAATTCTGCCAGCCTGGATACTAACATTTCCTTCAACCGCAGAACCCCGCCGCGGCTGATTTCATCCATTTTCCGGTGCAGCAGCCTGGACAACAGGATGGTTTCCGGCAGGACATTTTCCTTTGGACATGGCCTTAAATTTCTCAATTACTTCGGCGATGGTTGACGCGGAATATTTGTCACACTCGTTGAAAAATGCCGCCACCATGTTGTGAACGACCTGTTTGGCATTGTCGGCAAAGGGCGGTTTGGTTATCCTGCGGCCGGTGGGAGTCAGGTAAACGTCTACTTCAACAGGCACTTCCTGTTTATCCGGTTCGTCAAGGGCAGACCCCTTTAAATAGATGAGCCCCTCATCAATTAACGGGGCCAGAAAAGCCGAATACCTCCTGGGGATATGGCCCACCGTGCGGCAGTTGGAGTTTTGGGCCTCGATGGCATTTTGGTCGAATTCGTTATGCGGGCTGCGTTCAAAAAAGACCTCCTCATTGGCTTTGACAGTATCCTCGTAATACTGGGCGCCGACGATTTTGGTTTTGAGCTTACCCAAAAGGGTAAGCTTGGGTACTGCTTTGTTCAAGAAAAAAACCTCCCCGAATTTTAGCTTCAGGGAGATTATCGCAGGGTAAAGTGACAGGGGGTTGTCAGTTATTGCATATTAACCGATAACCCTGTCTTATGCAGTTTGTCAGCCATATCTTTAATCAAATCAACTTGCGTTATTTTTGCCCGCCATTCTTCGGGTATGCCCTGTTCGCCGTAGTAGGTGCCGGCTAATTGCCCGTATACAGCACCGGTGGTATCTGCATCATCCCCCAGGTTGACAGCTAAAAGCGCTCCTTCGGCAAAGGAGGAACTGTGGTGAAATGCCCATAATGCGGCTTCCAGTGACCGGACCACATAACCGGTGCCCTGGATCAGCGGCGGGTTATTTCGCTTAAAGGACCCTGCTGCTATTTCGGCTATCCTGGGGTGTAACGGGTCGTCTTCCCAGAGTCCCTGGACCGGCGTAAAGTGGTCAGCCAAGAGGTCGGCCTTGGTCACCCCGCTTACAGCCCCGATAATCAGGGCTCCAAGATACCGGCAGGCATCGATCGCCGTGGGTGTACCGTGAGTTGTTAAGGAGCTTTTTCGGCAGTATTCAATGGCCTCACCGGGTTTTGCGGCATAAAACAAAGGCACCGGGGCCAGCCGCATAATTGACCCATTGCCGGCACTGTAGGGGTCGGTGGGACCGCAATAAGGTTCTCCCGTTTTTTCAAAGGTAAGCAGAGCCTCCCGAACCGTGTTCCCAATGTCAAAACACCGGCCTGTACTGCTCAGGTGTCCGTCCCTGTACCAGGAACGATATCTCTTCATTTGATCCCGGGGGTCAAACCCCTTTGTTTCGATCAGGCTTTCGGCTAAACACAAAGCCATGGAGGTATCGTCTGTCCATTGCCCCGGCAAAAGGTTAAAGGACCCGCCGCCCAGCATATCAGTAAGCGGTTCAAAAGATCCCGGCGGACAAAACTCCAGGGTAACCCCCAGGGCATCTCCTGCCGCCAGCCCCAATAAGCTTCCACGATATCGTTCGATGGTTTGCATGTAACCACACTCCAAATTAAATATTGTACCATTTACCGGCCTGATTTTAGGCCACTAAAAAGAAAGGCAAACCACAGAGGGCACAGAGGACACAGAGAAAACTAAAAACAAAAAACTAGTGAACTCGTTCAGCTAAAGCTGAACATCGAAACTTCAGTGGGGGACTCTACCCCCACTGAAGCAGAAAAGTGGAAACTCCACCTAATAGAAGGTGGAGTCTTGGAATTGGGATAAAGGTGACGGCCTTTTACCGAACGTTTGTTCTTGCTTTCCCACCCGATTTTTGCTATAATATTTGTGAGAGCGGTTCCGGCCATCACTCACAAAGGCACCACGTATCATGTCATTCAGGAGGGTTACCATGAACAACGAGCAATTCCAGGAATTTGTAGTCAAACACCTGATGAAATTGACAGAAAACACGTCATCTATGGAAGGCAGATTGTCGTCTATAGAAGGCAGATTGTCATCTGTGGAAAGTACAGTTTTGCGTATCGAAACACGCATGGAGAATGAGATTATCGATAAAATCCAGGTACTCTTTGACGGCCACCTGCAGCATGACCGCAGGTTGGACCGGCTTGAGAAAGAGCTTGGCATAAACATATAAACCCGATTTTTAGACCGGCATACCAGCGCCGGTTTTTTGTTTGTCCCGGCAGCAGTCTCTACGGGCTTCCCCCGCCCACATATACATATCGCTCCAAACTCCGGTCCCATGGGGTCCACTGCTCACCGGAGTGTTTTTCTTTGAGGGCACAAAACTTCCACATATCTGCTTCCAGGGCATCGGCGTAATGCACCAGGCAGGCCTCAAGAGTTTTGGGCCGTTAATTCAATATTAAGTGGGGTTAGGGGCAGGAAGTCCTCCGGAGTTACGGCAGCCTTATCAACCGGCTCGGACTGTACACAAAAAACATCCTCAACGGTGTCACCGGCTGCCAGCCCGGAAGTGAACTCGTTCAGCTAAAGCTGAACATCGAAACTTCAGTGGGGGACTCTACCCCCACTGAAGCAGAAAAGTGGAAACTCCACCTAATAGAAGGTGGAGTCTTGGAATTGGGATGAATTTTTCGGGGAGATTATCGAATAGAGAAGTGACATGTGGTTGTCAGTTTAAAAACAAGTTTTTATAGAGATACTTCCTTTATTTCTTTTTCCTCCTTTATATCTCCATTCAGCACCAGTTCCGGCCATCCTATTAATCATATCCATCACCCACTCGATCTGAAGGTTCTTTATCTATTAATGCTTGAAATAGGCAATCTATCAGATAACTGGCAGCATCCTCCGGTGTCCCCATCTTCAAAAATTCCCTAGGGTCCACCCACGTTGCAGTTGGGTCTCCTTCGTCTGGACCCTCCTTTGTAAGAAAGTCCATTGCTCTTTGCGGATTGCCCCCGATTCCCATTATTGATTGAATAAATTCTAGCATGCCAGAGGACGTTCTGCGCCCCGTGGGGTCATGGAACTCCAAGATTCCGTTCGCAAGCGCCCATTCCATTAGTTGGTATATGTACAATCCTCCGTCCGGATCCGGTTTTTGATCGGTCATGAGTAGATATCTTTTGGCTACTTGGTTAATTGGCATCTTATTCAGTTTATCAATTTGCTCATAGGTCTTTAACAGGTTCATTTGTTAACACCTCGAAATCATCTGGGTTCATCCCTAATGCTACCAGTCGTTTTGTCTTATTCGTTTGTCCATTAACACGGCAAAAGGTTAAAGGACCCGCCGCCCAGCATATCAGTAAGCGGTTCAAAAGACCCCGGCGGACAAAACTCCAGAGTAACCCAGGGCGTCCCCTGCCGCCAGCCCCAATAAGCTTCCACGGTATCGTTCGATGGTTTGCATGCAATCACACTCCCAATTAAATATTGTACCATATACCGGCGTGATTTTAGGCCCCTAAAATTATCAAGCCAAAGAAGGAAAACGCCACCGCAGAGGACGCCGAGGCGCAGAGAAAACCGGTTTTTGGCGTGCTCATTAGCACTCTCGCCCATTAACTGGTTGAGGCATTCTTTGATGGACGCTAATTAAACCAAAAGAATATGAGTACCACGAAGTCACAAAGGACACAAAGTTTAAGCTATTAAGAAGACCTGTCTTTATTAATCATGCTGCCTTTTTAGCTTGTGACAATAATGGAAAGCCCCGGCGAAAATTCCCACCATATATCTTCATCTCCACATTTTCGAACATATGTTCTTGCTTTCCTGCCCAATTTCTGTTAAAATAGTATTATCAAAAGAAAAATATCCGGGGAAAAAACCTGTGGAGGAATAAGACCCATGAAACAGAAAGAGTTTCAGGAATTTGTTATTAATCATCTGAAGAACCAATCTGAAGATATTAAATCACTCAAAGGCGATGTCTCATCACTCAAAGGCGATGTTTCATCACTCAACATCAGGGTCACAGAACAAGAAAAATTTCAGGAATTTGCAACTAAACACCTGATGACATTGTCGGAACGGGTACCCTTAATAGAAAGCACCGTGCTGCGAATTGAAACCCGTATAGAACATGAGATTATCGACAAAATCCGGGTACTCTTTGACGGCCACCTGCAGCATGACCACAGGTTGGATCGGATTGAGAAAAAGCTTGGCATAAACATATAAACCCGATTTTTAGACCGGCACACCAGTTGCCGGTTTTTTGTTTGTCCCGCCATCAGTCTCTATGGGTTTTCCCCGCCCACATATACATAACGCTCCAAACTCCGGTCCCACGGACTCCACTGCTCACCGGAGTGTTTTTCTCTGAGGTCACAGAACTTCCACATATCTGCTTCAAGGGCATCGGCGTAATGCACCAGGCAGGCCTCAACAGTTTTGGGCCGTTTAGGGGACTGCCACTCATACCTGCCGTGATGGCTGACTATGATGTGCCGCAGGGCCAGCCGCAAATCTGCCGGGAAATCGGGGACTTTACCGGCCAGCCTGTCCAGAATCCCCAGGCCCAGCATGATATGGCCCAGCAGCCTGCCTTCATCTGAGATGGCGATGTAGTGACTGACATCATATTCCTCAATTTTGCCGATGTCGTGCAGTAATGCACCGGCGACCGCCAGTTCTCTGTTTACACCGGGATATAATTCAGCCACAGCCCCGGCTATTTTAGCTGTTTTCAGGCTGTGTTCCAGCAGGCCGCCGATATAGGCTTGGTGAATGACCTTGGCTGCCGGAGAGGGCTGAATCTTTGGAATAACTCTTTGTCCTGCATCAGGCTCCCCAAAAGCTGCTTGAGATAAGGGTTTGAAAAAGAAACTACGATGGCTGCCATTTCCTTTTGCATTGTTTCAATATTATGAGGGGTTAGGGGCAGGAAGTCTGCCGGAGATACGGCAGTCTTATCAACCGGCTCATAGGAATGAATATGGATTTCGAGAGAGTCCGCGAATTCGCAGACCTCTCCGGTGCATTTGATTACAGTCCCTGTAGGGATATCATGGATTCCCGGCTCATAATTCCACAACTTTGCATCAATTGAACCGGACTTATCACTGAGGGTCAAACTTAAATACTCGCCTGGCTTGTTCTTGAAGTTTTGCACTCTTTGGGATTGCACACAAAAGACGTCGTCTACGGTGTCACCGGCTTCCAGGCCGGAAATGAATTTTCGTTTCATTAAATCACCCCATCCGTCTGTAAATAATCTCCCTGAAACTGTTTTCAGGGAGATTATCGCATAGAGAAGTGACAGGTGGTTGTCAGATAAGGAAGAAGCTTTTCTCTTAACAGCATTATTTACGGAGTCTCTTTTATTGCTTCTAACAAAGATTGCGCCACTTGCTCAACCCCCGCCATCATTGGAACGGCAGTTAAGATTACGTCTATCCGTCTATTTTCATTAGACAATTGTGCATGATGATGTAACCGGGCCCGTTTTTTTAATGACATCCACGTTTCAATTTTACAGGGGTAAGCAAGACAAACTACAACCTTTTTTGTGGAGAATATAGTGGAATAAGCGAGAACCTGCAGAAGGTCGGCTCTGTGTTGTCTCCGCAATTCATCATTTAGGTTTACCCAGTTATCTTTATTCATTTCCTCCCAATGCCCTTTATACTTTGCATCAATAATAATCGTTTCGTTTTCACGTTCAAGGACTAAATCAGGAAGCAAATATTTCTGTGAACCCATGTAAGGAGGGTTCCAAGCCAGAGAAGAAATAGTCTCTCTCTTCCGTCCCGTCCGCAAAGTCCCTCCAATTTTTTTGATCAAAGCTTCAATTACCGTCTCTAACCATGCTTCAAAAAAATTTTCCATGCACATTACCCATGGCAGCCCTTCAAAATCTCCAATCCCTGCAAGCCCGCGCTCATCATTTGTCCACTCCACTGCCTGTAAACCGTCACGAAAAACCTCCGTACGGAAGGATCCTTTGTACCAAGAGTTAATTGCTAAAGAAGTAGGTTTTTTGGGTGAATAATTATTCACTTTTTGTAAAAGAGACTGGCACAGACTAATTAGTTGCATGACGGCTGTTCCCGCAATTCTTTGTGTTTCTAAACTAGCCAGTTGTTTCTTAAGAGTAAAATGGATCGCAGACTTTAACTCTTGGTCATCACGTAAATCGGGATAGCGACAAGGAACATCAAGAAATCGAGTCGCAGGAATTCTTGACATTGCATAGCATGACCAGTTAACAGTCCCTCGAGGTGCCTGCAAATCAGTTTCATTAAACTCAAATCGTCTTTCAAGGTGGTCAAGCATCGCTTTTATTCGAAAAAGGACAATTGTCGACAATACCCATGGAGGAACTTTTTTATCCGAACGGGGAAGCAATGGCAGTTTTAATGGAGTAGGAATTATCCGCCACCCCATTTCTCCAAGCATTGGTCCTATTCCATTCCACCCAAAACGCGGTTTAACAACGAGCCCATAATCAGGCTTTCCAGTGGTAGGAGACAGAAGCGGAACAGCCCCAATTTTTGTGCTCATCCTAAAAACCAAATCCGTGGAATTACCATCATAGTCCGAGTCCAAAAATACTCCAAAATCATTAAGGGCTCCCCGATTCTGCCTGATAAACTGGGTGGAAAGCCGTGCCGCCTGGGATTGTGGGTCACGCGGAATGTTTCCCTTTACAAGAAAGGTAGCAGGTAATCGAAGAGTAGATGAATCTAGCGCCTCAAAACAGGGGGATTCTAAGGGTTTATAACGCAAAAGCGGCGCCCTAGTAAACTGTCGACGTCGAGAACCTACTCGTTTCATCCTTGAATACCCTCAATCCACTGGAGATAAGCTCGGATATTGTTCGCAAAACTTGCCACATATCCTTGTTCTAGATATTCTTCTAGAAGAGGTGCAAGATTGACAGCAAGATTTCGTGCCGCCTTAGTGTCGTCCTTTTCAAGAAAATAAGAATGCCCAGGCACAAGAGCCAAAGCATCTTCTCCTGCATGTTCAACGAAAATAGATATTAATCGGATATAGGCTTCCTGCATTAATGGTCCACTCTTACTTTGAACAACACTCATTTGTGGCCATAGTTTTACAAAAGCAAAACGGCGGCGAACCGCTACATCGACTATAGCGATACTGCGGTCGGCACTGTTCATTGTCCCGAGTATATGTAAATTTTCCGGCAAACTGAATTTTTTATAAAATGGCGCACCAAAATCAAATGACAGGTCTATTTCCCGCTTGTGCTCAACGTTAGATTCTAAAAGAAATATAGCTTCACCCAGAACTTTTGACAAATCTGCCCTATTAATTTCATCGATATGAATTAAAAATTGCTTTGTAGTATTTTGAATTGCTAATTCAGTCGCTTGCATCAAAAAACCTTTTTTCGGGGCAAACCCCAAACCAAGTGCATCCTTTGTCTGAACAGGTGCTAGTCCGCCTACGAAATTTTCATAAGTGGTATTGGGGTGAAACTGAATAGAGAACCCATTATTTTTGTATACCTTTTCCAAAATTCGTAATGCCATTCGGGTCTTTCCTGTTCCGGGCGGGCCCTGTAAAATAACAAATCGACGTTCTCTAAGAAGAGATTCAAGTTCATCTTCGGTTACATCCGGCATCAAGTAACTAAAATATTGAGCCCTAACCTGCTCTGCTCCTTCAGATGATGATTTAAGAGGATATTGTCCTCGCTCCTCAAACATTAAATCTAGAAATGCAACCAAAGCGTCGGTAGTTGCATTCTTATCACTGTTAGGAGCATAAAAACCGTATATTTCTTTTCCATAACGGTTAAGAACTGTGCTGTAATCTGAGAAACTTGCCTTGATGTTTTCTGGTACATTTAAATCAGTGCGAACTGGGTCTTCTTTAGCCCAGGCAACCATTTTACCTTTACCGTATTTTCTATTTAACCACTGACAAATTGCTGCAACTTTGCGCGCGTGACCAGGACGCCCCAAAACTTCCTCATCCGGACTTAGACCCTGAGTCCCAGTAACCATACCTATAAGGCAAGGAGCATTCGGGACTGGAAATATAACAAAACTCATGCCACCATATGCACCGGAATCAGGATTGGAAGGATGTATATAAGCGCTGAAGGGAACGCCGGAATCACCCCGAAATTCCGGTGCTCGAAGTGTAACTTCCTTTTTTGCTCTTTCAGAGTATCTCCCCCCATCAGAACCAAATAATTCATAAAAAGCATCTTGATTTTTCGTGGACCAATTTTCAGTCCGGTTTTGATGAACAATATCAATTAATTTATTCATTTATAACTTCCTTCCGAATTTTTATTCTTGAATACCTACACATACTTCCCCACAGCCGCCTCAATCCGCTCCCTCATCTGCCGCCGCAAATCTTCCGGCTCCAGCACCTCCATAAACTCACCCCACTGCAGCACCCAGGCCATGAACTCATACATGCCCGAGGTATTGTACGATACCACCACCGACCCACCGTCTCAAATTATTCATTTTGATTTTCTGTACCATCAATAATATCTCTCGCTTTTTTCCTTAAATCAGTCTGATTATCCGCAAATTCTTTCCAAATAATTTCTTCCAACTTTCCTCCCCGCTGAAGTCCAACGCCATTGTAGCTAGGGTCAAACCGAAGAAAATTGCATAATTTCATGTATACGCCATTTGGATTTCGAAATCTTATTTTATCAGGTCTGTCTTTATAAATCGGCAAAGAATTAAGAATTTGACTTAACTTCGTAACCTCCGGGTGGGAAGAATTGATGTGACGTGGATTTATTCTAAAGTATAAATCCAACGCAAGTATCAACTCATCCCTATCCCACTTTGGGTTGCGCTTTGCATTATCCAAACCGACTCCCCCTTTGCCGTAGTGACACTTTTACTTTGTTGACCCAAATCCTACCACCCAAAACTGACACCACTTTGTCACATTACACCACATTTTCTATCCCTAAACGAACTCCGTCTTCCTTCGCACCCCAAACATATGTTCTTGCTTTCCTGCCCAACTTTTGGTATAATATAGATGTCTCACATGACACACCGTTCATCCGGCAGGCACACAATTAATCCAGGCGTGGGGGTACAATCATGGATAATGAACAGTTCCAGGAATTTGTGGTAAAACACCTGATGAAGCTGACAGAAGACATGTCGTCTACGAAAAGCAGTGTATCATCCCTTGATGGCAGAGTGTCATCGATAGAAGGCAAAATGTCGTCGATAGAAGGCAAAATGTCGTCGATGGAAGGCAAAATGTCGTCGATGGAAGGCAAAATGTCGTCGATAGAAGGCAAAATGTCGTCGATGGAAGGCAAAATGTCATTAATGGAGAATGACATATCATCTCTCAAAAGTACAGTTTTGCGCATTGAAACCCGGATGGAAAATGAGATTATCGATAAAATAAAAGTGCTGTTTGATGGGCACCTGCAGCATGAACACCGGTTAAACCGGCTCGAGAGAAATCATAATATCAATTTATAATCACTGAATTTCACCCGGCAGTAACATGCCGGTTTTTTATTTCCCTGTCCCTCACACATACTTCCCCAGCGCCGCCTCAATCCGCTCCCTCACCTGCCACCGCAAATCCTCCGGCTCCAGCACTTCCACAAACTCACCCCACTGCAGCGCCCAGGCCATGAACTCAAACATGCCCGAGGTGTTGTATGACACCACCACAGACCCGTCGGCCGGCTCCCGCTCCACCTTCTGGCTGGGGTGATACGAAATCAGCCTGAATCTATACGCCAGTTCAGGCGCCACTTTTATCACCACACGCCTTGTTTCATCACTGGAGAAAATCCCCCAGCTGTCCCCTATGTACGCCTTGATGGAGAAATCGTCCGGAAACTTGAATTTTTCGCTGAGGACATATACCTGATCAATCAGGTCAATCCTAAAGGTCCGCCTCTCCTGGGATTTCCGGCAGTAGCCCACCAGGTACCACACATTATGCTTGCTGGCCAGGCCGTAGGGTTCGACATCCCGCTTGCTCATCTCACCGCGCGTTGGGGTGAAATACCGCATGCTGACAACACAGTTGTCTTTTATGGCATTCATCAGCTTCAGGATGACCTCACCTGATTTCTGCTCATCCAGCAGCTGTTCCTCTACTATGTGCACCTTGCCCTGCAGGTCCTCCAATTCCTCCTGGCGGCACCCGTACCTGTTCTTGAACAGGGCTGAGATGAGGGTGTCTTTGATGTCATTAATCCCCACCGCCAGGGGGGACCCTTTTTGTTTCAGGATGCTTAAAAATATGATGGCTGCCGCCTCCGGGCTGATCTTCAGGGAAAACGAACTGTCCAGCCTGTACCGGCCGCTCTGTTTACTCCCCCGCTCCGGCCTAATGACAGTAACCCCCAGTGACATGGCCAGGGTATCCAGGTCCCGGTATACCTGCCTGGACGTAACTCCCAGCCGCTCCGCCATTTCCTTTAAGGTCGCGCCGCCGCCGGGTGTCTTTAGGGCCAGGAAATTCTGCAGGTCAGCCAGGCGCACAGACCGGGTAAGTTTTTTATCACTCACGTTAAACCACCCCCCAGTTCCCTTTAGGTTGGCAGATAGCACATAAAAAGCCCGTCCCCCAAAGGAACAGGCTATATGCCAATACTGCGACTATGCTGGAACCTGGCAATCTCCCGGCCCTTTTTTAGAGGTTGTGGACTCATGGCTTTACCCCCCCTCACATATCGCAAGGTTTGCCAACATTTAAGCCATTTTCCAAAAAGTGATAATTAATATTACTCTGTTCTTCGCCAAATCTCCTTTATTTTTAGTAGTTGCTGTAGGTTATCGTCGATAGATTATAGTAATGTGAGCTATAAAGTACTTTTATTAAGACACGAGGCACGAATTGCTTTACAGCATTTTTCCCTCACATTGGCCTTTTCCACCTGCGAAGCCGTTGCTGCTTCAGCGGCTTTACGGATTCGGCGTGCCCCTTGCGGGTAAAATGTGGAAAAGATATACTTTCCTGAAGTATAAAAAAAAAACGGTTATTTTCAACCGTTTCGACCAATACTTAACCAGGTCAACCGACAAGCAGGTAATGTCCGGGATAATATGTATCCCGCTTTGGCCCCGCTAAACGCACTTTCTCATATTTTAGTACTGTTAATGTACAGAGGCCAAGCAATAGCCCGTTTCAGGCTCCGTTCCGGTGCAGGCTGCGAAGCCGGTTTATGTTCATGTGGTTCAGCTTCTTTAACAGCATTGCGCATTCTATCCTGCTCAACCCGAGCAAATCTTCGGTTTTTAACTCTTTATCCTCCAGCCCGCCTGTTCGGATTAACAGGTGCCGCAGGCTGATCAGTTGTTTGAGAAGAGGAGGCACATATACACCGTACAGCTCTTTTTGTATATTATGGATATCTTCAATGGACTGCTTTACGGCAGGGTCGAGAAAATCATACAGCATCTTTTTCACGGCTTCTAACCTCCTTTCGCTGTCACTTCATTTACGTCTGAGCTCTCCGTACACCTGAACAACTCTTAGCTGGCCAGTACTGTTTCGATTTCCCCGGATTTTATTTCCTTGCCGATAAAAACAATCCGACTGGACTGGGCTTCCGGGAAATCCGAAATAAGGTAATTCCCGGAGGCATAGTCAAAACGCACCCATCCCAGGCCGGTATTCAACAGGCCTTTGGCCCTGACCACCTGCCCAAACTGGCCCTGCTGCAGCCGCTGGGCCAGTTTCTTCAGAGTCTCAACCAGGACGGGGTTTTGGGGCCGGATGGTAAGGGTTTGCAGGTGAAGCGCAAAGTCAGATTTCACTGTCAGCCTGTGCCGTTCTCCTCCCGGTAACTGAACGCGGCAGTGGGTAGTCCGGTAAATTAATGCGGTGGGATTGATTTTGGTGATTTCCTGTTCCGCTTCATCCACCATGTGTTCCGGCACCAGGTCAATTTTGTTGAGCAGGATAATATCGGAGTTTTGCAGCTGGTCACTGTAAAACCTGCCAAAGGACCCGGAACGGTATTCCTTTAAGAAAACTTCCGGTTCCACCACTCCAACCACCGCCTGCAGCTGGACCAGGTCCGCCAGCTCAGGGGCCCCGAGGGCTGCCAGTATTCCCGAGGGGGCGGCCACTCCTGACGGCTCAATGTAGAGTTTTACGGGGTCGACGGTATGGTAAATGTCCTTAACGGCAGCAACCAAATCGTGACGCAGGGAGCAGCAAACACACCCCCCCGGCAGTTCCATGATGTCAACATGGCGGGTACGGGCCAGAAACTCCCCGTCCAGACCCACGTCTCCAGCCTCATTCACCAGCAAAGCCACTTTTCCCTCCGACCGCTGCAGCAACTGCTCAATCAGCGTTGTCTTCCCGGCCCCCAGAAACCCACAGATAAGTTGAACCTGCATCCTTACCATCCCTCCCAAACTTTTTGAACACATTCCATTAATCTGTGCGGGTTAGAAAAAAGAAACGGTATGGTTAGCGCCACCACCGTTTCAGAAACCATCAAGAAAAAGGTTTTGTGTCTCGATATAAGGTTTCCCCGGTGATTGTTAATAGATTAGTATTGATTAGTATTTTCCGTACTTTTTCGCTGCCTCCACCAGGGCCAGGATATTCGCTTCAGGCACCATATGGTGTACCTCGCAACCGGCGCTTAACAAAAAGCCGCTGCCGGGTTTACCAATCTCGATACACCTGCGGGCAGCCTCCATGACATCGGCAGGGGAACCATCAAGTAAAGGCGTTCCGGCCTTGGAGACCCCTACATTGCCTGCCAGGGCGATATCCTTGCCGTAAGTTTCTTTTGCCCACTTCAGGTCTACTGAATCATGAAAAGCGATGCAGGCTGGTTTGACTGCGGCAATGGAATCGAAAAAGGGAGTGGCGTTTTCACACTGGTGGTAAATATACGGGACGCTGATTCCCTCTTTGATTTTCTGGTGGTAAGGGGCAACAAACTCGGCATACTGAGCCGGGGAAATAACTTCGTCCACAAACCCACCTTCTACGGTGGCAATAGCACAGGCGCCTTCCTTGACCATGGCGTTGGCAAAAGCTATGGAGCACTTAACGGCCAAATCCAGCATCTTGTGCGTAAACTCAGGTTTTCCGGCAATGTCCTTGAACAATCGGGTGTAGTGGCCCTGCCGCATGTCAGAAACCGTATCCGGGGGTCCGTTGAGAAAACCTACGATAGGCACTTCCGGATATTTTCTGGCCAGCATGCTGATAGTCTCTAGGATGATAGGCATCCGCCCGGATTTATAGGGATCTGGGATAGTCAATTTGTCCAAGTCCGAGGGTTCCTTGATCACCCAGTCGGTAACGATACCGATCCGAAAACCTTCGCCAGCCTTCAGTTTATAGGTTATTGTTGAACCGAAGGCTTCCCCTTCCACCCTAAAATCAACTGGCAGGAAAAAATTGTCAGCCCCATAATAGGTGTATTGTGGTTCGATAATGTTAAAAAGTTTGCGTGGATGGCTCAGGGCCTCTTCCCATGTATAATCCAACTTTTTCAACTGATGCTGGACCCCGCTTTGGAAGTAAAGGGCTACCGGGACCCGGTCAGGTTCCTTGAAAGTTAAAGCTGCTACAACCCGTTCCATTGGGGACATTTTCTCGGCCATTTTGTTCCCTCCCTCTTTTTAAAATTAACCGCGAGCGGCGCTTGCTTGAGAAGCCAGTTTAACGGCTTCCTTTTCATTATCAGCGTAATTATCAGCGCCAATTTTGTGGGCAAAAGGCAGGGAAACCGGGCCGCCGCCGATTATCACCTTCACCTTCTCACGAACCCCTTCTTCTTTCAGCCCGTCAATCACCCTCTGCATATTAACCATGGTTGGAGTCATCAGTGTTGATAACATCAAAATGTCCGGCTTTAATTCTCTTACCTTGTCTACATAATCCTCAATTGGAACATCCCGACCCATGTCAATGATTGAAAAGCCGTTAGCTTCCAAAACAGTTTTAACTAAATTTTTCCCGATATCATGAATGTCACCTTCAACCACACCAATCATAATGGTCCCTTTTCCACCAATCTGGTCGGCAGAAATCAAAGGTTTTAGCAGGACAAATGCTGCATAAAAAGCGTCGGCACTAAGCATCATCTGAGGCAAATAATATTCTTTTTTCTCGTACTTTTCGCTTACAATGGCCATTCCCGGGATGAGACCCCCGTTGATAATCTGCATCGGTTCGGCACCGCCGTTTAAAAGGCCTTGTGTTTCTTCGGCTGCCGAATCCTCGTTTCCCTTTACGATGGAGTCAATTAGTTTTTGGTAAGCCAAAGTCATGCACCCCTTTCGACTTTTTTTGCTCCCAAGCAACTTTCCTGTTCTTCCTAGCTTGGTGCCTCTATTCTGTTAGACTATCCTCCTTTCTGCCTAGCCAAATTCTTTGCCCGGTCCAGGGCTGCTACCAAAATCTGCAGCGAACCTTCTCGTTCATCGAGCCGGAAATTAAAGGTGTCGGCAAAGGCTTTTGCCCCGGCCGCGTACACCTGCTTATCATAACATCCCTCGGTATTGATCTTTAGTGCCCGGGAATAGTGGGCTTTGTCAAAGATCCATTTAACGGTTTTTATATCCTTGGCTCCAAGTTCTTTTAACAACAGGGTATCCCAGTGCTTTACCCACCCAGGAGTCACGAACCAGGTACCGGCCTCTTTTTTTACCTCCTTGAGGTACTCCTGGGTTTCACCCAGGACCATACATACACAATCGTCAATGCGGCTCCCATTCGGGTTTGTAGGCATAACCACCGGAATGGGTACATCCTTGATTTCTTCCTCCAGGTATTCCAATGAATTGCCGCATAGACCGTAACCCAGCAGTAAACCGTCACAAACCTCCCGCAATTTCCTTATGTTGGTAAAAACGCCGTCCTGCAGCTCTTTCTTGACCATGTGCAGGCCAACATTCAGCACTTCCACAATTACCTCCATACCCGGCCCGGGTGAAGGTTGAAATTCAGCAAGGTCCTGCAGCACACTGGTCCTGGCATCGGAAGACAGCCGTTCTGCTATTCCTGAAGAGTGTTCTGAACTGATAATATTTATTTTTATGAATTCCTTTTCACGCAGCAGCAGGTAGGAGATTTCTTCTTCCAGGACTTCACAGGTTAATATCCCTAATACGGTCATAAAACTCCCCCTAAAGAACGTATTGAGTTTTATCCAGTTTGAGGCAGTCGACCGGACACTCGCTTTCACAGCGCCGGCAAGCGGTACCACTGCATAGTTCTGAATTTATCATCACTTTCCAGGCCCCGATGTCTTGTGCTATTTTGAGCGCACTTTCCGGGCATTCATCCTCACATACCCTACAGCCTGTACACCCGTCCAGTTGCTTACTTAGAGTGATTCCCAGGTTATATATAACTTCCAGACTGCGGCCGATATCCAGGATATCGCATTTGGTCAGCCTGACCACCTGCAGGTCTTTTTCCAGTTCCGGAAGGGGTTGAATTTTATACATTTTCAGCATATCGTTGAACATTGAAAACGGCATTCCCTCATCCCAGTACGCCAGTTCAACCGTGTAGGCGCTTTTGAATACCTTGGAATCCGCAAACATGATATGGTTGGTACGGATGCTGTCAGCCATAACCTGAAGTTTTTCCAACAAATCCGGATCTCTCACCAGCTCACCGGCCATAGCAAGTGAAGTGTTCCCGGCCTGTACCACCCGCTTTATACTGCCGGGAAGCAAGCCTACCTGCTGGGCTTTCCGTGCGTCAACGTAAGTACCGGAGGCACCGGTCATGTACATTACTTCCACATCGTGGATAGAAATACCGGCTGCTTCCACCAGGGTTAAGTGCCCGGCTCTGATAGCTCCAATGGCTTTACCGGCTTCCTTGACGTCCTTTTCCTTAATCACAATTCCGTCCTGTAAAAATACTGTACCCAGCTTATTGGTAATGGCCGGGGGGCCAATCAACCCGTTCCTAATCCCCAGTGCCAGTACTGCCACAACACCCGTTCCGGTAATACCCCGGGCACGGTTGTTCTCAAAGCCTCGACGGCGCAGCTGTCCAGTTAAAGGGGATAACCGGTCTCCCGGGACAGAGTTCAAATCATGGTCCAATATATAACATTCCCAGAAACCCTCAACGTTCTGAATGTCCGCTATGGCCCCGGGGGCTGCCAGCATGCCTGCGGTAATATGCTGCCCCTCCAGGGCCGGGCCGGCAGCAGCTGACCCGGT
>JAJZQD010000163.1 GCA_021847735.1 Bacillota bacterium | reverse complement strand
GAACGCGTTTTATGATGAAAAGAAGCCTGACCAGTTAAGTGAAATTTGCATGCAATATATCGGTGGATTGATAAAACACGCCCGCGCAATTGCGGCTATTACTAATCCAACCGTTAATTCCTATAAACGTTTGGTTCCGGGTTATGAAGCACCAGTTTACATTGCATGGTCAGGCCGGAACCGCAGCCCGCTAGTCCGCATCCCCGCCAAACGGGGAGCCAGTACCAGGATTGAATTAAGAAATCCTGACCCGGCTTGCAATCCTTACTTAGCTATTGCAGTGGCTTTGAAGGCCGGTCTTGATGGTATAAAAAATAAAATACAACCGCCGCCGCCAACTGACAAAAACATTTACGAAATGACTGAGGAGGAAAGGGCTGCTGAAGGAATCGGCAACCTGCCTGCCAGCATTTATGAAGCTGTTCAAGAATTGTCAAAGAATGAAGTTATCAAGTCTGCCCTTGGTGAGCATACCTATAACCGGTTCATTGAAGCTAAGAAGATTGAATGGGACAGGTATAGAGTTATGGTCCATCGGTGGGAGATTGATGAATACCTGGCAGTTTTTTAGGTCTCGATAATCAGTTGGTAACCGGCTAACACTTATTAGCCGGTTTACTTTTTCCTTCGGCTAACAGAAAATAGGAGAAATGGTAAAAAATATTAAGGGCGAGCGGTTTTAAATGTTATACCCCAACTTTAGACGGTAGGTGAAAAAATATGAACAAAGTATTTCCCAGGATTCCATCGGGTTGTGCCATCAGTGGCATTATGAACAAAAAGGGCGAGCGTTTCTCGGGTGTTGATATCATAAAGTCCATTGCCCTTATGCATGACCGTTCCAACGGTTTGGGCGGTGGGTTTGCTGCCTATGGTATTTACCCGGAGTATAAGGACCACTATGCCCTGCACGTGTTTTATGACAGCCTGGCCAACCGGGTGGTTGCCGAAAAGTTTATTAATGAACATTTTGATGTTGACAACAGTGGAATTATTCCGACTCGCAAGGTTAAAGCGATTATAAATCAACCGCTGATCTGGCGATATTTTGTGCAGCCAAAGAAAAACAAGCTGTCGGATTCTGCCCTCTCAGAAGAGGAATATGTTGTCCGGTGTGTCATGAGGGTTAACTCCGGTTACGAAGGCGCGTATATCTTTTCCAGCGGAAAGAATATGGGTGCATTTAAGGGTGTAGGATACCCGGAAGACATCGGTGAATATTACCGACTTGATGAATATAACGGTTATATCTGGACTGCTCACGGCCGTTTTCCGACTAATACCCCTGGCTGGTGGGGCGGCGCACATCCGTTTACTCTTCTTGATTGGTCAATAGTTCACAACGGGGAAATCTCCTCATATGGAGCTAATGCACGTTTCCTCGAAATGTTTGGATATAAGTGTACTCTACAGACTGATACTGAAGCTATCACTTATATGTTCGACTATCTGATGAGAAAACAGGGACTTTCCTTAGAACAGGCTGTGGCTGTCATAGCTGCTCCGCTCTGGAAAGAAATTGACCGCATGGATGATGACTCAAAAGAGTTAATGAAAGCCCTTAGGGCTGTTTATGGCAACTTATTAATGAACGGGCCTTTCTCCATTATTTTGTCTACCAGAAACGGTATTATGGCCCTTAATGACAGAATTAAACTGCGCAACATGGTAGCAGCAACCAAAGGCGATGTCCTCTATGTTTCCAGTGAGGAATCAGGGATAAGGGAAATATGCAAGGATCCTGAAAATATTTGGGTACCAAAAGGCGGAGAGCCTGTAATTGGCCTGTTGGAAGGGGTGAGCAGTCTATGAGCTTGGATTTGATGATGCCGCGATTTCTAATTGAACGTAACAGGGATAGATGTATTGACTGTAAAGCATGTGTCAGCCAATGCGCCAATGAGGCTCATGCCTGGGACGAGGAAGAAGGACGAGTGGTTTCCAATGATATTAAATGTGTCAACTGCCACCGCTGTGTTGCCCTCTGCCCTACCACTGCACTATCCATCAGAAAATATCCTTTGGAATACAGAGACCATGGTACATGGTCAGCACACGATATAAACGCTATTTACAGGCAGGCTGAGACAGGTGCTATTTTGACTACGGGAATGGGTACTGACAAGCCTTATCCTATTTATTGGGATCGCCTTTTGCTAAATGCCAGCCAGGTTACCAACCCATCTATCGACCCTCTAAGGGAGCCTATGGAGTTAAAAACCTTTTTGGGTCGCAAGCCTGAAATGCTGAAGGTGGAGAACGGGCGGTTGGTTGAAAAGATGCCTCCTCAGTTGGAATTGGAAATACCGATGATGTTTTCCGCCATGTCTTTTGGCTCAATCAGTCTTAATGCCCACAAGTCGCTGGCCAGAGCGGCAGAGGAATTAGGGACTTATTATAACACGGGTGAAGGCGGCTTGCACCGCGAACTCTACCGCTATGGAAACAACACCATAGTTCAGGTTGCATCTGGCCGGTTTGGGGTTCACTCCGACTACCTAAATGCGGGTAAAGCCATTGAGATAAAGATCGGCCAGGGCGCTAAGCCAGGTATTGGCGGCCACCTGCCTGGTGAAAAGGTGGATGAGCAAGTATCTGTTACCAGGATGATTCCTCAAGGCGCTGATCG
>JAJZQD010000162.1 GCA_021847735.1 Bacillota bacterium | reverse complement strand
ACATCGGAGAGCGCCCGTAAGGCCGGGGACTCCCGGTAGCTGTCAACATCACCCGTACCAACGTTAATATCCTTCAGATCAAAAAAATCACCTTCATAATACTCCGGATTGTAGTCCCAGTTTTTGATAAAGCCTTTACGCGTGTAAAAAGACGGTTCCTGAAACTCTCCCGGCCATACGGCCCCGTCAGGCCAAACAGTTGTATCGGCATCAACATTCACCCGTTTGAATTCTATCACAGGATTGCCGTGCTTATCGTTAAAACCCTGTACATCATAGGTAGCGCCATCCCAGCAATGGGTACAGTTCCCATTATCGCTGCAGCGGCAGGAACCGGCCTTGTATTCAAAAATGTCCCCGGCATGGTTCAGGATAATATCCATGATGACATAGATACCGTTATCGTGGGCAGTCTTGACCATTTCCTTCAGGTCTTCCCGCGTACCGAAGTGAGGATCCACATCAATGAAATTTTGGATACCGTAACCATGGTAGGTTTCCTTGAAAGCCACCTGCTTAAATATGGGACTAACCCAAATGGCAGTGACCCCCAGCCTTTTTAAATAGCCTATTTTGCCGGTCAGCCCTTTAAGGGTTCCGCCGACCCATTTCTGACCGGCGTCTCGCCAGTTTTGCGCATCTGCCTCACTATTTACCGCATTACCGTTGTCCGCAGCCCCGAATAACTGCGTAGAGCCGCCTTCCCTGCCATCCGAAAACCTGTCAAGCATAAGAAAATAGATTACCTGATCCTCCCACGCCACCGGTGAAGGCGTATAATTCCTTTGGTTGGTTAACTGTCGGAAGTCGATGCGTTCCAGAAGCTTCTCCAAATTTTTCACCCCTCCAGATATTATATTTGGGCAGCTGTCATGCTAGGACTCGACTTCTTGTTATTATTACCTTTTTCCTCACTCTTTTTACCAATCAAAATCTTCCGGAAATTCCAGGTTTAACCGCAAATCCTCCACACTGCAATTATGCCTCTTCGCCTCGTCCTGAAGCTGCCGCTTCAAATCCCGGTATTCCTGGTCAGGTTCGACAATACGCTTCGCCATCGAAGAAAGACTTTTCAGGCGCTTTTCTTTGTCCATTTTAATGAACCGGTGATTAAGAATATCAAGGTATTGAGTTAAGTATCTGTCAAAGAAAGCGTAACTGCTATTCATGATATTCAGCATTCTGGCAAAGATACTTTCCGATACAGTCTGCTTTAGGCATTCTGTCACAGCTGACTGCAGTAAACGCACCTGTGCTATGGAACTGTCCCAGATAACCTTTTTTTCGGTAAATATGTCAAGGCTATATTTAGTCTTTGCCTGCCTTTTTGCGTAAAACTTCAAAAATTGATTTAGCGCCGTAGTGACAAAAAGCAGCTCCGGCCACAGAACGTATATCTTCAAATATACATTTTTATCAGGAGTAATCACTGCCATTCGCTTCTTTTTTTCGTCATCCATGCCGTTGTCAACAAACTCAATCTCCCGGTCTCCCATCAAAGCATGGCGGATATCATAACAAATTCCCAAAACTCTTAGCCGGGCAACTTCATATGCAATGTACTCATCCTCGTCTCCCACAACGGTATGTAATGCTTCATAAAGGTTTTCAAAGTCAATCTGGTCGCCATAAATAGCCGCTCCGGTATTGTTTGGTGTGTTTTTTACAAATATCATTTATCATCAACCTTTTCTAGAATTTGCTGTAAAACTATGACCCTAACCGATCAGCATTAAATAGCTGAGGAAACACTTTTATCCACAAAAGCACCACAATTACAGTCCCGACTCCACCCAGCAGAACAGCAGGAACAGTTCCCAGCCAGGCTGCCGTTATCCCTGACTCAAATTCCCCAAGCTGATTAGAGGTGCCGATGAACATCATATTCACCGCGCTCACCCTACCCCTCATATTATCAGGAGTTTCCATCTGCACTAAGGTGGAACGGATAACCATACTAAAGACATCAGCTGCCCCCATAACAAGAAGTATCGCCAGCGACAGGGTAAAAGACTTCGATAAGGCGAAAAGGATGGTGGCAAGCCCAAAAACAATCACTGCTATATACATAGTCCGTCCAACTTTTTCTCCCAAAGGCCTTCTGGCCAATATTACGGACATGAGCAATGCGCCCACCGCCGGTGCAGACCGCAGCATACCCAATCCTGTGGGGCCGACCAGCAATATTTTACTTGCGTAAATGGGGAGTAAGGCGGTAGCCCCTCCGAACAATACTGCAAAAAGATCGAGAGAGATGGCACCTAAGATAACCGGTTTACTTCTGATAAAAGCGATTCCGGCAAAGAGGGCTTTAAAAGTTACCGGCTCACGTCTGGTTTCTTCCCTTCTCACAGAAACCCAAAAAACAAGCAGGCTTGTGAGAAGTGACAGTATGCCGGCAACAGAATAAACCAATGTCGGGCCCAGTACGTATAGAAAACCCCCAAGGGCCGGTCCGATAATAATTGCCGTTTGAAAGGCAGATGCTAACAGAGCAGCAGCTTTTGAAAAAAGTTCCCTGCTGACAATGTTCGGCAGCAAAGCCTGCATCGGCGGACCCTGAAATGCATGGACCATGCCTATGGCAAAAACGGTAATAAGAATTACTTCTTTTGTAATCCAGCCCTGAAAACTGGCTGC
>JAJZQD010000045.1 GCA_021847735.1 Bacillota bacterium | reverse complement strand
ATAACTTCCGCAAACCACCCAATGCCCTTGCTGTTCCATGCCTCTAACCAGCGTTCTACGGCTTCATTTTTAATCGGCACTATTTCAAACTGTCCAACATCACGGATGGCCTTTTTATAAACCTCTTCTTTGGTCGCACGGATAACCTCAGCTATCTTCTGGCAAAGAATCCAGAGGTAGGAATTACTGTCAAGTGAACGCTTGTGCCGATATGTTTTAACCTCCACAGTCAATTCCTTGCCCTTGGCTATGACCTGTTTTAGTTCCGCAACCTCTTGCTGAAGTTGCAATCTGTTTTCGTTAGTGGTTAATATTACCTGTGGGTTTCCGAATTCATTGTACTGCAAACCGATGGATTGAACTCGTATTTTCATGCTTCCACCTCCGCAAAAGCTTTAAGCATTTTTGTTCCATATTTTCAGCACCCATTCCGGAGCTTCCACAAATTCAAATTCTCCCGGCTTAACTCCTAGTTTTTCTCCATTGTCGCATATGCCGCTGATTGCACCGTTTTTATTAGTTGTCCCTTGGTACTCCATTCCGCACCGGAGTATAGTACCTGGTTTTCCCGACACCATCCCAAATAGGAAATCCGGCCTAACATTCCGTAGCATGCGAATTTTAACTTTTTCCATTGGTATTTTTTCAGGCATACAACTCATTTAACCTCCTCCAATCCCGGAATTAACCGGCTTCCTGTATGGTTATTTCCAATCTTTCCGCACCTTCCAAACAAGTGTAGATGATAACCTGCCCATTCTTGACCTGCCGATCATCTTTCCAGGCGATCTTGTTGAGTCCGTCACAAGCAGCCTTTCCGTAGTTGTCCCAATCTCCGACAACTCCGTTCGAGACATACACACCAACGCTGACCTGTACTTTGCCTTTAAGTGGCTCCTTAAATTTAGTTCGCCCTATTATTCCGATAGTGTCTTTATAGTCCAAGTATCTTTTAATTCGGTCATACTTCTTTTGCAGGGCTTCGCTCCTTGGCCGACCGTACCTCATCATCTTTGCTCCTCCTTGGGTCATCCTAACTGCCGGTACTGGTTTGCCTGGTATCGTCAGCATTACCATCGGCGCAGCCTCCTTCCGGATAATAGCTTCTCGCCCGGTTCTTCTCAATCACCTTCTGCCGGATAGTGTCAACGTCTGCACCTTCCCTGGCGCGGCAGTCCCAATAGGTTTGGATGCTGTGCTCGAGATCGCTAACCTCCAAATCCCTGCGCTCCATAGCTGCCGCACGCTCATCCGGCGTAGTTCCATGTATTACGTTGCACTCTTCTGTGACTACTTCCATAACCTCGCTGTAAATATGCTCCACTTGCTCCTCGCTTGTTGCCGTATTGCTCCATTTTGTCCGTGGGTAAATTCTCAATGGTATCCCTCCCTTATCCACCTTGTTGGGGTTAACTAGCCCCCTAAACTTCCTCTACGCAATTCACGTTCGCCCAATTGAGTATTATTTCTTTGCCTAACCTATTGGTCATTACCAAAGCGCCCTGCAAGTGCTCGGTTTCCACTATGCCCATAAGCCGCCTTTTGTCTTTACTTGTAAAATAAGCATCGTATGTCTTAGGCTTGTCCTCCGGAATAGGTTTATCAGCATCTTTGACAGTGGCTATCTGCGTCTTATCGCCCTCCTCGTTAATCTCCAGTACCTTCCCGGCGGTATCGACATATGTATTGCACTCGTCACAGTACCAGGCATCCTTCGGGCTGTCTACCTTGCCCATTTCCGACTCGCATAGAGGACATCTAACTGGTTTTTTCATGCCGCTCGCCTCCATCTGTTCACCTTTTGATTGTGTTGGGCTATGCTGTGATGTATAGGCTGGTTATTGCGCTTCATTTTCGTCCACCAATACCAGAATGTGTCCGTGTGGCTGTGGTGGACGAGCTCCCTGACTGATAGGCTTCTTGGTGCGCTTCTCAACTTTACCCCTCCTTGTTTCGTCCGGTTGTTGTGGCGAACTGCTGAGAAACCAATCCCAGAATGTATCTGTGCCGCTGTTGATTATTTCAGTTGGTGTCATGTGTCGCCTCCGCTATACTGCTGACTTGTAGTCCTCCCATTTGACCGTTTTAAACACCGCTTTGTGATTAACCCACCGGGCAAAGTTCCGCTGATATTTGTTGTCTTTGTTGAATTTCATTACAAAAGGATCTACCTTCAGCGACCGGAGTAATTCAACCCGGTACAAATCTTCTTCCGGTGTGCTGTCGAACCCAATCAGGACATAGAACATTAGCTTGTGATGCGCTACCCCGTTGGTCGTTAGAATTTCAATACCTCTTCTAACCGCCGACTCTAGCCTGACATTATCAAAGGCAAAGTGTGTTTGTTTCCACAGCCTCACCTTAGACAGCAGTTTGGTCATATCTGCATTTATTAAGCGGATGTCTAGCCCCTGACTGAAGTCCGTAACAATTTTCTCCTTAGTCAACTGTTTGCATGTCCGTTCAAGCTGCTCCGGTAACGCTGTTAGGTTGTTGTCAAGTAACATTAGCTGCTTTTGTCCCCGCCAGAAATCGTAAATGTCACCTACCTCCCGAATATGGCCTTCTTTTTCTGGCACCTTGCAGAATTTGCACTTCCGGATACAGCCTCTTGTGGTAAATCCCATTGCATGATCACAGCCAAATAGTTCGTAGTGTGGGCAGCAGTTTTCAATCTCCGGAGGAAGCTCGCTCTTTATGTCATAGGCTATGCCCCCTTTGATAACCGGTACTCCTTCGGGAAAGTATTGATAGTCGGGCGTAAAGTCAAATATCTTGCTGGCCAAGATTAGGTCGGGTTTATCGAATAAGGGGTCGAAGATTTTTACTTTGTGCCCCTGCAATTCGTACCATGTGGCTGACTTCATAAGGGCAAGATTGGGATATTTCCCATCAACTTGGACTATACCGACATTCATTGTGTCACCTCCGCTTAAAAGGGTATTTCTTCGTTGTCGCCAGGACTATTACCGCCCTCGCTGGCGTGGGCTTGCTCTTTCGGACTCAAGAATCTCACGTTGTCGGCCACTACCTCCGTAACCCACCGCTTCTGCCCGTCCTGTCCGTCGAAGGAACGAATCTGCAATCTCCCATCACAGGCTGCCAGCTTGCCCTTGCTCAGGTAGTTGGCGCATAGCTCAGCCAGGCTCCCCCATGCTACAATATTGACGAAATCAACTTCCTTTTCGCCCTGCTGATTCTTAAACTGGCGATCTACTGCCAGGGTAAAAGTAGTTACTGCTTTGCCATTAGGTGTATAGCGGATAGATGCGTCCGCTGTCAGTCTTCCGATTAAGACGATTCTATTGAGCATTGGCGTACCACTCCCTTAATCCTAATTCGTCCAGTTTGTTATAAAACGTGCGCCCAGTAAAGCCAAAATAGCGACATACTGTTTTTACCGACTTAAACCTCTGGAAAATTCCCTTAAGTTCCGCAGGATCTATGGCTCTGTACTCGGGGTGATTTCTTTTATCCGCAAGCCGTTGCTTGGCTTTTTGGCTTATTTTGGCTTTAGTTTCAGAGGAGCGCTTCGCCCCAATATGGTGTTGCGTAGTATGTATTCCGCTGGTTGTTAGTTCGAGGTTTTCGATTCTATTATCATCTTTAATGCCATTAATGTGGTGAACGATTTCCTTGGGCATTAAATATCTTCCTAGATGTTTTTCCATAACAAGTCTGTGTTCAAGCATATATCCCTTCTTGCTCGCCGAAAGATGCCCCGGAGCGTGGATTAATACATATCCAGCAACAGTTTTGTACTTACCTTTTTTGCACGCCTCTATGGCTGCCTTTACGCTCTTTTCTCGAATTCTTTTAAGCGTTAGTTCTGATTTAGACAAATTCAATCTCAATGCCCTTTTTTGAATGCCTATATTAGTTCTTCCGGGGAAAAACTGCATTAGCTCTATATTCGAAAAATGAGGGTACGTCTCGTTTAATAACCCGTCTTCTTTGCTTGTCCAATTAGGGTTTTTAGTCACTAGCACCACCCCCTCTTTTTACTTCTTTCAGTCATCGCTCGTCCGACTAACATGCATATGTTCATGCTTTGCCACTCTCCTTTACTTCCAAACTCAGATCCGCTAGTGTCGGCCTTGGACACCAATTCCCGGTAATACAACCACATGCAGGATGCGTGCATAACATATTGGCAACCGTGCATTGGCCTAGATTGGCGTAGGGCCCAAGGGTGATGTAGAGGGGCTCCCAAAATGCACAATTACCGCAGTTCATGGCGTGACCTCCTTGTTTACTTGACCGTCAGTTGACTGATTGAACTCCTTTGGGCTTGCAGCTACATACATTTTCCAAGCGCATTGCGCCCAGTCCACTTTCAAAGATTTTATTTCTTCCTCGTGGTAGGTTTTTTGTATCTTTCCCAACGCATCCCGCAACCGCTGATTCTCGGTCTCAAGTTCCTCAATCCGTTGGGCGGCGTACAAACTCGTTGGATTTTCGCTGATCCGCAGTATTTTTACTAATTTAGCATCCATTTCGGGGTAGGTGTGTATTTCACTCACTGCCCTCATCCTCCTTACTTCAGTCTGTAATTAGCCTCAATCCCCTGTACGGCCACCATATTTCCCTTGCCTCGCTCGATAATCCGGGAACCAAAAGCCTTGTCAATCGCTATCAGTGTATTTGGTAATAGCTCACTGCTGATTATGGTCGGCATCAGGTTTAGGTATCGGTAATTCAATACCTCAAAAGCTACTTTGCGCTCAAACGGTTTAGGTTCTCCCCCGGTTGGCTTGAATAGATCATCCCAAAGTAGCAGGTCAACCTTTTTCATTTGGCTTAATTTAGCAGCTATGCGCTCATCCCCGTTATTCCCAAGGGAGTCCATGATCTCGCTCATGCCCTCGATGTGCTGAAAATATAGGACATTCACTCCTTTAGCCAGAAGTTGGTTAGCTACCGCCATGCTCAGGTGAGTTTTCCCGCAGCCAGGTTCGCCCAGGAACACCAGCCAGTTGTTTTCATTGTGTCGGATGGCTTCGAATCGGTCGGCGTATTCCTTGGCATTTTCGTACATCACCCGAACGGCGGGTAGCTTTCCGGATGGGTCGAAGTTGTCAAAGCTCTTTGACCTAAAAGCAGGGGTAATCTGGCTACTCGAAAACATGCGCTCTGTGCGTTTTTGTTCCTGACAGTTGCAGATTCTGGCGAGATTATCACCAGCTAGAACAATTCCGCGGTCTTGGCACTCAGGACACTGATAGGTTTTTGGGTTGATACATAAACTTGCCGAAGTCGATATTCGCCGTATCCGATCCAGTAGGCTGGAGACTTTTTGCATTTGGACTCCCCCTTTTGCTTTGTAAAATCAGGGCGGTATATTTCTCTCGAAGTTTGCCGGCACTCAATATATTGGCTTTCCAAAAATTATCATTTTGGCACCAGTTAATAATTTGTTCTGCCTCGCATGGGTCTCGGTTGTCTTTCCGCAGAAGCAGGTCCATATCCCTACACCATCTAACCATGCCTTCGGGTGTGGGTGTTGGGACTCTTGCGTTTGGGTCATTTTCAAGTATCCGCTGTCTGAGTAATGCCGACAGTCGATATTCGGTTGATTCGGTTGGGAAAGGTTTTATTCCGGACTTTTTATTTTCTTCGGGCGGCAAGTCTGAACCAGAAGGTTCGGACGATGATTCTTTTATATCTTTAGGTGTAAGTGAAGGTGTAAGTGAAGGTGAAGGTACAATAGTTGCTAATTGTTGCTGATTATCTGCAATAGTTGCTAATTGTTGCTGATTTTGTTCTGTCCAAGTAGGGTTTAGTGGTGCAGGAAACTTTGAAGCCTGTTTTTCTTTACGTTTAGACTCTATGTAGGTTTGGTACTTATACCACGTTTCGGGATTGACAGCTAAATAAGGCTTATTATTGACTTCATAATAGTGGGCCAGCTCGTATTGGTCGTATAATTTAATCGCCTCGGCTATGTCCTTGGAGGTGAAAGGAAAGGCTGGGAAAACGGTTAATTTGACTTCCATTGGTTCAGCGCCCATGCGCCCCCAATCATCAAAACAGGTAACAAACCAGGGCCACATTAAGGCAGTAGTTGGGTTTTCTTCTGCAAGCATTGCCATTTTTTTATCGGTACACATATCACTGGTTATAAACCGCTTTCTTGCCATCCGCTCTACCTCCCACTATCTTGGAATCCTCAGCCTCTGCCCAGGAAAAATCTTCCCAGGGTCCAGCAACTCCCCATCCTTGCCGTTTAACTCCCGTATCTCATAAACCTTACTGCCGGTGTGCTCTCCCGGAAACTTATCCTTGGCGATATCCCAAAGTGTCTGTCCTGGCTGTACGACATGCACGTCGTGCCTCTCTGGCTGTGCTGACTCCGCTGGTTGGCTTGTCCACCATGCCAGCAGTAGTAGTAGTCCGACTACAAATACCACTATCCCAAAGTGTTCACGTCCGCTCATGTTGCACGTCCTTCCCTTCGGCTTTGGCAATAGCCTTTTCCAACTGCATCTTTGGGCCATTAGCAGCGCATTCGTCGCAATCTTCTCCGCAGGTTTTGCAAAAGACTTCGTAATCTTTTAACTCTGTTTTACACGCCTCCAGAAGATCGGGTGCAGCGGCCATAAGATGGGTGTTGGCTACCTTAGGGTTACTCCAATCCATTCTTGCCACAACATAAGTAGCGTCTTCTTCTTTGTAGACAATTTCTGCTCTCTTTATAAACTCCTCATATCCTGGATCATTGTGGTAGGTAAATTCCGCTTCCCACGGACCGGGCGTATGTTTACTCATTCCAGTATCACTCCCTCCAACTTCCTCCTGCCCCATTTTAGGGCGGTCTGTTTATCCTCTACACAAAGGTCTAGCCTGTGACTTTTCTTAATCGCTCCACCTCTGTCATGTACTATCACAACCTTGTTCAGTTGGGGTAAAAATATCCTCGTGCCCATCGGCAGACTCCTTGAAGCTGCCACTGTTCGCCAGGGTATTGCCCTCTTGCCCGAAGCAGTAATTCCCTTGCCCGACATCCCTTTGTCGCCTATTGTGTATGCCGTAACCTCAAACATCACCTTACGGGGCTCCTGTTTGGCTCTCTGTTCAACTTTAGGCTTGGGTGGTATGTGTTTTATTGGGGCTTCAACTACAGTGGGGATAAGGAGCAGGATTAGGGTTAGTGCTAGGATTCGCATTGTAGTCACTCTCCACTCGAACTTATTGCCTCGAGAGAGGGGCGGTTAAGCCCCCTTGCTCTCCGTATGTAGTTTGAAATCAACCAACTGCTGATATAGTGCCTTAACTTGTTCCTCGGTGCATCCAGATAAATTTGCGACACCGTTTTGCTTGGCGAAGTCGAATACTTCTTTTTGGGTGTAGCCCAAGTCTTTAGTTTGTCGCCAGAAGGTTGAGAGGAAATGCTCCGGCTGATCTTGTTTCTGGTGCTCTGCTTTCGATTCTTGTTTAGCAGGAACTGTTTGGGGAGGCTTGTTATCCGACTTGCCTTTTGTGTCGGAAGCATGAATCCCGTCATCATCGTCCTCGCTACTTATGCCAAGAATGGCTGATATTGCATATCTCCTGCCGTATGTTATTGCCGAACCAGCTCCTTGCGCCGTTGCCTTCTCGGCCTGAAGCACCAACGGTTCGGTTTCAATCCATTCGCCGGACGAGTGCATGAGGATGGTTGTTATAATAATGTTCTTTCCGTCCCCTGACGGGCTTTGTAGGATGGATAAACCATGCTTTGATAGTAATGGTCGGGCAAGGTTTAGGATGTCCTGCAACGGCGCATATTTGCTCTTAAAGAACGGATTGCTTGCCGTGTTTTTAGGGTTTTCAATCTCTGCCTGAAATGACGCTAACGCTTTGGCTAGGTTGGCTATTGAATCACTTTTATTCATGGACTATTCCTCCGTTTCGACACTAAATACTGGCTCGCGCTCTTGGACTTGTATCCCGTCCACAATCTCACCTGTGGTCTTGTCAACTGCCTTGCCATCCTTCACAACTACCGACTTTTTAATAGTTGCCCAATCTGCCGTTTCCTTTATCTTTACAGCATCAGGGCGGCTAATCTTCGCCCAAGCTACAAGCTTTACCTCGTCCCTGATGTACTCAGGTTGTTGCACCCTAATTTTTAGTTGTCCAAAAGGTAGCTTAATGGTTTTAATGTCGCTATCTTCCTCATACTGCTTTCTGTGCCAAGCCTCTAGTCCAGCGACAAACCAACTGGCTTCATTTTCAATAGCTTCGTTATGCTCCTTCTGCCAGTTCCGTATATCCTCTATTTCCTTCTGCAAAACGCCAACCATACTGTCGGCAGTATCGGTGGTCTCGGCTTGCTTCTGCCGATGCTGGCGAAGTTTACGCATTGCCCAGGCGGCTTTCTCCTGAGTGTCAATAATAAATGGTTCCCTGGTTTCTTCTATAACTTCAGCTTGTGGCAACATGTTACCTTACCTCCCCATCTTCGATATAAACGCCCAACGTGCCGCTTTCGTTAACAATTTCGATCCAGACCTGATAGTCATTATCTTTAGCCATGGATTCAATTAGCTTCATATTGTCGCTGTCCAGCAAGCTGCCATCAGTGATGCGAATCACTCGGAGTTTAGGGTTCAAAGCCATAGCCATTGCTAGGGATACTTTAAGCCGTTCCCCTGCAGAGCATTGTTTGAAAGGTATCTTCCCAAAGGTTACGCCGTTTTCATCAAAGCCAAGGCCATCCACGGGAAATTTAGCCGCTTTCAGAGCATCGTCCTTCTGTTTTTCAAGTCCGGTTATTTGCTCGGTCAGTTTTTTGCTTTCGGTGATCTTTTCAGCCAAGGACAACGCAACGCCCTTATATTGATTTGCCAGCCTAACGGAGTTATTAATCTGCTCCACCTGTTCTAGTTTGACTTGGAACACATCAAGGTCGGGGTCAATAAGGGTTTCTATTTCTACTGCATGGGCCTTTCCTTTAGCTATAAGCTCATCCCTGCTCTGTGCTAGTGAGTTTATTCTCCGGGTCAACTCTGTAATTTGATTTTCTAACTCGTTAATGCTCTGTTGATAACCCGCAACCTCATTTCTCATTCTTTTAAGATCACTTCGCTTAAAGTTATTGTTTTGCAACACTTCCTGGGCTTCCCTGAGTTCCGCCAACACAGCCGATGCGCTTACTTCTTCTGCGGGAACATCTTCCCCCGGCTCCGGTATGGCCGCCAGTTGCCCCTCTAGGTTCTTTACATCCCTATTAACTAGGGTTCTTTGGTCAAATATTTCCTTCTTCTGCCTGTCGATTTCCGCAGGGTCAATGGGTAATTCCACCAACCCAAGCAGGGTTTTAAGTTGCGCCTTATCGTCCATTGTGCTAAATGCCAGAGGGTCAAAAGATAGTTGTCCAACAAGGCTATCCAGGAGCTTTTGAGGGCTCGGATACTTGGCCCCGTCTTTGGTTTCTACCTTCAAGTAGCTATTCTCGTTACTAGTCCAGTTGCGGGTGACTTTATAATCTCCCAAGTCCAAGGTGATGGTAGCCTGCTTCTCTCCGTCCCTAATGGGTCTAGGAGTATTCTTTGCGGCATCCCCGCCACCAAGAGCAAACCAAATGGAATCGAGTACCGAGGTTTTGCCTTGGCCGTTCCTGCCTGAGATTACAACCGTGTTACCGTCCGGAGTAATTTCCACCGCTTTCAGCTTCTTTACATTTTCCGCTTGAAACTTAACAATTTTCATTTCGCATCCTCCTCATATTTTCTACGCCAAATCCATTTCCACCGCACCATAACCCCGACTCTTGGCGGTCAAACTAAAGGTGATATTACCAACTCCCACCGTACACTTAGCCCCATAAGCGTCCAACATCCGTCTAGCCAGCTCCAAGCGCACTTCAACCGTGCTGTAGTAGGTGAACTTGACCTCGCCATCCAGGATGTCAAAGTCCCTCAACTCACCGTCAAATACATCTGCCAGCTTCTGTGAAAACTGGTCTAGCTTCATGCCTGCAAAGTTCTCCGACCAGTTTAATTCCGTGCAGGTTGGGCAGTACTTGTGGCCTTCGGGTATAACTCTGTCGCAATCCCGGCAGGTGTTTAGATGGTGTAGGTTTTCTTGATATAGCGGGCGACTAAACCTGTCTAACGCGCCAATGCTCATTTCAGCTCACCTCCGTGCTTGGCGATAATTTCTTTTGCGCTCCTGTGCACAGACAAGACAATATTGGTATTCGTATGGCCCCACACCTCGGCAGCTATATGTATTTCGTCTTCAGGGAGATTATTGACTACATTTCTCAACGCCCTCACCAACTCCGCTTTATCCTGCTGAAGCTGTGCTATCTCAGCTATGGCATTTTCCAACGACTTCACGCACTCTGTGCATTCGGGGTCGTAGTTTGCTTCTACAAGCTTTTCTGCCCTGGATTTAACTGCGATCCAATCTCTCATTTTGGCTCACCTCCGTCTTAATCCCAGTTATCTAAAATTTTATTCAGTTGCTTCTCAAGCTCTGCTTTATCCTGCCGAAGTTGCTCTATCTCGGATATGGCTTCTTTCAGAAAACAACCAGCTTTTCTATCAGATTCCATGGTCCCATTTATCTGAATATATTCCGCTACTTCCATTGCCTCGCTCCAATTTTTCACTGGTCAAACCTCCTTCACTGTCACAACGCTTTCTGTATCGCTAACCCTCTTTATGGCAGCCATAGTGCCCTTGTTGCTGAGTATTTGTACTATGGTTTGGGCTGCCTTATGGGGTATTGGGGTGGTAGATGGCATTTAGTCGACCTCCCCTTCATCGTTAATATAGTTCCCGCCGTCCACATGCTCACATTTTGGACAGCAGTATACGCAACTACCTTTTTCGCCTGTTTCTATTAGTCCAATATCATTGCCATCATTGCCATCATCGCCAGCATCTACCCAACCTTGTTTTCTTACATATATTCTCGTTGCTTCGTTCCATTCATCGGCAGTAGAGATTTTTTCACAACTTGGGCAAGAGTATATTTTCACTCCCCATCACCCTCCTTCAGCAGTTCTGGATTTTCGTGGATGTTACCGATTATTTCGCACTGCAAGGAGTCGATATAGCAAAGCGGTTGGCGGTGTCCAAAATTCACCTTCGCAGAAGTGCTTAGCGTAAACATTCCGTCCTCGAAAAGCACATAACCAAAAGTTGCGTAATGGTCAACTATGTTCCCCTCATAAATCTCCTTGCCGTTCTTGTCCAGCAGCCCGGTAAATTGACCGACTGTTTCGGGGATAACCTTATAATCTTCCAACACAAACATTCCGGTTTCTTCGTCTATCGTCACTCTAATAAAATGGTTATCAAGTTCATTTGCCCAATAATACCCTGCCGCCCACTCGCCATTGTCAACCCGCTTACCACAGAATTTAATCTCTCTCACTACGCACCCCTCCTAATTCTTTTCCCGGCAGTTAGCTTTTCGGTTTCAGCATCAACCTTGGCTTGGCAATCGTCACAATATAGTATTTGACCTTTACGTAGGGGGTCTCCGCAACATAGACAATGCATTTTCAAAACCTCCGATTTTCTGTTAAACTATAAGTAATTGAATTAGGAAGTGTTTCACTTAAACGACTCTTTGCTTGCAGGCGGGGTCGTTTATTTCGTTTGGATACCTGGTTTCAAAATTTACTATAAACTCGGTTATGCGGTCCCTTGTAATCTTGAGTCTGTCCATACTGTTTGTGGCCGGCTCTTTTTCTTTTTCGTCGATAATCCCATCATCTAAAATCTGACTCATTGTCTTACGGTGTTGGTCGATACCATGGATGGAGTTTTTCATTCGCATTAGCGCTTCTGCTAAATGCTTCTCTGACACTTCAGGGTGGATCTTCTTCCCTATTACGCAACTACCGCAGTATAAGTACCTGAGTATTGGCTTGCGGTAGATAGCCGCCATCCTGTCAATAATGTCCGGTGGGGCCGTTCCTTTGGCTTCGTAATCCCTTAACGTGCGTTCTGCCACTCCTAGCTCGTCTGCGGCATCGGGCGCGGTATATCCGGCTTCGATTCGGCATTCTTTCAGCATTTCATTTTCACCTCCAATCGTTTAGAATGTAGACAGGCTAGCGAAGATGCTCCACTAGTTGGCTCTGCACTCTCTGTAGTTGCTCCCTAAACTTCCGAAAATCATCATCCAGCCCAACAACACTTTTATTCCTCTGCTTAACAAAGTCGTACTCGTCTAGCTTTACAATGATGTCCCGAATCGCTCGCAGTTGTTCCTTTCCTGCCTCCACTTCATCCCTCCTCCCGGCCCCTCTTCCGGGAAACTACTTTTCAAATATCTCCCCATTGCAGGGATCGTGGCTCAAGCCAGGCTCTGGCGAAATGCCGTATTTCTGGCAAATGCTCTCCCACCATTCCTGGACTTCTTGCATCAAATTAGCCTTTTGGTCAACTAAATGTCGTATTGTTGAGTCAATCGCCCTCATGCGAGCGAAGCTGTTGATTATCACCTGGTTTTCTTCCTCGGTAACCGTTACCAAAACTTTCATTTTCGTCCTCCTTTCTACTCCGCCCTGGGAAGGTCTAGCTGACCTTCCCTCTCTTCTCCGCTTATGCCGACTCCTTCAGTAACTCCTCGACAGTTACATTCAAGGCCCTTGCTAACCTCTTTAGCGTCTCGGTCTTTACGTCTTGACTTGTTCCATTCTCAAGCATACATATTAGGGCCGGAGTTAAATTTGCCAGATCAGCAAGCTCTTTTTGGTTCATTCCCAACTCAATTCTCCTTTTAGAAACCCATTTACCTAATGCAGAAGGTTTTTTCATGATTTCACCACCATTCAATTTTGTTAATTTTTCAAAACAAGGTTAACCAAACTTAACATAAAGGGTAAAAAAATAGGTGCTTATTTCCTTGCTCACCTTGATTTTATATTAAAAATGTTTAACTGTCAACAATAATATTAAGGAATTTTAATATATTTTTACCCTTTTTAATTGTTAAATATATTTAATTTGCTATACTATACCTGACAAAGGTGAACTATAGATAGAGAGATATTTTTAGGAGGATGAAAATGAAAACCGTTGGAGAAAAACTCAAGGAACTTATTGAAATTAGGGACATTACGCAGCTTGAATTAGCACAACGTTCCGGTCTTACGCCTGCACTTATAAGCATGTTATTAAACGGGAAAAGCAAAGACATTATGCTGAATACCGCCAAAAGTCTCGCTGTCGCCCTCGGAGTACACCCAGCCTACTTTATAATAGATGAAGTTTTAGGGCCTGCCGACATTCTCCCTCATATGACAGAGGAGCAAAAAGACTTTGTGCTTAAATCAGATTCCCTGCCATGGATAAAACTATCTCAGGAAGCTGCAGAAAAAGGCGTATCGCCCGAGACAGTAAAGAAAGTAATTGAACTTATAGTGTCTAGTTATGTCGAAAAGTGACGAAACTTTGTTCTTTTTTTTGGTATGAATTTCCTCTGTTGTGTCGTAAGATTTATATATAGGTAGCAGCGGAGGGAGGGCATAATTATTGATTTATCGATGTAAGAATCTTCCTAAAGAGTTTCAACTATTGGTGGCCGGGACAGTCTATGTCAATGAGACAATGGAAAAGATTGATATTGTTAATGCAATAAACGAATTTCAAATTCAAGCCCGACCCAAAATAAAGCAAAAAAGGAAGGCACAATGAAGTGCTTTCCTTTTACTTATTTTAAATTTATTTAGGCATATTGCCAAACTTTGTCGCTTGATGATATAATTAGCACATAAATGAATAAAAATAAATGACCCCCTAGCATTAGCAGTGCTGGAGGTCGTTTCGCTCAGCACTTCCTACCAGCACTGAGTGAAATATCTAAGTTTATTATAACTGACAATTAGATTTTTCTCAAGGTTAAAATATTCGTTTTTGTGAATGTTCTTGATAAAAATTAACATTAGTTAACCACCGGTAGGAGTATTATCCTGCCGGTATTTATTTTGTCCAATTTCATATTTGCTATACATGAGGTTTACGGAAGCACTCATTAAACTCCGGCCCGGTTCATCCCCGGTGATATGTCCGTTAGAAGGACCACAAAAGCTAATTCTGATTGCCTAGATACCTATTTGTGCTAGTTCGATTTACTGAGCGCATTAAATATCTAGTGAGGTTGTAGAGACGTGCTACAACCAATAACCGCCCTGGGAGGGACTTCACGAGTTCCAATGAGGCAGTCACGCAAAGGGGTAATGCCCTACTTGTTAATGCCAGGCCAGATCGAGTCAAGCGTGAAAAAGAGATGTGTGTTTACACAAAGCGACCGAAAACCGAAAGCGACCGTACCTATACGGCAACACGCAGCTCCTGTTAAAACGGGGGCTAGGCTCCCTCTGCCCTTCTGCTCCCACCCTACCGGCAGCAAGGTTTATACCAATAAAATATTCATTAGGAAGTGAAATATGTCAGTTATTAGAGTAAAATCTAAGTCAAAAGTTAAATGTCGTAACTGCCAGCATGTAAGATTCAAGCCACAAGGTGAATTCTGTCAGAGAATGTTCCTATATATAGAAAGAGAGTTACCAAGATGCCCATACTTCAAGGTTAGTGAGCAGATAAAAGAAGGAATGATTAAGGATCGCAAAAAGAATATGAAGCAGTTGAATAGGTCTGGTATCTGCCGAAACTGGATGAGCGGTAAATGTAATCATTA
>JAJZQD010000161.1 GCA_021847735.1 Bacillota bacterium | reverse complement strand
GGTTCGCCGCCTGTATAATCTCCAACGAAGCTGTTCCTGACTGGAAATGAAATCGTTTTGGAAGTTTCGTCAACCAAAGTGACATCGTTGGTATAGGCCCAGGCAGCGGGATTGTATACCCCAGAAACATAAGCGGTATTATCTGCTAGATTACCGTAATTAAACAACAGCGAAACGGCTCCGGCAGGAATACCGGCAAAGCCTGTTTCCTCAACTTTCCAGTAATAGGCAAAACAATTCGATGTTGTGGCCAGCGGGTGTTGCGAGTTGACAGGTTTGACGGTGACCGATCCGTAAGTTCCCGGGGCAGAGCCCAATTGAAGTGTAGCAGGGGTGTAATTGGCGCCGGTCCCTATCGGGTAGGTAAATGGCGAAATATTATTAAATGTTTTCTTTACCCCTCCATTGGAGGCAGCCCCTGACGTTCGAATAAAACATGAACTGCTGAACGTCCCGCTTACGGTGCCCAGCTTTTCCAAAGTTAAAAGATAAGTTGAAATGTCGAAGATCCTGGGGCTTGTTAAGGTAAGGTTTCCGGTAATTGTTGTATTTGCAGCAAGGGAAACTTGCGCGGAACCGCTTGTGCCATTCGTATTGTTTAGTTCGAGATTTTGAAATTTTCCTGTGCCATTGCCCGAAATTGTTTGACTTCCGGTCGTTTTGGCCAGAGAAACCTTTCCTGCCCCTTTGTGTGTCCCACTATTGATAACGTTTCCCAGTACGAATAGGTTTTTTCCTCCATCGGCAAGGGTATCCCTGGCAATAGTCAAATCGTTCAGAACGGTAAAGTCTGTAACCGTCCCCGCCAATATTAATGTACCAAGTGTTTTATTGGCTACCAGGTTGTATAAGCCACTGGTAATGGTACCGTCGTTCCAAAGGTAAAAGTTGCCGCCTCCGTCAAAGGTTGTGGTGTTGGCGCCGGGAGTATAGGCCCCGCCACTGTTGATGGTAAAGTTGCCGGCTACATTTACCGCGAAGTTACCGGTTCCGGTAGAAAGTGTTCCATTGGTGTAAATCGTTAAATTATTAGTGACTACCAGGTTGGTCAACAGGTTTACCGTCGAGTTGATCGATCCGGACAATCTTTTGATATTCAGGTTGTAAAAATTGGCAGTTGAACTGAGATCAATGGATGGACTGTTGGCCGAATTGGTTTCGAAAGTAATGGTACCTCCTGTTACTGAATAGTTTCCGACACTTGATTTTACACAAAAACCATTCCCGTTTGTATTTCCGTTGTTGATATCCCTGAATATCAAATCCCCACCACTCATCACGAAAGTTGAGGTCGCATTGGAAATATCAAATATAGGATAGCCAGCCATTTCTCCTGCTTCAGTTTCGTTGCCGCGGACAATGACAGTACCCCCGGTTTGTCGATAGGAAGCTTTACCGGCCGCGTTACCCTCCCGGAAAACGCTGGTATTGGTAGTGCCTCCTTCAAAAAATACTTCAGCAGATGCAGCGGAAGTGTCCCAGAAAATAAACCCTGCACTATTTCGTGTTCCGAAAAATCCGTCAGATATACGGAAGGTGCCATAAACAGAAATTGCCTGATAGCTTGAACCAGTTAATACACCGGTTGATCCGACAGGCGCTTCAGGGAAACCTGTTGAAGCAGTTGCAGTAGTATAAACTGTTACATTCACTCCTGCAATCCAGAGTTGTGCGTTACCACCAACCGCCCAGTCTCCGTTGCCATTGCTGTTATCTCCCTCAGTCAGGGTTGGAATAGTAAGGCTTCCCGTTAGTTTTAAGGTCCCATTTTTGACCCAAAGGGCTTTTCTTATTTCCGGATTATCCGCAGTGAAGGGAGTTGTCTCAATACGTCCCAAAAGATTAGGACCAAACAAGGAAAAATTTGCTGTACTTGCTGAATTTAAGGTTAATGTGAAGGTCTTATCACCTCCTTTGTCAACAATTAAATTGTAAAAGTCGGTCACACCGTTTAAAGTTGCCGTATTATCGGTCGAACCTGTGAAGCGCACTGTTACGGCGCCATTGGTGGCGAAAGTAGCATAAGCAGGCGCTGCGAGGTTGGTAAATCTTGCGCTGCCGTTGTTGATAAAATTACCACTGAGGTTCAATTGATGAAAAATGGAATGGTACAACCCTACACCAGGTAAAGTGCCGGGCAGTGCATAGGAACCAATCGTATTCCCAGTACCGGTGGTAATAAATCCCCCGCTTTGGACCGTCAGGTTGCCGTTGACGTTGATCGTGCGTATGGTGGTGGAGGCATCATTGATCTGCATGGTGCCCTGGTTCACGGTCAGGTCGTTCACTGTAAGGGTAGCAGTAGTTCCAATGGGCAAGGAGATAGTACCTGCTGTTTTTGTGATGACCACGTTGTTAAAAGTCTGGTTGGCTGCAGTTCCCGTAATTGATTGTGCCCCTGTTCCATTAAAAGTAACAGACCCGGAACGTGGATTTAACGTTCCTCCATTGTTGGTCCAGTTTCCACCCACAGAAATGGCAAAATTGGAGGCTGTCACATCCAGTGTTGTACCTGAACCAATCGTCAGGTCAGCGATCGTTGCGATGGCGCCTCCCAATTGTTTGGTGCCCGAACCACTGGTTGCAAGGTTGTTGTAGGTTAAAGCATTGATGGTTTGGGCGCCTGCGCCGTTAAAATTAACCGTACTGCCGGTAACCGTATAGGTAATGTTAGTTTGTGAGGGAGTAAATATCCCTGCTATCCCGATTG
>JAJZQD010000002.1 GCA_021847735.1 Bacillota bacterium | reverse complement strand
CCTGCCTTCCGGTCTTGGACCCATCGGCCTGCCTTCCGGTCTTGGACCCATCGGCCTGCCTTCCGGTCTTGGACCCATCGGCCTGCCTTCCGGTCTTGGGCCTGCCGCCCTGCCTTCCGGTCTTGGACCCATCGGCCTGCCTTCCGGTCTTGGGCCTGCCGCCCTGCCTTCCGGTCTTGGACCCATCGGCCTGCCTTCCGGTCTTGGGCCTACTGGTTTACCTTCTTTTTCTGCGCTGACAGGTTTATCCCCGGGACCCGGACTCGGCGGGTTCACCGAAACAGGTGTCTGTTCCTGATTTCCCTTCGCTTTGGCATTTACCCCTTGTCTTTCAGCCTTTTTCGTACTCCTGATTTTGGCAATCTCATCATCTTCAAGGGTACTCATATGGTTTTTAACGCTTACCCCTACACTGGCGAGCTGCGCTATTAATTCCTTGCTTTCCAGTCCCAAATCTTTAGCTAATTCGTATACGCGAATCTTACCCATCAATTTCACCCCCGTTTTTTCGAATTTCTAACCGGGTTAGAAATCCTCCTCTTCCCCAACAAAGAGTTGATGCAGTTTCTTGGAAAATCCCTCGTCAGTAACAACTACCACTGACCTCGGTGATTTGCCAAGAGAACAGCCAAGGTGTAGTTTCTGCCCACCTTCAACCCACGGCACTTTCTTAAATTCCGACAAATGAATAAAACGTTCCTTAGTTCCTTCCGAAGCGTCCGCAGCCAACAATACAAGTTTTGCTTTGCCCTTTTTTATCACTGCTTCGGAGGCTGCATCTCCTGATTGAATGCACCCTGCTCGCTGGGCTATACCGAGAAAATCATACCCCTTTCGGGACACCATAGCTCACCAACCGTTCTTTCAGTCTGTCAACTATTTCAGGTGGAACTGGCTGTCCAAAAGCCTTTTCCACTCGTTTTGCCTTTATTGCCTTACGAAGGCAGTCTTCACTGGGGCAAATATATGCCCCGCGGCCCGCACGTTTACCTATGGGATCGATATCAATAACATTTTCCGGGGTTTTTACTATCCTGATAAGTTCCTTCTTAGGTTTCATTTCCTGGCAACCCAAGCACATCCTCATAGGGATTTTTTTTATTTTCAAGGTTAACCCCTCCTTATCAGGGCATTTACTTGTCTTCTTCCAACTCTTCCAAAAACTCGCCTACTTCTTCAACCGACAACGTCTTGCGTTTACCCGGCGCTTTGGTAGCCTTTTTGGCGGTTTCGGTTTTCTTTTTGGCTTTCTTACCCTTGCCTTTGGATTCTTCCTCCGGTTCCGGTTCCGGCAGAACAATATCTTCCTGCTCTTCGCACTCTTCTGTGTTATCCGGTAACTGGCCGGCGCTTTCGTCTACATCGTCGTAATATTCTTCGTCGTAATATTCCTCGTCGTATTCCCCTTCGTCGGCGTATTGGTCGTCCCCGGGTTCGCCCTCTTCGTGTTCTTCGCCGTCCTGCTCGTATTCGTAATCCTGATATTCTTCTCCGTCCTCACCCCAGTCACCATCCTCATACTCACTGTCGTCGTAATCTTCTGGGGCGTAATCATCCTCATAGTATTCATCTTCTGAGTATTCATCACCCTGGTCGGCATACTCGTCATTTAGCCTAAGCTCTTCGGCCTGGGTTTCACTCTTGATATCAATTTTCCAACCTGTCAATTTTGCAGACAGGCGGGCATTTTGACCCTCTTTGCCAATGGCCAACGACAGTTGGTAATCCGGCACAGTCACTCTTGCTATTTTCTGATCTTCGAATATAGCAACATCAACTACTTTTGCGGGGCTCAAAGCATTGGCAACAAATTTCGCCGACTCCTGGTGCCATTTCACTATATCTATTTTTTCGCCCTTGAGTTCGTGAACGATAGTTTGTACCCGCATCCCTTTTGGCCCCACGCAGGCTCCAACGGGATCAACATTCTCATCCCGTGAATAAACGGCAATTTTAGAGCGTGCCCCGGCTTCACGGGCCACTGATTTTAACTCAACAATACCGTCGTGAATCTCAGGTACCTCAAGCTCAAAAAGCCTTTTCAAAAGGCCGGGGTGTGTCCTGGAAACAAGTATTTGAGGTCCCTTGGTCGTCTTTTTAACTTCAACTATGTACGTTTTTAACCTGTCACCATGCTTATATTCTTCACCAGGGATTTGTTCGGTGGGCCCAAGAATAGCTTCTGTCTTACCTAAGTCTATGTAGATATTCTTTTGGTCCTGCCTTTGCACAATGCCTGTAACTATGTCACCTTCCCGGTTGGAAAACTCTTCGTAAATAATGCCCCTTTCGGCTTCACGGATTCTCTGTACGACCACCTGCTTGGCAGTCTGGGCCGCAATACGTCCGAAATCTCTTGGAGTTACTTCTACTTCCAAGATGTCCCCCAACTCGTATCTCAGGTCCTTATCCCTCGCTGCCTCCAAAGAAACCTCACTACGGTCGTCTTCCACACTTTCTGTAACAGTTTTCCTGGCATAAACCTTGATTTCCCCCGTTGACCTGTCAATACTCACTCTAACATTCTGTAAGGAACCGAAATTCCTTTTGTAAGCAGAAATCAAAGCAGCTTCCAGGGCGTCCAGGAGTATCTCAATGGCAATACCTTTTTCTCTTTCGAGTTCCTCCAAAGCTTCGATGAACTCCGTATTCATTTTTTTAAACTAACCTCCTCTAATTTTCATTTGTCTAGAAATCAGCTTCCAATCTAACTTTAGCTACCGTCCCAAAAGGCAGGGTAACCTTTTTGCCTTTTACATTAATGCTCAATATGTTATCCTCAACACCCTCTAATTCACCAACGAATTCCTTCTGCCCTTCAACCGGCGAAAAAGTCGAAGCCCGTATTTTGTACCCACGAAACTTTACAAAATCTTCGGGTTTGTTAAGAGGCCGTTCAATTCCCGGAGAGGAGACTTCAAGTATATACGACTGGGGTATGGAATCCCTTTCATCAAGCAGTTCACCCAGTTTTTTTGATACTGCCTGGCAATCGTCATGGGTAATACCCTGGGGTTTATCAATAAAAATCCTCAGGAACCACGATCCCCCTTCTTTTATGTACTCAACATCTACCAATTCGAGGCCTAAGAAATCTACTACAGGTTTTGCCATCTCCCAAACAATATCCTCGGTCCTGGTTTTTCCCATAGCCTTCACTCCCCGTATATCTTCATATTAACTATTGTACCATCTATGCTCTCCGCTTATACTTTGAGCAGTTTAGCCCTCTGGAACGCGAAAGAGTGGGGTTGCCCCACTCTACAAATACCTTTCCGGGTTAAGCATCAATTAAATCGCATCGTAAGTAGTATAACATATATAGCAAAGGTTGGCAAGACAAGAATCTGTGTAGGTCAATAGTAAAAGTAAAGAGACTGCCCCTTTCGGACAGCCCCATCATTATTACATCTTATTTATACGGGGAAATCTTTATTTCTCCATTGTGTTTTGTAAAGCAGACAAATGGGTAAGGGTCGTGGATTTGTACTGAAGACGATCCGATGGTTACCTTCACTCCCGGATAGATTGTTCCCTGCACCGTTATGCGGCCGCGGTTAGATTGTACCATCTGAAATTCGATGTTCTTTATGGACTCGTTTAGTGCCTCTAAATCCTTGGTAAGGGCAACCTGTACTTTAGTAACCTGTATAAGAAGGGCACGCTTATCCGGGTGCATCTCCCCTTGGGTATACTGCATGCGCTTTAAGAGTTTTATGGCTTTATCAGCTTTATCGTGGTCAGTTTCCTTTGACTCCTTTTCCTTTATGAGCTTGGAATATTCCCTACGCAGCACAGGATTTATCCCGGCCTCCAACTCAGTTGCAGTTGCCAGGGGTGAACCCACTATTTTACATTTTATTTCTTCACCGGCCCTGATCAAGCCTCCGACTACAACACCCTTGCCACCGACTACCACGGATTTTCCGGCGCTTACCCTGCTGTGCATGATGGCTTCACTGACCACAATATCTTCAGCAGCCTCAACGGTGGAGTTTTCTATAAACTTGGCGAAAACACTTTCTCCCGCTTTTATCCTCGTTTTGCTTCTGCCGACAATGCCGCTTTTGACTTTAACATTCCCGGTACACTCAACTATCCCGTCAGATATAGTGTTCATGATAACCACATCGCCATTCGCCACAACTTTAAAACCTTCCCTGATACTCCCTTTGATTATTACGCTCCCGTTAAATTCAATATTTCCCGTGTTGAAATCCACATCTCCGTCAACTTCATAGACTGTGGAAACGGTGATTTTGTTACCGGTAAGCATTACGCGGCCTTGTGCGGCCGACACGGCAACTATGGCGCTGGGCTTATAACCTATATTATCACCTGCAACCATTTGTACATTTTTACCAGGCTTTAAAAGAAAATCTTTTCCAGGTTTGGCCGGAACCTCTTCGCCGGTAACCGTGTAACCCGGGGTTCCTTTAGAAGCCGGTGTTTTAACCGCGAGTACCTCCCCAATCTCCACATTCTGAATAAGGTTGAGATTGTAAAAATCCACCCGGCCATCCATCATTTCAATCGGTTTTCCTATTACTACATCAGTATTAAACTTAAAATCAATCTTTGAATCCTCTCCGGGGATAGGCTCGGAACCCCTGGCAACAGTGATGGGTTCGCTGAAATGCTGTAGGCTGACGGCCTTATCAACAATTTCTTCCAGCACACCATAAATCACGCCCTTTTCTCTTAAAGCGGCTTCGATATCCTGCCCGGTAATTTGTTGGCCTCCTCCCAGTGAGTAGACCTTTAGATAGGCTTCCATCTTATTTCGACTTATTTCAACATTTACAGGTTGATTTTTGGCCAATAACTCATCGATAAAATCTCCTGGAGCCATTTTGTCCACCCCCTAAATGGCTGTCAAAATACACAAACATTATTCAAAAATTTCTTTACCCAACAGCATGGGCAGCCCCAAGAGGTCAAAAACTTCGTATACCTCAGCCGAAACATTGCATACTTTAACTTCGACACTGTCTTTCCTGAGACTCTTTACCACATTCAATAGTCCGCCAACCCCGGTAGAATCAACGAAACCCAATTTAGCCATGTCCAAAATCATGCCACTAACATCCTCACGGGCTTCATCCACACTTTTCTTAAACCTGTCAACAGTGGCAATGTCCAGTTCTCCAACCAGTCTCAAGATTTTGTTTTTGCCGTCAGTTGAAACTTGCACGTCTAACATTAAGTCCCACCCTCTTCCAGTTTATCCCAATTCCAAGACTCCACCTTCTATAAGGTGGAGTTTCCACTTTTCTGCTTCAGTGGGGGTAGAGTCCCCCCACTGAAGTTTCGATGTTCAGCTTTAGCTGAACGAGTTCACTGGCGCTTTTCGCCGGTCAATAGCTTGTCAACAACAAGTTGGCCTTCGTAGTTAATATAGGCGTCAAAGTTCTTGTACAGATTATCGACCCTGAATTTATCCCCGCCTACCTTTACTGTGACATTGGGATGTATTAACCCTGCCGAAACCTTGCTGTTACAGTTAACCGCCACAGAAGTCTGGGTGTCAAAATCCGAACCAAGTTCTTTTACAGTTACGTTACCGTTGGAGACTACTTTTACGCCCCGGGCAACCCCGGGATTTCCTGAGACAATCACTTCTCCTCCGGCCGTAACGGTAGATATGTAGCATCCCTGGCCTTCAATTATTACATCTCCGCTTGATTGGAGAGTACAGTTTTGAACATATTTAACCTTAATGCAGTCTTCTTTTCTTATACTATCGTTAATCAGACCGACAACCAGGTCTACACATTCTTTTAGCCTTTGGAGATAATCAACACTTTCTATATTTACCGATCCCAGCCCGCATAAATCCTTCTGTAAAAGATTGACACAATCCAATACCTGTTCATGAACTGTTTGCTTGGAGCCCAGCATTGTTTCGGACAATTCCGAGACTGTTTGCGGCAGGACATTGAATTTTGAATCGAGCAGCAGTTGAATTAACGGGCCGTCACCCTTGGCCCGCAGGTCAGATGTCTTAAAAGCGGGAACACTTTTAAGCTGCTCTGCCACCGCGCGCACATTATTCAACATCTCCCCCGTTTCCTTTAAACCGGGCAAAATCGAAGAGTATAAAGCGGCCCTTCCCCCTGCCGTAATGATGCTCCCAAGGGCTTGTTGGTGAATAGTAACACTGGCCCCGGCGGTTATTGCAGCCCTGGTGACATCACCAAATACCTCAATATTTCCGTCAGCTTCAATCTTGTATCCATCCCGGACACTTCCCCTTACCAGGACGTCTCCGGCAAATTTTATGTTTCCGATGGTCTGGTCAACATCCTTGACTTCATAAACCGGGTCCACATGAACAAAAGTCTTGTTGCCGATATTCGCTGTCCCGGGCCGGCCGGCAATTGTTGCCACTACCATTTCCCCATCCCCCGTGAACTCACATCCGCTCTTAATGCACATTTCACAATCTTTAGGCAAAGCTGCCGGAATTGGCTCCCCGGTAACGGCCCAGCCGTCGCGTCCTATTTGTTTAGGCACTTTGATGGCAACGACCTCACCCGGACTAACAGACACCATCTGATGGTGGTTAAATAACGGTTCTTCTTCGTCTTCTTTCGCGTCATCCAGGAAGGGGAGCCTAATATATGCATCGATACCGTCCTCTGGTTTTAAGCCCCGGGCTACTGGAAACCCTTCCTTGCCATTTTGATTCTCCAACACCTGTTGAATTCCTGCATTTAGTATACCTTTTACGACATTCTTTTCCTGTAAAAACCTAATTACATCCTCTACCGTAACCGGAGGTGATTCAATTATTTCTGCAACCTCTATCTGCAACAGTAATTTATTTGTTTCAGCCTGATCCATTAACCTGTATGTGGCACCCGGCTGGCTAACCAGTCTCAGTAAAGCCTCCAGCTTATTATCTGCAACAGTCAACTCCAGCGAAGAAACCGGCTTTTCATCGACCAATTCTACTTGTATCATATCCCCTTCGGAAACCGGTGTTTCTTCTACAGTCTCTTGTCCGTTGATGATTAACCTCATATTTCGGCCTGGTTTTAAAATAGCGTAACTTCCCAAATCCGAAGGATCGGTAACAACTACTTTACCGTTGACAACTGCGGCCACCCCTGTCATTTTGTCGGTTACTTTAGGCGAATATTGCGCAGCCAGGGATTCATCCCTAATATGTAGGTCAACCAATATGTCAGTCAGTTCAAGTTCGGCCTTGGCGTCTTCTTTAATGGAAACCTTAACTTTGGCAAGCCTGGAGCCCACCCCAAGGAAACCCTGTTTTCCTTCTGAGATGATTTCTATTGTGGTCTGCTCTTTTTTAACCTGCAGCATCCTAAGCGCTTTGCTAACCGCTTCCTGTACAGTGTTACCTTCAGTGATAACGAATCCCTCAACTGACATCTCCTTGAGCCACCTCTTCTCTATTCGGCGTTTCAACCGGTTTCTTCTCCGGATTGAAAGCCATTTCCAATACTACAATAGTTCCTTCTTTGGTAGACATAATTAGCCTATCCAGAAAATCCAGCATGATAGTAAACCCAAACCCCAGGGAAAGCTTGGTGGAATAACCTTTTCTCAGGGTCACCTGGGGGAGCTGAGAAATATCAATTCCCGGTCCGTTGTCCTGAATAATAATTCGCACTGCATTGTCCAAAAGACTTACCCCAACTTTTCCCTCTCCCACGTGTTTTATAACGTTTGTTGCGGCTTCAGATACACAAAGTATCATTTGCGACTTTCGCTGGCCTGATAGTGGCACCGTATCCAAAATACCCTTGACCATGGACCTGGCCCTGGCCACGTCCTGGGGCTCATACAACCGCATTTCGCTGTGGATTAAGCTTTCATCAATGTAGTTATTAATTTCTTCACCAAAAGTAAGGAGTAACTTACCCTGGGTTACGGCCAAAATTACATCGCGATAAATTTTTAGTTCCCCTTCTTCCCGGTCTCTTTCGGTTTTTAAAACTTCCGTCATGTCAAAAACCGTGATTAAACAGGAGTCTGTGGAAACAGGCATAAAATAGGCATTAAATATTTTGGCAGAAACCGCGTCAATAATAAACTCCTTGTGGCAGGTCCCAATATCCAGACCCTTTTGGACATAGTCCGCCAGGTAGTTTTTAATGGAGTGGGGAATGACCCCCGTACCAAGGTTTTTAATTTCGTTATTCTCATATAGAACTATATAACTCATGTGCAGGGTACCAAGGACCCAAGACTTATCCAGGTAATACCTTAACTGTTCAACTATATCTTTGGTTTTATCCTCCAGGCGGTCCGTTATGCGGCCGGATTCATGGGTAGCAGCAACCTGGCTGTTGTCCAGTATCACCTTTAAAAATACTTCCACAATTTCGGGGTCAAGGTCCGACCCGGCCATATTCTTAAGCTCTGTACAGGCTTGTTGAAACCGCAGTCCGACACGATAAACCAGGTTGTCAAACATGTCGGCAACGGCAATTACCCTGGCTCCGAAAGGTATTTCTTCCTTTGCCAATTTCCGGGGATATCCTTCTCCGTTGTATTTTTCATGATGACAGTGTATTAGCTCCGCTACTTTATCCAAACCTGTAATCTGCTGAACAAGTTTTCTGCCAATCTCGGGATGGCCCTCTAGACACTGGACCTCCTCGCTCGTCAGGTAACTGTGGATCCTAAGCAGTTTTTCCGGCATTCCGAGCTTACCTATATCGTGAAGTAAGGCGGCATATTCGATGATACCGCGCTCCTCTCTGGTGACCCGCATACAGTTGAGCAGCATCTGGCAAGATTTGGCAACCCGTTCCGAGTGGCCGCGAAAATGCGGGATCTTATTCTCTGTGACGGTCAAAAAAGTCTCCACAGTTTTTACGTACTTTCGTTCGGAATGAAAATAAATTCTGAGTATTTTCAAGATTCCGGCTGTAAGCATTAAAACAATAATTATTCCGGCTATCCCGACGCCTTGATACAGTAATGTGGCAACCACTCCGTCAATTACCACTAGCAGTGTGACAGAGCTTTCATCTTTAAGCAGGTTGACCATTTCCAAAGGTCTATCCAAAAGGAGGGAATTATGTACCGCCTTTGACCCGAAAACGAAGAGAAGGTACGATGACAAAAAACACAATAACGGTATATAATTCTCAGATAAACTCAAATTACCGAAAACTCCGCCCGTAGCGGTAAAAATGGCTGCCGCACCCCAGACCGCGATAATGAAACTGCTCACAGAAAATACAGCTTCCAAAAGGGATGTTCTTTTCAGTAAGGCATATCCCGTGAATGCGATAGCCGCAACCCAGGTCCCACTAAAGCCGTAAGTCAGGACATAGGCGATAATCATGACGTTTTCAAAGGAAAATGATTCCTCGGAGGGAAGGCAGGTCTTAAGTAAAGCCAAAGACAATACTGCTGCCGAAAACAAAATGACGGGAACCCAATTTTGAATATCCGGTGAAGGCAGGTAATGAAATAGGAGAAAAAAGCCAGAAACGAAAATACTGGCATCAAAAACCAACAAATTCACGTTATATTTACTCAAGGGCGTCACCTTCTTTGTGTACGTTTAAAAAACCCGTTCGGGCATATTTCAACCAGAACAGGTTTTTCCTTTCTGGGTAACCCGGCTGTCATAGCAGTGTTCGGCGGCTCTTGGTCAGGTCCGCCAAACTACCTTAGACCCGTAGTTTTGTGCCCTTTCCTTTCGGAAAGTTTACCATTTTCCAGTCTCCCCGGAGACATTATTTTATTTTTCACAATCTGCATTTAGCTAGTGTTTTCGACAACTTCTACCATTTATCCTGCTGGCTTTCTGCAATTTTAAGCAAAAACCCGGATTTCATCAATTTTGATGACTATCATCGTCACGTCATCCAAAGGCAGTTCTCCGTCCAGGAACTCGCTAAACTCACAGGAGATTATTTCCTGAATACTTGCCGGGTCATAAATGTGGTTTACTTTAAGATTTTGGGTTATCCGTTCCATACCAAACTGCTCTTTTTCTTTGTTCCTGCCTTCCTTCAGTCCGTCCGTATAAAAAAGTACCACGTCTCCCGGATTAAGCATAGTTTTTCCTTCCCTGTACTCTGCCTCCAGAATACCTCCCATGAAATAATCTCTCACCTCAAGAGTTTCACATTCTCCCGTGGAAGCCCGGTAGACTATAGGAGGATTATGACCGGCATTGGTATAGACCAATTCCCTGGTTTGCGGGTCGTAAAGGGCGTAAAAAAAGGTAATGAACTGCTGGGCATTTTCCAACTGCGGAAACAGAACTCTATTTACACGATTTACCACTGCGCTTGGTTGTTCGGTTTCTAAAGCATAATTTCGCACAACGGCATAGGTCATGGCAACAAATAACGCCGCCGGAACCCCCTTGCCCATTACATCCCCGATGGCAATCCCCAGCTTGTTATATTTGTTGATAAATAAGTCGCAATAGTCCCCTCCGACTTCATTCGCCGATACCGCAGTAGCCGCCAGGGTAACTCCCGGGACTTGGGGTAAATTAATGGGAAACAGGCTTGACTGGATAGTGCTGGCCAATTGTAGTTCTTTCTGTATCCTGCGATCCTTTTGCAGAAGTTCCTCTTCAACCTTTTTCCGCTCGGTGATATCTTCAACCAGTAAGAGTACGCCGGTAATTTTCCCCCCGGCACGTGTCAAAGGGGTCAGGTAGATACACAGCCAAACAAAATTACCCCCTTTGGATATATAAGCATGCTCGGAAATGACTATCCCCCCGGTTTCCATGCATTGGCGGATACTGTCAGATATTCCGGATTGAGAAAAGGGCGGATAAGTAAGCAAATTGATACCTACGACCCAATCCTCCGACGGCGGCCCCAAGATTTTAACCAAACTCGGGTTAACCGTTGTTACTGTCCCCTGAAGGTCCAGAACCAGGATGCCCAGAGGGGCATTTTCCACCAGCCGGCGGAATCGCTCTTCACTTTCCCTTAATTCCTCCTCTGCAGCCCTCTGGTTAAACAACTCGTTTTGTGACCGCTCCAACGCCTCCAGCATTCCGTTTACCGAACCGGCCAGACTGGACAATTCATCATCGCCGTCAATAGAAACCCGGGCCGCAAGGTTACCCCCCGCGCCAATACGGTTAACATCTTTACTGAGGCGGCCAAGCCGGGACAGCACCACTCTTTCCAAAAGATACAAGACTGCTAAGCCGAACACCAGGCCGCTTGTCAGGAGATAAAGGAAATAGTATTTTACGCTTATGTTGCGAAACATTACAAAAAGCACACTCATTAGGGTAACCAGTGTAAGTCCGATAATAATCAATGTTTTTCGGCGTAATGTCATGTTCTCCCCCCAGAAAATAATGCCTTGTCCGTTCGGCCAAAGCTAAGAGGTGTACAGCCTTTTGATTCATGCTTTCCACAATTCGACATTATTTACCATATTCCTTTAATTTTTAGCATAATACCCCCCTAGCCCGGTTTTACAGGGCCTCCTGAGCAGTTGTAACTTGAGGGCTTAAAAACTGCAGTAAAATAACGACATTAATAATAAAAATATATTATAGTGAGAAGGATTATCGCCGTTCCTTGCCGAATATTACCTTCACCCTACACAGAATATGGTTGGTCAGGATATTATTTCAAGGCACCGAAGCCTGGAACAGTCTTTTGTGAATCTCCAGGCTTTTAAGTGTAAAAAACAACTTGCAACTAAGACCCTCAGAAAAAATTTTTAGGGGGTGGTCTCAGAAACACCGGTGTGAAAGAAAATTTATCTAAAAAGTTATCACATTAATCTAAGGAGGTCACTAGATGAAAAGAAAACTTTTGCTTGTTGCTTCCCTGCTCATGATTATGGCCCTAATAGTATCAGGCTGCGGCGGGGCAAAAACCACTGAAGGCGAAAAGCAAGCTGCAGACGCGGGCAAGGTAATTAAAATTGCCACCTCGAGCCCCTTGTCCGGTGCTCAGGCCGCTGTGGGCGAATCCATTAAGCTTGGGGCCCAAATGGCTCTCGAAGAGAAAAAAGCTGAATTTGAGAAGCTGGGATTCAAATTGGAACTGGCTCCCCAGGATGACCAGGCAGACCCCAAGATGGGCGTCTCTGTTGCTGAAAAACTTATCGCAGACCCCAGTATCCTTGCTGTAATCGGGCATTACAACTCGGGAGTTGCGATCCCCTCCTCCGAGGTTTATAACACGGGGAATCTAGCCATGGTATCACCGGCTAACACCGCCCCCAAAGTCACTGACCGCAGGCTGCCGACCGTCAACCGGATCTGCGTTCGGGACGATGTACAGGGACCCGCCGGCGCCGGCTATGCCAAAGACAAGCTTGGCGTGAAATCCGTGTTTGTCATTCATGACAAAACTGCTTACGGTCAAGGCTTGGCTGACGAATTTAAGAAGGAAACCGAAAAACTTGGTCTTAAAGTGGTTGGTTATGAAGGCATCACCGCCGGTGAAGTTGATTTCAGTGCTGTTTTGACCAAGGTAGGGGCTTTTAAGCCTGACATGATTTATTTTGGCGGGATGTATCCTGAGGCCGGAATTATGGTCAAACAAGCCCGTGAAAAAGGTATTACTGCCAAATATATGGGCGGCGACGGTCTGGACAGCTCTGAAATCGTCAAGATTGCAGGTAAAAACATTACCGGCTTGATCTACACCACTGCCGCAACTGACATTACTAAGACAGCTGAAGGTAAAGCGTGGGCCGAGCAGTACAAACAAAAGTTTGGCAAAAACGTAGAATCCTATTCAGCGTACGGTTATGATGCCGCTCTGGTGGCCTTAAACGGTATAGAAAACCTTCTCAAAGCCAACGGGGGCAAAATGCCCGCCCGTCAGGATGTAGCCGCGGAAATCCGTAAAACCGCAGATTTTAAAGGTATTGCCACTACTGTCACCTTTGATGACAAAGGTGACAACAAAAACGCCAAGGTTTACTTCTTCGAATTCAAAGGCGAGACCTACCCTGGTGAACTAATCGGTGAAAAATAGGAATAGCAAAAGATTCGGTTAAAAACGATGGGCGGGTCTATGGCCCGCCCTATTGTTGTTTAGCAAACTTTTCTGGTGAAAGGGGTCGAAGAAGTGGAACAATTCTGGTCAATGCTGCCCCAAGTTGTTATTGATGGACTAACCCTCGGTTTTGTGTACGCTGTGGTCGCTTTAGGTTATACCATGGTTTACGGCATCCTGGAGTTCATCAATTTTGCCCACAGTGAAATATTCATGTTTGGTGCTTTTGTAGGGGCGGAAACCCTGCTTTTCTTACAATCTGCCGGTGTTTTAAACACCATGCCCGCTCTTTTAGCCTTACTTGTTGCCCTTATCGTCGGTGCTGTCTTAAGTGGGTTCTTGGGAGTTGCAATTGAAAGAGTTGCTTATAGGCCATTGAGAAATGTGGGCAAGCTTGTTCCCCTCATCTCCGCAATCGGCGTCTCTTTTATCCTGCAGGACGTAGTTCGTCTGGTGGAAGGGTTGTGGCACAATGCCTTTTATGTTAATTACCCGACACTGTTTAGCCAAAACCTGCATTTGACTAAAAATGTCAACGTCCCGGTCAAAACCCTGATTGTTATTGTAACCGCCCTTGGAATGATGGTTGCCCTCACTGCATTTGTACAGAAAAGCAGGATGGGCAAGGCTCTCCGGGCTGTCGCTCAGGATCCGACAACTGCCAGTTTAATGGGGGTTAATGTCAATGGAGTTATCTCCTTAACCTTTTTCATCGGGCCGGCCCTCGGCGGTGCAGCAGGAGTGCTTTTTGGCATGCAGTACTCTCTAATCCACCCCTATATCGGCTTTATTCTTGGCTTAAAGGCTTTTACTGCCGCGGTTTTCGGAGGCATCGGGAATATTCCCGGCGCGATGGTCGGCGGCGTACTCCTTGGCCTTTTTGAAACCCTGGGTTCCGCCTACCTCGGTATGGCCACCGGTGGCGTCGTGGGGGCAGAATACAAGGATGTTTTTGCCTTTGTAATCCTTATCGCCGTTCTCATTTTTAAACCATCCGGACTGCTTGGTGAAGTAGTCAGAGACAAGGTTTAGGAGGTGAGCGGGCGTGGATAAGTTTAAATCAATGCTAACTAAACCCTGGATGAGTTACCTGGTGGCGCTGCTGGCTATGGGAGGCGCCGCCCTCACAGTTTCGGTAGTTCCCCGTTCCCTGTTTGCATTCCTCTTCTTTATCGGTTCCGTGCTTTTGGTATACTACTTGCCTCTTTCCACAAAAGCGAAACTTTTCTTTGTCCTTATTGGGACACTTGTTTTGATGCCAATTATCGGTTCATTCAACCTTTATTATATGAATGTGGCCACCCAGGTCGGGATTTACGTGGCCTTGGCTTTGGGACTAAATATTGTAGTTGGTTTTGCCGGTTTACTCGATTTGGGCTATGTAGCTTTTTATGCCACAGGGGCATATATCTACGCAATTTTTGCTTCAGACCAGGCAGGCAATTTTATTCATTTTGCCAAGTTTCCCCTGGCCGGGGAATGGTTTTGGGTGTTTCTGCCGTTAAGTCTTTTAGCTGCGGGAATAACCGGGATTCTTCTCGGGTTGCCAGCCCTGAGGCTTAGGGGTGACTACCTGGCTATTGTAACCCTTGGCTTTGGGGAAATTATCAGGATTATTTTTAACAATCTGGACAAGCCTGTGAACATTACCAACGGCCCTAAAGGGATTACACCAATACAGCCGCCCGCCCTTTTCGGTTTTACCTTGAATAAGCCTATTTACTACTATTTTATTGTTATGGGTATCGTTTTCTTTGTTATTTTTGTTACCCGCCGGCTGGAGCATTCCAGAATCGGACGGGCTTGGGCTGCTATCCGTGAGGACGAGGTGGCCGCCAGGGCTATGGGTATTCCCCTATTGCGCACAAAATTAATGGCTTTTGCCATCGGTGCATCCTTCGCCGGGATGATGGGAGTCGTTTTTGCCGCCAAGCAGACTTTTATTGACCCTTCCAGTTTTACCTTTATGGAGTCTATCGGGGTGCTGGCTATGGTCATCCTGGGCGGTATGGGCAGTATTCCTGGTGCCATTGTGGGTGCAACGGCGGTCGTAATGCTTCAATCCCAGGTGTTGAAATCCTTCTCCGAGTTTCTGGCCCAGTTGAGAGACAGTGGAATCCTGAACATTCCCACACAGCTGGAACCTGCTAAATTTGAGCGCCTGGTCTTTGGTTTGATTCTGGTGGTTATGATGATATTCCGCCCCCAAGGATTAATACCGGCAAAACGCCGGGAAATGGAACTTCTTGAAGAAAAGGCAGACCGGCCGGCCAAAGGGGAGGAGAGTTGAGTATGGCTTTGCTTGAAGCTAAAGGGATAACCAAACGATTTGGCGGATTAGTTGCTGTATGTAAGGTAGATTTTGCCCTGGAGAAGGGCCAGATAGCGGGCCTTATCGGACCCAACGGGGCAGGTAAGACCACATTTTTCAATGTGATAACCGGCATCTACCAGCCCGAGGAAGGAAGCCTGAACCTTGACGGGAAAAGCTTATTGGGTTTAAAACCCGAACAGATTGCCAGCAGGGGAATCAAAAGGACCTTTCAGAATATCCGGCTGTTTGCTAATCTAACTGCTGTCGAGAATGTACTCGTCGGCATGCATACCAATCTTAAGGAAAACCTTATAAGCATTTTGCTAAAAACCCCCAAAGTAAGGCACGAAGAAGAAGCCGCTCTGCAAAGGGCCTTTGAACTCTTAACCTATGTTGGCTTAAAGGGCAAAGAAAACGAATTAGCTAAAAACCTGCCTTACGGTGCACAGCGCAAACTGGAAATAGCCAGGGCGCTGGCCAGCCACCCCAAAGTTCTTCTGCTGGATGAGCCAGCGGCCGGGATGAACCCTAAGGAAACAGTGGGTATGAAGGATTTTATCCGCCGTATCCGGGACGACTTGGGTCTCAGTATTTTGCTAATCGAGCATGATATCCACCTGGTTATGGGGATTTCCGATACAGTGACTGTTTTGGACTACGGGGTCAATATCGCCAGCGGATCACCGGACCAGGTCCGTAAAGACCCCAAGGTCATTGAGGCCTACCTTGGCCCGGGTGCCGCAGAGCACGACGAAAGGGGGGCCTAAATTGGCATTATTGCAGCTTGATACGGTTTATTCAGGTTACGGGGCTATCAAAGCGTTACAGGGCATATCCCTGACCGTTGGCCAGGGCGAAATCGTTACCCTGATCGGTTCTAATGGAGCCGGCAAGTCCACTACTTTAAAAACCATTTCCGGTATCGTTCAGGCCTCTAAAGGAAGTATCCTGTTTGCCGGGGAATCGGTCGGGAAACTACCGCCCCATGTGATTGTACAGAAAGGCATCGGGCATGTACCAGAAGGCCGCCGGATTTTCCCCCGGATGACGGTTTTGGAGAACCTGGAGATGGGAGCATATGTCTCAAAGAACAGGCAGCAGTTTAAAGAAAGCCTTGAACGGGTTATGGTACTGTTCCCCCGGATTAAGGAACGCCTCAGCCAAAAAGGCGGCACCTTAAGTGGCGGGGAACAGCAGATGCTGGCTATTGGCCGGGCATTGATGATGCAGCCAAAGATTCTGCTGCTGGACGAACCTTCTATGGGTCTGGCCCCACTTCTTGTGGAACAGATTTTTGAAATCATTAAAGAGCTTAACCACCAGGGCACAACCATTCTATTGGTGGAGCAAAACGCCAACCAGGCCCTGCATGTCGCCAACCGGGGCTATGTAATTGTTTCAGGCCAGATTGTCCTCCACGACACTGCGGAAAACCTCCGCAACAACGAGATGGTCAGGGAGGCTTACCTGGGTACAGCTTAAATATATTATAGGCTGTTCAAAAGCGAGTATAGCGCGAAACCGGCTTCACCAGTGCCGCAGGGCGTACTGGTGAAGCCGGTGACAATGCTAGACGATGCTTTTCAACAGCCTGAAGCGCGGGAAACCGCGCTTATCATTTAGGTGTGGTGAAATGCAATGGAAGACGCAAAATTTAATCCGTATCTGGCCGTTTTCTTTGGCGTCATTGCCGTTTCCTTTTCATCATTGTTTGTAAAATTGTCCCAGGCCGATGCCTTTGTCATTGCCTTCTACCGTCTTTTTCTTACCTTCCTGATCCTATTGCCCTTCGCCTGGCGGGAAAAGACCCAAGAACTACGCCGAATTCCCCTACGTGATTTATTTCTGGGAGTATTGAGCGGACTTTTTCTGGCCACTCATTTTATTACCTGGTTCATTTCCCTGCGATACACCAGTGTAGCCAGTTCCGTTGTATTGGTAACCACCCAGCCAATTTGGGTGGTTATCGGTTCCTTCCTTCTGTTTAAGGAAAAAATCGGGACTAAGGCTATGATAGGAGGCGCTATCGCGTTACTCGGCAGTATTTTGATAGGGGCCGCCGATTTTCATTTTGGCGGGCGGGCCCTTGAGGGTGACATCCTGGCCCTGGTAGGCGCGGTGGCCATCTCAGGTTATCTTATCATCGGCCGCCGGTTGCGAACCAGGTTGAGTCTCTCCGTTTATACCTTCCTCGCTTACGGCAGCGCCAGTCTGGCCCTTGCCGGAGTGGTCGTTCTGGCAGGCAAATCCTTTTACCCTTACCCACCGCGGGAGTGGCTGCTGTTTTTTAGCCTTGCCGTTGTCTGTACTATCTTCGGCCATACGGTGTTCAACTGGGTGCTGAAATACGTTCAGGCCTCGGTAGTCGCTATTGGCGTACTTGGCGAACCTGTAGGGGCTATCGTCTGGGCCTCGGTCTTCCTGGCGGAACACCCTTCCCCGCGCCAGATTGTTGCGGCCTCAATCATAATAATCGGTCTGTATATCTTTATAAAATTCAGCAGAACCGAGAAAATAAAAAATGCGGACATCCAGTAAAATTATGTTTATCCCAATTCCAAGACTCCACCTTCTATAATGTGGAGTTTCCACTTTTCTGCTTCAGTGGGGGTAGAGTCCCCCACTGAAGTTTCGATGTTCAGCTTTAGCTGAACGAGTTCACTCGATATATGCGCACGGTCCTGTAGAGCATTTCCCGCACACTTCTACGCACTCAATATCAGGAAACAGGCTGTCATTGGCCTGGCATTGGCGGTAGCATTCGTGTCTGGCAAATTTAGCTTGGTTTAGTGCCCCTACAGGGCACTTTTTTATGCAGAAATCACAGGACTTATTCCCGGGACAGGCATGCACTGTTTCCGGTCTCGGACTGGGTTCCAGCGGTACATCAAGCACTGCTGTTCCAAACCGACCGGCACAACCCTTGGAGGTGATCAGGAGATGGTTCCGGCCGAATTGGCCCAAACCGCAGGCATAGGCCACATGCTTGTGGGACCAGTCAGCCATAAGCTTTTCTTTATCGAAATTATAAGTTGGAAACAGCCAGGCCATTTTTACGCCGTGTCCTATAAGGAGCTCGTTTAATCCCCGGCATATTTCATTAATCAGGTTATTGGTACAGGCGTAAGTTTGGGCCCATTCCCAGGATGCGGAAACCCCGCTCCTGTTTCCATCCACAATACTTTTTTTATAGGGAACGAAAAAGGCCAGCACCGTTTTGGCACCGGGTAATAAATCCACCGGTAGTAAATGCTGCTCCCCTACCACTGTCTTTAATGAGGTAAATATTTCATCATCCGCCGGGGAATAACCGATAAGAGGCTTTCTGTAGATGGACGGGTTTGCGTCTGAAACCCGCTTTGTAATAAACTCTTCTATTAGCTTCTTCAAAAAACCACCCCTTTTAATCAGCGCTGAAGGTTTGCTGTTCGTTGGGCTCTTTTCATCCCGTTTTCGTTCTTACCCTGCCTGTCAGGAAATTTCCCAGGGGCAGACGGTTTAGGAGCATTGTAAGGACCAATGATATCAGCACAGTCAGGATAAAGGTGAGTAACAGGTGCAGGGTAATCCCTGCACCAGGGGTCAGGTATATGACTGCCAGAGTTGTCCAATTCAGCGCCGCGGCATGGGCCAGATACGCCCCGAGGGAATACCTGCCCAGGGTATCGAAAAAGTGGACTTTGTCAGACAGGGTAATTGCCAGTCGGTAGAATAGCAGAATTGTGGCCACAGAGAAGATTACCATTGCCGGTGTAAAAGAGCCTGCATACTTCAGGCTGATACAACTGTCGCCCCCGGCCATAAGGTGGGTGAAATAATAAAAAAGTACGACATAGGTCAACAAAGCCGGTATCGTTAAGGGCTTAAGCAAACTGCGAAACTTTTTAAGGTTGAGGCCTGCTACGCCTCCAATCATAAAATACAGATACCATAACAAAGAAATATGGTCACGGTATTTGAGAATGCTGAGCAAAACGGGATTTTGGGTACTGAATTGCGTTGAATAAGCCCATACGACCAACCATAGGTAGAAGAAACCCGCCGCAGCCAGGACGGCCCATTTACTGGCCGAAGACCTGAGAAGTCTGCCGGCCAGCTGAAAAAGATAACGCCAGACCGGAAACAAAATATAAAACTGCATAATCAGAACAATGAACCAAAGATGGTAGCCGCCTTTTCCCGTCAGGATATTCTTCACATAGACCTTAAAGTAATCCGGTGTAACAGGCCATCTTCTGGTGTAAAAGCTGGTATAGTAGAGGCTCCAGGCCAAATAAGGGATACCGACCTCGGTGAAGCGTTTTACTATAAACCCGGGATAATTCAGGCTGTCGTAGTAATTATAGAAAAGCACCAGGCCAGTGACAAAGACAAAGGCCGGTACCGCGAACTTGGCTGCACTGAACAAACCGGCCGCAAGCCACTTATCAAAGGTAGTGAACCCTCCCCGCTGGTTGTAGATGCCGATGGTGTGCTGCAATACCACAGCCGCGAAGGCAAGTCCCCTAAAGGTGTCCAATTCCCGAATTCTCGTCTTTGTCAATACTGTCACCTCAAAACCCCGCTAAAACAATACCATCTGGTCAGTTTCAGGCAAACCGTTAAGACAGCCATGGTTCATCATAATCTCAATCACAGCCTTACTAAGTTTGGCCCTGATTCTTAAATCCTCAACTGAAGTAAACTTTTTCTGCCTGCGGGCCCTGACGATGTTTTTGGCAGCGGTCTCACCCAAACCCTGCAGAGCCGCAAAAGGCGGGAGTAAACCGTTCTCGGTGATAAGAAATCGCGCAGCCCGGGAGTCCTCTAAGCTGACACGGGTCATCTTGATACCCCGTTCCCACATTTCCAGGACCACTTCCAGGATGGTCAGAAGGTTCTTCTCCTTAGTGGAGGCATCATTCCCCTTGCCCTCAATTTCTTCAATCATCTGGCAAACAAGATGGCTGCCCTGAACCGCTATATCGGCATCAAATTCATCGGCCCGGACCGTAAAGTAGGTCGCATAAAAAGCCTCGGGATAGTGGACCTTGAAGTATGCTATCCGGTAAGCCATCATCACATAAGCCACTGCGTGGGCTTTGGGGAACATGTATTTAATCTTTTTACAGGACTCTATGTACCACCCGGGCACTTTGTGTTCTGTCATGTACTCCTCGTCTTCCGGTTTGACGCCTTTTCCCTTGCGTACTCCCTCCATGATTTTGAAGGCCCGCTTCGGTTCCAGCCCCTTATAGATAAGGTAAATCATAATATCATCCCGGGCAGAGATGGCTTCAGACAGCCTGCACACTCCCTGGCGAATAAAGTCCTGGGCGTTGTTAAGCCAGACATCGGTCCCGTGAGAAAAACCCGATATCCTGACAAGTTCGGAAAAAGTTGTGGGCTTGGTGTCCTCCAGCATTTGGCGGACAAATTTTGTACCGAACTCCGGAATCCCGTAGCTCCCCATGTTCGACCTGATCTGCTCAGGGGTAACCCCTAGGCCCTCCACGCTCGAAAATAATTTCATGGTTTCAGGCTCATCCAGGGGTATGGTTTTGGCATTTTTTCCTGTTAAATCCTCCAGCATTTTAATAACCGTGGGGTCATCGTGGCCGAGGATATCGAGCTTAACAATCCGGCCGGAAATTGAATGATAGTCAAAATGAGTCGTCACTATGCCGGATTTTTTGTCATCTGCCGGGTACTGGAGAGGAGTAAAATCGTGGACGTCCATATCGCGGGGGATAACCATGACACCCCCCGGATGCTGCCCCGTGGTCCTTTTCACCCCGGTACATCCCCCGATGAGGCGGTCCATTTCCGGTTTCCGTTTTCTCATTCCACGGTCATCCAGGTATTTTTGTACAAAACCGTAGGCGGTTTTATCAGCTATGGTACCTATTGTGCCCGCCCGGAAGACATGACCCTCACCGAAGAGTTCTTCTGTATACTTGTGGGCCCTGGGCTGGTAATCCCCTGAAAAGTTTAGGTCAATATCGGGAACCTTGTCCCCGTCAAACCCCAGAAATACCTCAAAGGGGATATCAAAGCCGTCTTTCCTGTACCTGACACTGCATTTCGGACAATCTTTATCAGGCAAGTCTGCCCCGCAGCCGAAGGAGCCGTCCTCAATAAATTCACTGTGTTTGCAGACCGGACATATGTAATGCGGCGGCAGCGGATTAACCTCGGTTATACCTGTCATAGTGGCGACAAAGGACGAGCCAACTGAACCCCGGGAACCGACCAGATACCCGTCCTCATTTGATTTTCTGACAAGCTTATGAGCAATCAGGTACAAAACTGCAAAACCGTTGGCGATTATAGAGTTAAGTTCCTTGTCTATTCTCTTGCGGACTGTCTCGGGAAGCTGCTCACCGTAGATAGACTTGGCCTTGCTCCAGGTCATGCTTGTTATCTGTTCCTCGGCTCCCTCAATCTTGGGGGGAAAGAAATCGTCGGGCATTGGTTTGATTCCCATTATCTGGTCTGAGATAAGCCGCGGGTTGGTAACAACCACTTCCCTGGCCTTGTCCGCACCAAGGTAGGAGAATTCCTCCAGCATTTCCGCGGTGGTCCTGAAATATAGGGGGGCCTGGTCGTTTACGTCCTCGTAGCCCTGTCCGGCCAAAAGCACCTTCCTGAACAGGCCGTCCGCAGGATCAAGGAAATGCACGTCACAGGTGGCTACCACCAACTTTTTTAGTTTCCTGCCCAGTTCCATAATGTCCCTGTTCATCTGCCTCAGGGCTTCGACTCCATCGACACGCCCTTGGCGGATCAGGAACTCATTATTTCCGGTAGGCTGGATTTCCAGGTAGTCATAAAACGAGGCAATTTCTTCAAGTTTTTCTCCACCGGCCCCATCCAGATAAGCGCTGATAAGCTCTCCTGCCTCGCAGGCTGAACCCACAAGCAGCCCTTCGCGTCTTTTCACAAGTTCACTGCGGGGAATCCTCGGGTGGCGGTAAAAGTAGTTGAGGTGTGACATGGTTACCAACCGGTAGAGGTTCTGCAGGCCCGTGTAGTTTTGGACCAAAAGCACAATATGGCTGGGTCTTAGTTTGTCAAGGTTAATATGTTTTACCAGGCTGTTAACCTGATTAAGGCGGGTTATATCTCGGGACGGCAGCATTTCCATGAGTTTCATCAATATCGCAGCAGTGGCTTCGGCGTCATCAGCAGCCCGGTGGTGTTTTTCCAGCGGGATGCTGAATTCTTCCGCCAGGCTCTTCAGTTTGTGATTTTTGAGGTTGGGGAGTAATGCCCTGGCCAGACCGAGGGTGTCCACGCTCGGGTTGTTTATGCCTTGGTTAAGCTCCCGCATAAGGTTAACCCGGAGAAATCCCAAATCAAATTGGGCATTGTGGGCTACCAAAGTTGAAGAGCCTGCAAATTCCATAAATTCAGGCAGTACCCGGCCTATACCCTCTGCCTCAGCCACCATTTCAGGGATTATGCCCGTAAGCCGCTGGACCTCCACAGGGATTCCGTTCTGCGGCCTGACAAACCTGGCAAAGCGGTCGGTCATTTGACCGTTTTTGATTTTTACGGCCCCAATCTCGATAATTTCATTTACGTTTGGGGAAAAACCTGTGGTCTCCAGGTCAAAAACCACAAATTCCTCTTCAGCCAAAAGGCCCTGGTGAGATTTGATTACTATGGGTACACCGTCGTCAATCAGGTATCCTTCCATGCCGTAGATAACCTTGATGCCGTGCTTTTTGCCGGTTTCATAAGCATCAGGAAAAGCCTGGACAACTCCGTGGTCCGTAATGGCCACTGCCTGATGGCCCCATTTGGCCGCAGTACTAACTGCTTCGCTGACCCCGGTAATCCCGTCCATTGCGCTCATCTTGGTATGAAGATGGAGTTCCACCCTCTTTTCCTCAGCGGTGTCTGCCCTAACCTCAAATTCGGCAATGACAATATCGTAAGCCATCATGGTCAGTTCCTGGGAAAACCTGTCCTGCTGCACAGGTCCCCGGACTTTGACCCACATCCCTAATTTAAGTGATTCGGAAACCCTGGCTTCCCCTTTTTCATCTTCAAAAAACTTTACGGTTATACTGTCGGTGAGGTCGGTAATATCAAAACTGACCAGGTTTCGCCCGCTTTTCAACTGGCGAATATCGAGCTTGATAACCCGTCCCTGGACAGAAATGCTCTTTTCTTCCTCAGTAATATTTTCTATGGTCACTGGGCTTTCGGAAATCATCCGGCCCATCAGAGCCCCAGGCTCCGGCCCCTTGGCTTTTTTCCTGCGAAAACCGTTTTGCCCTCCCGGCTTGGAATGCTGAACCGTATTTTCCGCCGGCCGGTCTTTGACCGTTTCCTTGGAATCGTCCAATCTCTCAGCCTGCTGAGTCAGCAAGGCTTTGACAAATTCCGCTTCCTGCTGGGAAACCCAGTTAGCATGTTCACATTCGTCTTCCTCAAGCACATGTACGCTAACATACAATTCTTCCCCCAACCACTGCCTGATGAGGTCAGCAATCTGGGCCGGTACCTGTTGCTGGGTGATAATTTCCCCGCCCACCTGGCTCTTTACAAACAACTGCAGGTTTTTCCCCTTCAGCTTTTTGGAGGCAGATACCAGCCAGCCCGAAAGAGCCGGATGGTTTTTACCTACGGTATAAAGGATATCGTCCCAACACTGCTGGAGCAGCTGCTCCGTTGACATCCCTGGGATACTGTACCTGACCAGGAACTCCATTTCTTCCAATTCCGGAATGTCCGCAGCCACTTCCCTGGCCAGTTCATCAAGTGGCCTTTTGCTAACAAACCTGTCCAACAAAAGGTGAACACACCACTTTTTAGCCGAAGTACTGATTTCTACTCGAACAATCTGTCCCCGCTTCATAACCTCTTTGAATTCATCCGGCTGAGAGGACTTTTCTATGTAATTGCAAAAATGTAGAACGGCTTGATGCCGTTCTGTGTCTGGCTCAGGTAAAGAGGATATAAATGACAATTTCTTCCCCCCGAATCCGATAGGTGCTATTCTGCCAGTTCCACCTGGTTCACGCCCGGTATATCCGAGAGTTCGTACAACACTTCATTCATATCGATTTCCGTCGGTGTCTTGATGTCGATTTCGAACATTACCTTGTTGTCGTCTCTCAGTTGTCTCATCTGGATATTAAGAATAAGTATTTTGTGTTCCCCCAGAAATGAACCTACCCGTCCCAACTGACCGACCCTGTTCTCTGCGGTGATGATAAGTACAGAGACATGAGTCTGCCCTGCCATAAGCTTTTCAACTTTGCCGAGGTATATCAGGGAAAGGAATATAACACCTGTGGTCACCAGGGCCGGGAAAAAAAAACCTGCCCCGACAGCCAATCCGACCCCGGCTACCACCCAAAGGGTCGCGGCAGTAGTAAGACCTTTGACCGTAGCGCCTTCCCGCATAATGGTGCCGGCACCCAAAAAACCTATGCCGCTTACCACCTGGGCAGCTATCCTGGCCGGGTCAAGGGAGGTTTGGTTGTGGTACGTGTTATACATTTCCTGGGATACTATCATGATCAATGCCGACCCTACACACACCAGGATGTGGGTCCTGAAGCCGGCGGACTTGTTCAGGCTTTCCCGCTCCAGGCCAATAATTCCGCCCAAAACACATGACAAGATTATCCGTACTATAATGTCGATTTCATTAAAATTCGGCACCCATGCACCCCCTTTAACTCATAAAGGCTTCTATTACAATACCGGCAATATTCCTGGCAGCCAACCTGTTTAAAGCAGTCAGTTCCAGCCGGGCGCTCTGCTGTAAATCAAGCTGCTGTTTGACAGCAGCAATCAGATCTGTCCCGTCATTGACCTGCCTGCCCAGACGCTTTTTTACAAGAAAGGACGCGTTCCTGACTTCCTGGCCGGGGATAGGTTTCCAAATTATAATGGGTAACTTGGCGGCCAGCGCCTCGGCAACTGTTATCCCGCCCGGCTTACTGACAATTATATCCGCGGCAGCCATAAACTCCGGTATGTTGTCCACAAACCCGAACACCTTTACAGGTATCCCCAAATCCGCTATTAGCTTCTTTAGCCTTTTTTGAAGCCCGGTATTTATCCCGGTTACAACCATCAGCTGGACTTTTAGGTCAGATGAACCGATACACTTTACAACCTCGTCCAGGTCACCTAACCCAAAACCCCCGCCCATCACCAGTATTGTTTTCAGATATGGGTTCAAACCAAGGTCAAGCCTAACCCGCTTTTTCCCGGCAACCCGGCCAAATTTCCTGCTGACGGGAATTCCCGTAGCCCAGACCATTTCCCCGGAGATACCCCCATCTGTAATATCAGGCAGCAGGTCAGGGGAGGCCGTAAAATACCCTTCCAGGTTGAGGCCCTTCCAAAAAGGATGAACAGTGTAATCTGTGATTAGCCCGGTAATAGCCGGCGTAACAGCACCTTTTCGCTCCCTCCACCTGCTCATGACCACTGCGGCAAAAGGATGGGTACATAAAATGACAGTTGGCCGAATTTCCTCAACCAATAAGTCCAGTTTTTGATAAAATGCCTGATTAATAATCAACTTCCATAGGAAGCTGTATCCATGCCTATCACGGTCAGACCTTTCGCCCTTTTCATAAAGCATCCGGTAAATATAAGGGGCCCTTTTAAGTATCTTCAGATAAATATGTATCAAAAGTTTGTTTAAGTAAGGCCTGGCAAATTCAAAAGGGTCGATGATATAAACTCCGGTTTCAGGACTTATCGTCCGAAAGGCTTCAATTAATGCTTCCGCAGCCTTCCGGTGTCCAAAACCGGCGGAATGTGTGCAAATAAGAACACGGTCTTTGGTCATACCCGGCAAATTACCCCTTCCCGACACATTTGGCAATCTCCCAGTACATCTTCAGCCGGGCCAGGAAGCCGCGGATAATCCCCAATTTTTCCTCTTTCATTATGTGGGTCATATCTTTCAATTCGACCTCAACCACAGATATTCCTGCTGTTTTTACAAATCTCGTCAGTGCTACTTCCACCCCAAACCTGGTCATCTCCAGGTCGGACAAGTGTAAAAATAAGTCTTTCTTTACCGCTCTCTGCCCCGACAAATAGGGTGCAAAAAACTGGGCCAGGTCTGTAGCCAACCGGCCCTGTTCAAAAATTCCCACAGTCATTTCGGCCCGGCCTTCCAACACCGGCAGTAAAAGGTCAACCACATGCCCGGGTTGGAGCCCAATCAGGTCAGCATCCAGGAACAATACCACATTAGCCTCGGTATTGTTGATCCCGACCATCATTGCCCCTCCCTTGCCCAGGTTTTCCGGTAGGGCGATTACTTTCGCCCCGCGGGATTCGGCAACCTCTGCAGTGTTATCAGTAGACCCGTCACTGACCACAATAGTTTCATTTACAAATGGTACCTGTTTTACAACTTCGATAATTTCTCCAACAGTGCGTTCTTCGTTGTATGCTGGAATAATCACTGCTGTTTTCATAAAGGTTCCTCCCTTTTCACCGCGCTGGTACATAAATATTCGGGCGGTTTATGGAGTATGCTCGGCAATCTCATCTTCAACAATCTTCTTAATAAACTGGACGGCCCCCTCCAGTTTAACAGTGTGCACATTTCCGTTCCTGCGATACTTAATTTCAACAGTACCTTCCTCCAGGGCCTTGGACCCGACCACTACCCTCAGGGGGTATCCGATAAGGTCAGCATCTTTGAATTTGACACCCGGGCGTTCGTTCCTGTCGTCAATAACAACCTCTATGCCTGCTTCCCGGAGAGAGTCATACAGGTTCAAGGCTAGTTTCATCTGCTCTTCATCCTTGGTGCTAACCGGGACAACAATGACATGGTAAGGGGCTATCGGCATGGGCCAGATAATCCCGTCATTGTCATGGTTCTGTTCTATGGCCGCCGCCACGGTCCGGCTGACTCCGATTCCGTAGCATCCCATGACCATCAACTGTTCCCTGCCGTTTTCGTCCAGGAATTTTGCCCCCAGGGCTTTACTGTATTTGGTACCAAGCTTGAACACCTGCCCTACTTCGATTCCCCTGGCTTCCACCAGTTCTCCCAGGCACCTCGGGCACGGTTCCCCTGCTCGGACTAACCTTATATCTACCACCTCGTCAGGTGTGAAATCCCTTCCGGGGTTTACATTAATGAGATGCGCGTCGGTCTTATTGGCGCCTGTGACAGCATTTCTCATCAAAGTCACTTCTTTGTCGGCAATGATGCGGGCACCTTTCAGGTTGACCGGCCCGGCATACCCCGTAGCTGCCCCGGTCAGGTCCGTCACGGTCCGCTCGTCAGCCATAAACAGCTGTTGGGTTCCCAAGACATTCTGCAGTTTTATTTCATTTAGTTCCCGGTCACCCCTCACTAGAGCTACTACTGTCTCAACCTCGGTCTGATACACCAGGGCCTTAATCAACCGGTCAGCCCCGGTATTCAGAAACTCTGCCAAATTTGCAATAGTCCTGACCCCGGGTGTCGACACCTCCTGGAGAGCCAGCATATCCTCACCTGAGGGGGCATCTGTTACCACCGCTTCCGCCTTTTCCACATTGGCTGCATAATTACAGTTGTGGCAATAGACAATGGCGGCTTCCCCCGAATCTGCCATAACCATAAATTCGTGGGTTCCCCCACTGCCGCCGATAGCACCCGGATCGGCTTCCACCGGCCTGTACTTGAGGCCGCAGCGGGTAAAAATTCTTGAATAGGCTTCATACATCTTACGGTAGCTTACATCCAGACTGGCATCGTCCTTGTCAAAGGAATACAGGTCTTTCATAATAAATTCCCGCCCGCGCATCAAGCCGAAACGCGGTCTCCGCTCATCCCGGTATTTGTTCTGAATCTGGTACAAAAGAAGCGGGAGTTGTTTATAACTCCTGACTTCCCCTCTTACCAGGTCGGTGATTATCTCTTCATGGGTCGGCCCCAGGGCAAATTCCCGGCCGTGGCGATCCTTGAGCCTGAACAATTCGTCCCCGTAAACGTCCCAGCGCCCTGATTCCATCCAGAGTTCGGCAGGCTGGATTATAGGCAGCATCAGTTCCTGTCCGCCTTTTTTGTCCATCTCCTCACGCACTATCTGCATAACCTTTTTCATTACCCTGTACCCTAAAGGCAGGTAAATATAGACCCCTGAAGCCGCTTTTCTGATTAGCCCGGCCCTGAACATTAAAACATGACTTATTACCTCCGCTTCGGCCGGTACCTCCCTGAGGGTTGGGGCCAAAAGTTCCGATACTCTCATAACAACAACCTCCCCTGTCAAAACAATGAAGATTAAATCTTCTTCTATAATAACCACTTTCTGGGTTAATTAATATGGCAAAAAATTAAGATTCCAAAGAACCTTTTCCAGTCATCAAACCTATTTCTTTTAAAAGCTCTTCAACCAGATCGGCTTCAGGGACTTTCCTGACAACTTGTCCCTTCTTAAACAACAGCCCAACCCCTTTGCCGCCGGCAATCCCAACATCGGCCTCCCTGGCTTCGCCCGGTCCGTTGACCACGCAGCCCATAATAGCCACCTTGATTGGCTCTTTTAAATGCTCTATCCTTTTTTCAACTTCCTCAGTAATTTTTATCAGTTCGATTTCCGTCCTGCCGCAGGTAGGGCAGGAAACTATGGTCGGCCCCCGCCGCCTTAAATCAAGGGACTTAAGTATTTCAAACCCGACACCGACTTCCTGCACCGGATCTCCTGTAAGGGATACCCGGAGGGTATCGCCGATCCCCCGGCTCAAGAGAGCCCCTATTCCCACAGCTGACCTTATCGTCCCGGTCTTGGGAGTGCCGGCCTCAGTCACCCCTATGTGCAGTGGGTAATCCACCTGTTCGGAAATCAGGTGGTAGGCCTCCAGCATTAACGGTATATCAGAAGCCTTGAGGGATATCTTAATATCGTTAAAATCATTTTCTTCGAGTATTCTTACATGTTCCAGGGCACTTTCTACCAACCCTGCCGGGGTAATCCCACCGTATTTTTCGAGGATGGCTTTGTTCAGGGAACCGGCATTAACCCCAATGCGGATGGGAACTTTGCTTTCCCTGGCCGCCCTGACAACCTCTTTAACCTTACCGGCATCCCCGATGTTCCCAGGGTTCAGCCGCAGCCCGTCCACCCCGTTTGCTATAGCCTTTAAGGCTAACCTGTAGTCAAAATGGATGTCGGCAATCACCGGAATGGAACTCGCCGTTTTAATAGGCCCCAATGCGTCAGCAGCAGTGCTGTCCGGCACTGCTACCCTTACTATTTCACAACCTGCCCGGACCAGCCGGTTTATTTGGGCCACCGTGGCACTGACATCCCGTGTGTCCGTATTTGTCATAGACTGAACGGAAATGGGGGCATTACCACCGACAGGTACATTTCCGACAAATATTTGCCTCGTCAAACGTCTTTGCAAACCCCCACCTCCTAACTCAACATCTGAACGATATCCTGATAAGTGATAACCACCATCAGCAGCAAAAGCAGGGCTAAACCCACCAAGTGGATAAAGTTTTCCTTCGACTGGTCAATAGGAGTCCCCCTGACACCTTCCAGGCCCAAAAACATCAGCCTGCTCCCGTCCAGGGCAGGAATGGGCAGAAGGTTGAACAGCCCAACCTGAATACTTAGAAAGCCGGCAATGTTAATAAGGGTAATAAACCCCATTTCTGCCGCCTTGGTCAGCTCATTGGTAATTCTGACCGGGCCGCTTAACTGTACCGGCATTTGCCGGGCCAGCATTTTCCCTATAAAGGTAACAGTCAGCCTGAGCACCTCGTAAGTCTTAATAATACCCAATTTAAGGGATACCAGGAATCCGGGCTTTTGTGTGGCATATTCGATTCCAATGAGGCCCCTCTGATTTTCCCGGTCCTTTTCCGGGACAATCTGAAACACCTTGGTTTCCCCACCCCGCTTGATTTGGAGCTTAATTTGCTTACCAGGGTTTTTATGGATAATATTGACAATGTCTTCCCAGGTTTTGACCGGCGTGTTATTGATTTTTTCTATGACATCCCCAGGTTTGATGCCCTTAACTGCCGCAGGTTTCCCTTCCAAAACCCTGCCGACTATGTTCTTATTTAGCGGCAGGCCGAAGGCCGAAATGCTAATCGAAAACAACAAAATCGCCAGCATAAAGTTCATTAAGGGTCCTGCCACGATAATAGCCATCCTCTTTGGCACGCTTTTATGCATAAAACTGCGCTTGGGGTTGATAACAGAAGGGGAATCACCCTCTACGGGCGCCCCGGTATCGTTTACTTCTTTGCCTTCAGCTATCTTGGCCGCCTCTCTCTGGTCCTCTTCGGGGTCCATTCCGGCCATTCGCACAAAACCACCAAGGGGTACAACCCGTAAATTGTAGGCGGTCTCTCCCCTTCTGAACCCGGCCAGGCGCGGTCCGAAACCGATACTAAATTCATAAACCTGGACCCCCACTAATTTGGCAACAGTAAAATGTCCAACTTCATGAAATAGAACCAGGAGCCCAAATACTAGTAACGCATATGGTAAATACATAATCTTTTCCGCCATCTTTACACCTTCTTCAATATAGACGAGCCCGCATACCGTTTGGCTTCTTCTCGGGCCCAGCTATCACTCTGTAATATCTGTTGCATATTCGGCGAAGGTTTACAGGTGTGGTTAGCCATCACCTTTTCAACCAGGACCGGGATATCTGTAAAGCCGATTCGTCCTTCCAGGAACATGGCCACAGCCAGCTCATTAGCGGCATTCATTACTGCGGGCATCGTCCCTCCCGTTCTACCCGCTGCAAAAGCCAGGCTTAAACTGGGGAAATCCCCGGTTCTTGGGCTCCGAAAACTGAGTTCCCTGACAGCCAGCAAATCGAGTTTGGGGAAATCGTTTACCTGCCTTTCCGGGTATGTCAGGGCATACTGAATGGGAATCCTCATGTCAGGGATACCCATTTGGGCTATTACGGACCCGTCAACAAACTCCACCATGGAGTGAATAATACTCTGCGGGTGGGTTACAACCTCAATATTGTCCAACTCAACACCAAAAAGCCACTTGGCCTCTATCACCTCAAGGCCTTTATTCATCAATGTGGCGGAATCAACGGTGATTTTGCGCCCCATGGACCAGTTCGGGTGTCTTAGAGCATCTTGAACTGTAACCGTGGCTAGTTCTTCCAGGGATTTATTTACAAAAGGCCCCCCGGAAGCGGTAAGAATCAGCTTGCTAATCTGCTCCCGTTTTCTCCCGTCAAGACACTGAAAAATTGCCGAGTGCTCACTGTCCACCGGCAAAATCCTGACACCCTTTTCCCTTACCAACGCCATGACCAGTTCCCCGGCGGCTACCAGGGTTTCCTTGTTGGCCAAGGCTATGTCTTTACCGGCCTTGATAGCCTCTACTGTAGGAATTAAACCCAGTGTCCCGGTGACGGAGGTAACAACAAGGTCGGTTTCTTCTGCCACTGAGATTTCAACCATGCCATCGACCCCGGCCGTTAAAGCAACCTCCCCCGGAATCATAGCCCGAAACGCGGGTATATCTTCACTTCTTCCAATGCTCACTACCCTGGGCCTGTACTTTGCCACCTGCCGGGCCAGCTTATCCAAATTAGCCCCGGCGGCCAGGCCTGTTACCTCAAATTGATCAGGAAACCTGTCAATCACTTCCAGGGTCTGGCAGCCGATAGAGCCGGTACTCCCTAAAACAGCTATTCTTTTTTTCATTGTGCCTTCTCCTATATGATACTATGCAGCAAAAACACTTAAAATACTGGTTAACTCTCTTTCCACCCAATAAGCCCAGCTGAAGCAAGGGCCTTTAAGGTAATGATAAACAGCGGGCCTGCGATAACACCTAACGGCCCTAAAAGCTGCAACCCCACATACATGGCCATCAGGGTAGCCAGTGGGTGCAGCCCCATCGAACTGGAGACAATCTTTGTCTCCAGAACCTGCCGGACTATCAAAACCACAGCATAAAGGATTAATAACTTTACCGCAAAAGCGGTGTCACCGGTAATAAACTCCCAGGTAATCCAGGGCAGGTATATCGAACTGGGGCCCAAGACCGGAATTAAATCGGCCAGGCCAATGATCAGGCCCATCAACAAAGCGTACGGGGCATCGATAATATAAAGGCCAATCAGGCTTTGCAGCATTGTAATAGAGATTAAAATCATCTGGGCCCTTACATAGCTAATAATAGCCTGAAATATGTCCTTGGCAATATCCAGGCTTTTGCGCCCCCACGGCTCAGGAAGGACCTTCAACCAGTAATTCACAATAAGCCTTTTGTCTTTAGACATAAAGTATGTGGCAATTGCGCTGATAACGATTAGAATTACCCAAACCGGCACTGATGAAACCAGCTGCAGTAGAAAGTTAAGCAGCTTGCCGGTAAAAAACCGGGCTTTTTGCAAAATAGAGTCCAGGCTGTAAGCGGAACCGGCAATTTTGCTGTTAATAAAGTCAAGGACATCTGCAGGCAGAGTGAAATAATACGATTCGACCCTGGTTTGAATCGACAGGACCACCGATTTTATATTGGCAACATATTGCGGTAGAAAAGTCGATAAATGAAGAAGTTCAGAAATCAATCTAGCTACTGCAAATGTTACTACCAAGCCCAAGCCGCCAAATACAGCCAGTAGGGCAACCCCCACTGCCGCCGCCCGCGGCAGCCGGCCTCTCTTCTGCAGGAACAAGACCAGGGGCTCAATAAAGATTGTCAGAAACACGGCTATAATAAAGGGAGCAAAAATAGGAGCGACATATTTCAGTAAAAGATAGACTACCGCAGTTCCCAAACCTATGTATATCAAAGTTTTAACCAGGTGCCTCAGAGCGCCCACCTCAGTTCGTAATAAATAACCTTATATAATAGTATACCATAGGTGCCGTTAGGTAAAGGCTGTCAAACCTGTCAAGCATTCCCCCATGTCCGGGAATTAGCCTGCCGGAATCCTTAACCCCGGCCGACCGCTTTACTGCAGATTCTAACAGATCCCCCACCTGACCGATAATTCCAGTCAACAGACCCAGCACTATATAATGTATAACCGGAATCCTATGTGTGATTATCCCGATTACAAGGGATACCGCAACACTCCCGGCCACTCCGCCCAAAGCGCCTTCAACGGATTTGTTGGGGCTAAGGACAGGGGCAAGTTTATGCCTGCCAATATTTATGCCCACGAAATAGGCAAATGTATCAGTACACCAGGTAGCTGCCAGCACTAAGAAAACAAAATGAAAACCATCAGGCAGCTGCCGGAGGTAAATGATGTGGGCCAGAAACCAACCGGCATATATAGGTGTAAACACTGTCGCTGACAAATCGGTAAAGGTAAAAGACGGGTAAACAGATATCAGGTAAATGATGCCGGCAGCCAATGTCAGGAAAAGGGCAAACTCAAACAGGTACCTGTCTTCATAATAGGTGGAAATGATAAACCCAAACCCGCCGGCGAGGGCACCCGGCAGCCAAGCGTGGATATCCATCCTGTTCCAGAGGCGGCACATTTCAATAATACCTACCACCGCAATGATTAAAATGACTACTGATAATGGCAGCCCACCGTACCAAACTGAAAGCAGGATAACCGGTATGCCTACCAACGCACTGAGAACTCTGTATAATAGCATGTCTTCCGTATCACCGGCCCCACTATTTTGATTTTAGTCCGCCAAATCGCCTTTGGCGGTTCTGGTAATCGACCACTGCTTCCAGCAAATGTTCCTTACGAAAATCCGGCCAAAGTACCGGAGAATACCAAAACTCCGAATAAGCTGCCTGCCAGAGCAAAAAATTGCTAATCCGCTGTTCACCCGACGGGCGAATTAACAAATCGGGGTCAGGCATGCCCGCAGTATATAAATAATTTGAAATTATATTCTCATCAATATCATCGGGGTTAAGCTTGCCGACCGCCACATCACAGGCCATTTGCTTCACAGCAGCCGTTATTTCGTTCCTGCCGCCGTAATTTAGAGCCAGGTTTAAGATAAGCCCTTCATTGTCCTCTGTCCGTTTTTCAGCCTGATTGAGGGCCCCCCTTGCCTTTTCCGGCAGCTCGTTAATTCTTCCGATAGCTCTCACCCTGACATTATTTTCATGCAAATCTTCAATTTCCTTATTGAGATATTCCACCAGAAGGTCCATCAATATATTAACTTCTATGGCCGGCCTTTTCCAGTTCTCGGTCGAAAACGCATAAACAGTCAAATACCCTATCCCCAAAGACGAACAGGTTTTGACTATTTCCCTGAGAGACTCTACGCCCGCCCGGTGGCCCATAGCCCGCGGCAGCCCTCTGCGTGTTGCCCATCGGCCATTACCGTCCATAATAATAGCAATATGCGTAGGTAACTTCCCCATATCCAGGGAATTATACAATTCCTCCACTTTTTCCAAACTGCTTTTATTATTGCGCACTCTCCATAAACTAAACCACTTGCGCACCATTTGTAGCCTCCCAAGGTTGTTACCACCATGTGGATAGTTCCGTTTAATACGTATATATCTATTTTACATCTTTAGAACCAAAGTTTCTATCGAAACCTTTGATAATACGCCACTTCTAAATACTTCTCCATACTAAAACAAACCCCCTCCTTAACGAGGGGGTTTATTGATTACTCTTCAACAATTGCTCCTGTGGGGCAGGCTTCGGCGCAAGCGCCGCAATCAGCGCACTCGTCAGCCTTAATCTTATAGATGTCGCCTTCCTCAATAGCTCCGTTCGGGCATGTATCCAAACAAGTACCACAAGCCACACATTCGTCAGTTATCTTATATGCCATATTGAACACCTCCTTTCCCGTAATCCTGAAATGCAACAACAACCTTGAGTCCCGCCTCACCAACGGGGGAGAGGCGCAAAACCCTGGCTATTCCCAACGGTTCTGTCGCGTTAACAGGCTTTGTTATTAATATTTTATCAATAAAAAAGCCTTTATCCCTGATCTCAGACAAGGCTTCATCAAGGATCAAACCTATTACGTCAGGTGGCTCCATGTATCCCCATCAGACCTCCATAATTTCCTGCTCTTTGTGTTCCAAAACATGTTCGACTTCTTTGACGTATTTGTCTGTCATCTTTTGTACATCATCCTGGGCCCTTTTTTCGTCATCTTCGGAAACCTGCTTTTCCTTTTCCAGGGCTTTCAAATGTTCGTTGGCGTCTCTCCTGATATTTCGGAGGGCAACTCTCGTTTCTTCGGCTTTCTTTTTGGCAACCTTCACTAACTCGTTTCTTCTTTCCTGAGTGAGCTGGGGAATAGCCAACCTAATTACAATTCCGTCATTACTCGGGTTTAAGCCCAAATCAGATTTTTGAATAGCCTTTTCAATAGTCGCCATACCGCTCTTATCCCATGGTTGAATAACGAGCAAACGCGGCTCTGGTACAGATATTTTTGCCATCTGGTTAATCGGTGTAGGAGTGCCATAATAATCAACCATCACTTTATCAAGCAGTGACGGTGTGGCCCGCCCTGCCCTCATGGAAGCAAAATCTTTGCGCAAGACTTCAATGGCCTTTTTCATCTTTTCTTCAGCTTCACCGACTACTTCCTTCATCACTTAACTTCACCCCCGACAAATGTACCAATATTTTCCCCCATTACCACACGCTTTATGTTACCCTTTTCATTAAGGTTAAATACAATAATGGGTATTTTGTTATCCATACAAAGGGAAGTGGCGGTTGAATCCATAACACCCAAACCCTGGTTAAGAACATCGATGTATGACAGTTCAGTATAGCGACGGGCGTCCGGATTTTTGACCGGGTCAGAGTCATAAACCCCGTCAACCTGCTTAGCCATAAGAATAACGTCTGCTTCAATTTCCGCCGCCCTCAGAGCGGCCGTAGTATCAGTTGAAAAATAGGGGTTACCCGTCCCCGCACCGAAAATTACAACCCTGCCTTTTTCCAGATGCCTCATAGCCCTGCGGCGGATGTATGGTTCTGCCACCTCACGCATCTCTATTGCAGTAAGTACTCTTGTATCGACATCAAGTTTTTCAAGGGCATCCTGTAAGGCCAACGAGTTCATCACAGTAGCCATCATACCCATGTAATCGGCGGTAGCCCTGTCCATCCCCTTAGCACTTCCGGCAATACCACGCCAGAGGTTGCCCCCGCCGACAACGATGCTTGTTTCGATACTATGGGAGATTAGTTCCTTGATCTGTTCCGCAATCGAAATAACCGTCTCCGGGTCAATACCAAATCCCTTTTTCCCGGCCAATGCCTCTCCGCTAAGTTTCAGCACAACTCTTTTATATTTGGGCTTCTGCATTCTGCTAAGTTACCTCCCATTATTACTCTGAATAGTGTTCTACATGATAGAAGAAAATCCTTTTTGGAAAATCTTTTTTTTTTTTTGAAAAAGAGAGAACACTCTGAGTGTTCTCTCTTTTTCAAAATGCCTATAACTCAAGCCGCCAAACTTAACACTTCTTTTGCATTGCTTCGACTTCAGCCGCGAAATCATTGTCCCTCTTTTGCAGGCCTTCACCCATTTCAAAACGAACGAACCGGGATATTTCCACCTGATTTTCGTTAAGCATTTTCTTTACATTCATATCAGGATCTTTGATAAAGGGCTGTTCTACCAGGCAAATATCCTTGAAGAATTTTTCAATTCTGCCGGCAACCATTTTTTCTGCAATATTTGCCGGTTTGCCTTCATTCATAGCTTGAACTTTTAGAATCTCTTTTTCCTTCTCAACTGTTTCGGCAGGCACCTGCTCTCTGGTGACAAACTCCGGCCTGGAAGCTGCAACTTGCATGGCCATGTCTTTAGCCACCTCCAGCAATTTGGCACCGCTTCCTGTTACCTCTACCAATACACCAATCCGTCCGGCCCCATGGATATATGATTCAACTGCCCCTTCTGGCGTAGTAACCAATTCAAAACGACGGACAGAGATATTTTCACCTATTTTAGCGATTTTTTCCGTTACCAGGTCACCGATTGTGCCTGATTCATTTTTGGCCTGTAACAATTCTTCCACGGTAGCAGGGGAACTGTTTAAAACAGCATCGGCGATCTTCTCAACGAAAGCTCTAAATTCATCATTGTTTGCCACAAAGTCAGTCTCGCAGTTTACTTCAACCATAGCAGCTTTTTTATTTCCCGGTGCTACTTTAGCCACAACCAGACCCTCTGCGGCAATCCGGCCGGCTTTCTTGGCCGCGGCGGCCAGGCCTTTTTCTCTTAAGTATTCTGTAGCTTTCTCCATGTCTCCTTCAGTTTCACCCAGGGCTTTTTTACAGTCCATCATCCCGGCCCCGGTACGTTCCCGCAGTTCCTTTACCATTGCAGCAGTAACCATTAAAATTTTCCTCCTTAAAAAAATAAGGGTGACTGAAGGGCTCCAATTTACCCCAGGTCACCCTACGTTGTTTTATTCTCCAACAACAGCCTCTTCGGCATCGTTGCCCTGGTTACCTTCCATTACGGCCTCAGCCATCTTTGCTGTTAATAATCTAACTGCCCTGATAGCATCATCATTGCCGGGAATTACTAAATCTATTTCGTCTGGGTCACAGTTTGTGTCAACAATTGCTACAATAGGAATCCCCAGTTTCCTTGCTTCGGCAACGGCTATCCGTTCCTTCCTGGGATCAATTATGAATAATGCGCCGGGAAGGCTTTTCATGTCCTTAATGCCGCCGAGAAACTTTTCGAGTTTCTCTTTTTCATGCATTAAGTTAGCGACTTCCTTCTTCGGCAGAACTTGGAACGTCCCGTCCGCTTCCATTTTCTCCAGAACGTGCAATCTGTCGATGCGCCTTCTGATAGTCTGGAAGTTGGTCAATGTACCACCGAGCCAACGCTGGTTGACATAGAACATTCCACAACGGCCGGCTTCTTCTCTCACGGCATCTTGGGCCTGTTTCTTTGTTCCAACGAAGAGAATGGTTTTCCCTTCACCGATTAAGTCTCTTACAAAGAAGTAAGCTTCATCAACTTTCTTGACAGTTTTCTGTAAATCAATGATGTAAATCCCGTTTCGGTCGGTAAAAATATACTCGGCCATTTTGGGATTCCACCTACGGGTTTGGTGACCAAAGTGAACTCCGGCTTCCAATAATTGTTTCATGGAAATTACAGCCATTGGAGTCACCTCCTCTCTTATCGGTTTTTAGTCCTCCGTTCCATTCATCTTTCTGTAGTTCCATCTTGCGATGGCACCACTACAAAAATCCAGAAACGTGTGTATTTAACACCATTCGATATTTTAACATAAAAAACTGGGGAACGCAACCAATATTATTATATTATTGAACTGATTTTATACGGCGGAATGCCACTGTTTTGTGTTTTTTGCTGTACCTTCTGGCCTCTGTGGCAAAGCGTCTCTATGCCTCACGGCTCCGAGAAGGCAGGAGGAAGGCAATCCGCAAACTTTCGGATTATATCTCCATCCGCATTCATCTGTGGCCGTTTTATCAATCAAATTCTTCTGTAAAGGCATAGAACGGAGCGTGGATAACAAAAAAGACAGGTCATTTTCCTGCCTTAACCCCTTTTCCTTGCAGTCAGTATTTTCAATATTTCTTCCAGGTCCCCGCCGGCCGGTACCTTAAATGTTCCGTTTTGAAGCCTGGCCTGGGCATGATGTTCGTCAACCACTTTTAAAAACTCATGCTGGTCCCTGATAGCGCCTTTTTCCTCCAGTTCCCTGGCAACCGCTTCAGAACCCATCCCCGATGTAACAGTAATAGAAACGCTTTGGTGGGTGGGCTGCGGAACGGCCGGAACCTCACCCTGGGATGGTTCCTTGGCGGGTTCCTGTACTGGTTCTTTCACCTTTGCAACCGGTGTCGGGCTTTTTTCGGCACTGTCGTTATTAGTACTGCTTTCGGTGGCCGGGGTTTGTACAACCATGCCAAGTTTAGCGGCCCTGGCCATGATTTCTTCGTCACTTAAAACCCCGGTCCCAAAAACCGATACCAGGACAGCGCTGATAATAAAACCTATCCCTATTCCCAACAGAAATTCCTTTTTCAAAAAATTACGCATTTGCTTCTTCACCTTTACGTTTCAACTGAAGGATTAGCCTTACTTCACCCCTGCCGATTTTCATCTGTTTGGCTATATCTTCTTCGGAATAACCCATTTTAGCCATAGCATAAACCATCTGGTGTTTGGGCGGTATTTCTACATCTGGCTCGCTGTTGCCGGCCACAGGCTTCAAATCACCAAAACTGTCTTTCCGCCGGGGAAATATAATTGTATTGCTGGTATCCAACTTTTTGGAACCGGCTTTTTGTTTCAACAGACTTGAATGATCACCGGATTTGGGAACTGTATCTTCTTTACCGCCGGCAGCTGAATTTTTATGACCGACTTCAACCGCGTCTTCGTCATCCTCTTGAACCGCGTCTCCGCCGTCCTCTTCAACCAGGTCTTCGCCGTCCTCTTCAGCCATATCTTTGTCTTTGGCAACAAATTCCGCCTCGGTGTCCAGAGTATCTTCTGTCTCTCCCTGAGGTAAAGGGTTCGAAAGGCCTGCCCCCGTTAAATCGTCTGACACCGGCTCCCCTGCATTGGTAGTTGGGAAACCGGTTTCAGCTTCATGATTATCCTGGGTTTTCTCCTCTTTCTCCAATTTCCTGGCTTCTTCTACCCTGGAAGATATCTCTTCTACGACCATTTCTGACACTGTTTCCAGCTCTTCAAGCAAGGTACCGACTTCCTGTTTTACTTCAACAAGTTCATCCCGTACCTGTTTCAGTTCCTGAAGCTGTTTTTGCTGCTCGGCAGACTGCCCCCGGCCTGTCCAAAAAGCCCAAGCCACAAAAACAATCCCTACAATTATTAAAATATTAGCCAATTCCTCACACCCTCGAAAAAACTATATTTTAATGTCCAGCAGGTTCCCTTTACCAGGATCTTTAACATTTACCTTGACCTTATCTTCCTGCTTGTCTTTGCCTCGTTTGCTGCCTTCATCGCCTTGGGCCTGACTTTTTCCCTTAGCCTCTTTATCAACTTTATTGCCTTCTGATTTGTTGGTATTTTGTACCTGTTGGCGCTGCAATTCGGACTGTTTTTGCAGTTGCGCGGCAAATTGCTGCTGTTGAGTCTGGCCCTGCTGGTTCTGGACGGGTTGGTTCCGGTTGACCTCTGACACCTGGGGAAGCATCACCTGTATATCAACAGAACGCAAAGACATTTGTTTCACCACCTAACATTATCTGTAGGAGGAAACTTTAATATCCTCCCCGACCTTTGTCAGACACGCAAAGTTGTAATCATCGTGAACTTGCATATACGCCGAACCAATTGTAACCTTAGTTCCTGAATGGATTACTCCCTGGACCATAATCCGCCCGCGTTCCGACTGCTGTATTTGGAATTCGACGTTTTCAACACTTTGCTTCAACTGTTCAAGCTCCTCAGCGAGCTGCATTTGTATCCTGCTGACCCTTACCAGGACGGCCAGCTTATCAGGAGGCAGTTCTCCCTGAGTTTCCTTTATGTAATTTAACAGTTTAACCGCCTTTTCGGCCTTTTCATAGTCCTGTTCTTTGGCCTGTTTTTCTTTGATAAGAGCCGAGTGTTCCTTTCGCAGTTCGGGGTTGATGCCAGTTTCTAATTCAGTCACAGTTGCAAGTGGAGAGCCCACAATTTTGCAGTTAATTTCTTCCCCGGCTCTCGATATTCCTCCCACGATGACTCCTTTTCCGCCCACGACAATTGATTTTTTAGCACTCACCTTACTGTGCATAATGGCTTCACCTACAACGATGTCACCACCGGATTCCACTGAGGAATTTTCAATAAACCTTGTAAAGACGCTCTCTCCCGCTTTTATCTTAGATTTGGTTCTACCAACAATTCCATTCTTGACCTTCAGGTTTCCGGTACACTCCACAACCCCGTCAGCAATGGTATTCATTACTTCGACATCGCCCTCGGCAATAACCTTAAAACCTTCCCGGACACTGCCTTTCACAATTACTGTACCGTTAAATTCGATATTTCCGGTATTAAAATCCACATCTCCCTTGACTTCGTACACATTGGAAACATTGATTTTGTTTCCGGACAGCAGCACATGGCCATTGGCGGTAGATACGGCAACGGAATTGTTTTCCCTTAGTTCAACATTCTTACCAATAGACAATTGAATGTCCTTTCCTGGCTTAGCCGGTACCTCTTCCCCAGTCACCATGCGACCGGGGGTCCCCTGTCCGGCCGGAATTTTTACGGCTAGAACCTCACCCTGTTCAACGTTCTGAATCAAATTGAGGCTATAATAATCTACCCTGCCGTCCACCATCTCCGTAGGTTTCCCTGGCAGCACATCGGTTGTAAACTTAAAATCAATCCTGGCATTCTCGCCGTCAATCGGTGCAGCCCCGCGGGCAATTACGAGAGGCTCACTGACCATCTGCATATTTACTGCTCTGTCAATAATGTCATCATTTATTCCGAAAATAACATTCTTTTCTTTCAGAGCATTTTCGATGTCCTGCCTGGTTACCGGCTGCCCTCCCTCGGGTGGGGATACCCTAAGATAGGCTTCCATTTTCGTGTTGTTTAGCTCAAGGTTTACCAACCCGTCCTGTTTTGTTTCCGGTTGAGGAGGAGCAATACACACCGGAACCCCATTCATTTCCGTGGCAGCTTGACGCACCTTCGAAAAGTCCAGATTCTGTATTTTACGTAATTCTATGTCTTTGACCACCTGTTCGGGACTTTGGGGATTTTCCCCTGCTTGGGGAGAAAATACAGCTAAATAAACTCCATCATCTCTGTAATCCAACTTAACTAAATCGTTAGAGCGCTTATTAGTCATGTCATTGGCCCATTTTAAGACCTGGTCCATATCCGTGTTATTACCAAAACCATCTGACATACAATCACCCCCCTGCTTTTATTCGAGAATCCTCTTCTTTATTCTACTTAGACGTCCCCTTAGCCTAAGAATTGCCTTTGTATGCATTTGGGAGATTCTTGACTCTGAAACCCCGAGCACTTTACCTATCTCCTTTAATGTCAACCCGTCATAATAATATAACGCTATCACAAGTTTTTCCCTATCCGGCAGTTTGTTGATGGCATCAGTTAATATCCGTTTTTGTTCTTCAAACATAACCATCGACATGGGGTCCTCAGCATTATCGTCCCGTATGGTTTCTATAATCCGAACCGAGTTCCCCCCGTCCCTATCAATATTCCAGAGGTCATCGAGCGATAGGAAGGATGAAAAACTGGTTTCTACCAGGAGGTGGGCAAACTGCGGCTTACTAATATTAAGGGAATCACATATTTCTTCGTCTGTTGCGGCTCTGCCTAATTGGTGCTCCAGCCTGGCATAGGTTTGTTCAAGTTCTTTGGCTTTCTGGCGGACCGAATAGGGAACCCAGTCCATCGAACGCAAACCATCCCAAATTGCGCCCCGGATACGGGCAATAGCATATGTTTCAAACTTAATATTTCTCTCTGGCTCAAATTTCTCAATGGCATCGATAAGCCCAAATATACCGTAGCTGATTAAGTCATCCTGAGCAACATTGGGTGGTAAAGAAATTGCCATTCTACCGGCCACATACTTAACTAGCCCGGCGTATTCCAAAATGAGACATTCCCGGGCTTGAAAATCTTTATGAACTTTATAGCGTTCCCATAATGGGGTGCAGTCGGACTTTGCCAGACTAGGACTCATAATTACCTCCAGTAACTCGGCTACTCATCTTCAAAACCCATCTTCCTGACTATTTCAGCCACTTTCTGGGGGTCACTGTTGATTATCTTGTTGACCTGGGGATCAATTTGCTTAGCAGGTAGAGGGGTAAATTGTTTGGGAATTTCTTCAACTATACCCGAAACTGGTTCAGACACAGTGAAATCCAGATTGTTTCCAAGATTACTTCCCAAATTGGCTTCCAAAAACATCTCAGAAGTGTCAGCCGAAATATCACTCTCCGTAAAATCCGTTGCTTCCTTTGTTTCAGGAAAAACGTATATACTAATGAGCTTTCCTGCTGCCCAGAAAAACGCCGTAAAAGCCAGACCTGATAAGAGCGCACGGCTAACACTTGCGGACAAGGAAACCTCCGACGTGACCCCGATTATTAAAATCAAGAGGAAAACCAAAAGAAATATTGCAGCATAAATTCCTTTGTTACCGACAGTCACTGGAGATCCTCCTTAAATATACTTTTCACCCAAATTGATGGTCTTCACATAAAGTTGGTTGCTCTCAGTATGAAACTCTATAGTTCTACCGTAATTTCCCCCGGTGTCTTCGGCAAGTATTCTAATCCTGAGTTTACTAAGAACAGCTTTTGTGGCCTCAACATTTCGTTCCCCAATCCTCATAATGTCATTATCACTATAGAAGGCGAACATTTGCGACCCACCGGCAATTTTTGAAATCAACCGCAATGACTCCGCTCCATTCTTTTTCATTTCTGTAATCAGCCAGGGTATTGCGGTATCCGCAAACTTCGCATCATTACCAGATTTCCCCAGGCTGCTTGAAGGTAACATTATGTGCGCCATCCCACCAACTTTTGTTAAAGGATCCCAGAGACAAATACCTACACAAGAACCCAACCCACAGGTCTGCAGGACATCCGGAGGCTTAGCAACATTAAGGTCAGCCATTCCTACTTTGATGATTTTCGCCACTAGCCTATCACTCCTATTGCCTCCATGATTTTTTCAAGAGACCCTGACTCAGGTAATAAAAAGAAATGACCGGTTACATTCTCCTCAATTTCAGTAAATACTGTCTCCATAAGCAAAGCATTATCCCCGGCTATTCCGATCTGAGCCAAAACCGTGTTTAAAATTGCACCTGCCATATCAATGGCGAGGGCAGGCACAGATGGCATAAACTTAAGGTTTGTAAAACTCGCCAAAGAATTAAGGTATGCACCGGTAACAATATTGACGAGTTCAGCCAGGGCAGATTTACCAATATCGTCGATTTGATCTTTATAGATGCGGTTCGTCAGTGTCCCTACCAAAAACATAGCGCTTTCTATAGGGAACATGAAAAGCATATTACACGGCGCGGGACCTTCGACTGTTGTAAACACCCCGGCCACAAGCCTTTCCGGCCCGCCGACGACGTCAGGCACCTGTGAAAACGGCAGCACCTTAATTGATGGGACAGTCATCCCTATTTTTCGGTTCATCATCTGGGAAAGTGCCGTTGCTCCATTCCCAGCACCAATAGTACCCATTTCTCGGAAGGCATCCAACTGAAACTCCGAAATGTTTTCAAATGTAGGCATTACAGTACTTCTCCTCTCTCCCAATCTTTAAACATCGGAATTAATGCCCAGTATTTTATCGAGGTTAAGCATTATAAGTAATCTGGAACCCAACTTGCCTATTCCTGTAAAAAACTCTGAATTGACATTTGATGAACAGGAGGGCGGTTGTTCAATATCCCGTCGGGGCAGCCTGATTACCTCTGAAACACTGTCAACCAAAATCCCCACCAGTAACCCGTTCCAATTAATGATTACTATTCTGGTGGTTTCGTCGGGGACCTTACCAGGAAAGCCGAACCTTCTCCTCATATCCATCACGGGAATTACCATACCCCGAAGGTTTATTACGCCTGACACAAAGGAAGATGCCTGAGGTACCCGGGTAATTTCCTGAAGCCTGATTATTTCCTGTACGCTTCTGATATCTATGGCATATTCTTCGCCTTCAATGGCGCATGCAACTAATTGTATCTCGGTTTCCATTACCTCTCCTCCCTTTAAAACAGGCTGGCAACATCTATTATCAGCGATACTTGTCCATTTCCCAGAATTGTAGCACCGGCAATAACCGGAATGTTACCCAGTAATTTCCCCAGGGGTTTAATAACAATTTCCTGCTGTCCCACTAAGGTATCAACAATCAAACCTACCCTTTTATCCCCTTTACGGACAATAACAATATTTATCTCTTCTTCTCTTGGAAGATCGGAAGGCGGGACTTGGAAAACCTTATGAAGCCTAACCAGTGGTAGGACATCTCCACGAATAAGCATAACTTCCTGCTCCTGAATATTGTTTATCTGGTCTGGAGTTACGCTGGTGGTTTCGGCAATAAAACTAAGCGGAATGGCATACGTTTCATTTTCCAATAAAACTAGTAATGCCTGAATAATGGCTAGAGTGAGGGGCAGCTGAATTTTAAATTTTGTGCCCACACCAGGCACACTTTCGATATGGATGCTGCCGCTAAGGGCCTCAATTTTATTTTTTACGGCATCTAAGCCAACGCCCCGGCCGGAAACATCCGTTACCTTGTCAGCCGTGCTAAATCCAGGGAGCAAAACCAACCGGTAAACCGAAGAGTCGTCCAGGTCCTGAGCTTCTTCAGGAAGCAGCAGGCCCTTTTCAATTGCTTTATTCTTGATCTTTTCGGGGTCAAGCCCCTTCCCGTCGTCTTCTACTTCAATTACCACATTGTTTCCCTCGTGGCGAGAAGAAAGAATCACCCGACCATGTTCCCTTTTCCCGGCGGCAAGCCGAATCGCGGGTTCTTCAACACCATGGTCAATGGAATTCCTCAAAAGATGAACCAGAGGATCCCCGATTTCGTCAATAACAGTGCGGTCAAGTTCGGTTTCTTTTCCTTCAACTATCAATTCTATCTCTTTGCCAAGGTCCCGGGCCAAATCCCTAACCATTCTTGGAAACCTGCTAAAAACACTGTCAATCGGAACCATCCGGACTTTCATGACAACGTTTTGTAAGTCGGTAGTAATCCTATCCATCTGCTCCATCGTCTCTGTTAAATCCGGTAATTGAGCAAATCTGCCTATTTGTTCAAGCCTGGTTTTATTGATAACCAACTCCCCTACCAGATTCATCAGGCTGTCCAGCCTTGTTGTGTCAACCCGCACAGTTTGACTGGCTCTTGGTTTTGCCTGGGCAGGGGATTGGGTATCCTTTTGGGCTTCAGTTTTGGCTGGAGGATTAGTGTTAACTGGTTGGCAGTTTGGGGGGGCATCTTTTATCACTTCAAAGGTATCGGGTGCTGTAAATACTTCTGTTATTCGCTTGATATCCGGCTCGCCTACCTCAGTAATAGTGACTAGCCCTTTTCTGATAACCTCCTGAGGTTCCCGGGAAATAACGATAAGGTCAAAACCGGTATCAAATTTTTCTTCCTCTATATCCTGCACGGACGGAATACTCTTGATAATTTCACCGATTTCTTCCATGTTCTTAAATATCATAAACGCCCTGGCTGATTTCATTACACAGCGGGGGTCTATATTGACAACCAAGTGGTAACATTGAAACCCCTGGTCAATTGCTTGCTTAATCAAATTCTTCTCGTACTCATTAAACTCAAAAGAAGTTACTATATTATCAGGTCTGTCCTGGATTTCCCGACTTTCCTCAACAGGCTTGCCAACCGGTTCGCCTACCCCGGATTGATTACCTCCGGTTTTTGGCAAGTTTTCGCTGTCCTTAAGTTTTGCCACCAAATGGTTTATGGGCAGGCTGCCAGTCCCACCGTTTGTGATGTCATTAACCATACTGTCTAACAGGTCGACACACTTAAAGAGCATATCCAGAATTTCCGGTGAATTGCTTATTTCACCATTTCTCAGTTTATGTAAAACATTCTCCATTTCGTGAGTCAGTTCGGCCACATCGGTAAATCCCATAGTTGCTGACATACCTTTTAAGGTATGGGCCGACCTGAAAATTTCATCCAGAACTTCTCTGCTTTGCGGAGATCCTTCCAAATCCAAAAGCGACTCATTCAATTTCTGTAAATGTTCCCTTGATTCTTCTAAAAACACGTTCAGATATTGCGTCATGTCCATAGCGTTCACCTCCGACAGTGATATCCCTACTTATAAATGGTTCAGGATGTCTTGTGAAACCAAGGATAGCGGTACCACCCGGTCAACACATTTACTTTCTATTGCGGCTCTCGGCATACCGTACACTATACAGGTAGACTCGTCTTCTACAATGGTGTATCCATTGGCAGCCTGAATCTTTTTAAGCCCGGCAACCCCGTCATGTCCCATTCCGGTTAAAAGAACTCCCACTAACGGAACATCGCACTCAACCAGTGATTCCATCAATTTATCAATTGACGGGCGCAGCCCCCCGACAGGCGGTTCATCACTTAGCTTGACATAAAAGGAACTTCCCACCCGTTCGATTTTCATGTGTTTGTCACCGGGAGCTATCAATGCCCTGCCCGCTGACAGTTCATCTCCGTCATAGGCTTCTGACACCCTCAACTCAGAAATATTGTTTAAGCGTTCCGCCAGTGATTTGGTAAACCCCGCCGGCATATGCTGTACAATAGCGAAACCTGCCATAATATTACCCGGCAGTCCGGATAACACCGTTTGCAAAGCCCTCGGGCCTCCGGTGGAGGTACCTATGGCTACAATCTTTTGAGGTAAAAGGTTTATTCCCAATACCCCTTTGGAAACCACGGTGTCTTGGTCTGCTTTTTCCGCCGGTAAAGTTAACCTTATAACTCTTTGGTAGGCTTGGGCTGCAACCCTCACTTTGGAGACCAGTTCATCCTGAATCTTTTCCAGGTCGAGGGAAATGTTGCCTGAGGGCTTGGCCACAAAATCTACGGCCCCCAGTTCCAGTGCCCTGAAGGTGGCATCTGCCCCTACTTTTGTTCTGCTGCTCAACATAACCACCGGGGTTGGGCATTCCTGCATAATGGTTTTTAATGCATTTAGCCCGTCCATTTCCGGCATTTCGATGTCCATTGTAACAACATCGGGTTTTAAGGTTTTGACCTTTTCTACGGCATCGATACCGTTAATTGCTGTTGCAATTACATTTAAGTCTTTGTCCGAATGCAAAAGGTCACTGATAAATCTTCTCATAAATGCTGAATCATCTACTACCACTACCCGATACCCTTGCACTTATTACCACCTCTTATAGAAGTCCCTTTCTTCTTAATTCCCGCTGGCGATTGAAAATAAATCTTATAATTTTATCTCTTTCTGTCTCCTCTATGACAGTGAACTCCATGCCAACCGAATATTTATCCTTAGCCTTAGCGGGGTTTTCTACAAACCGAACTACCCTGCCGACAGCTCTGATACTTTCATTCTCCCCTAGGTAAACAATGGCTTCCAGGGTGTCCCCCATCTGGAGAATTGTATTAGACCCAAACATTGTCCCACCGCCACTCAGGTCAACTGTCATTCCGGCAAAAATCTCGCCAGAAGGTGCATAGTTGTCATCAAGTTTATGTAAAGTAACTGCCAACCTTTCATCTAACCTTACAAAGTTACGTCTTTGAATCCGTTTAACATCAGAGGGTGGACCGAGGGTAACAGTTGGCGGATCTTTGGAGTTTTGAGAGATAACCTCCGTTGTAAAAGTATATATCGCAACATTGTCAGTATAAGTTAGCTTGACAATTGTACCGGGGCTAATTGGGACAATTGAACTCGCCTTTAGGGGAGAGGCCACAGTAATTCTGTCCACAGTCAAAGCTTCTACCCTACTCCGGTAACAGTTCTTTCCATCATTTGGCAGCTCTATTTCAAGGGGCTGATTCACTTTAAGTGGATCAAATGCACCCATGCTTTCACTCCTTTCTCAACTCTTATTGGCTACCCAAACAGTTTAGCAATTTTGCCAAAGAAAGCCTTAACACCTCCCGGCTCGGGGTAGTAAACCTGATCCATCAGCTGAGCTGCAAGCCGCTGCACACATTCAGTTGCCGGTGATTTCGGGTACTTTAGAAGAAAAGGCTCCTGGCTCTTAACCGACTTTGAAACTGCCGGGTCATCAAGAATAAAGCCTAAATGGCCAATGTCAAGTTTTAAAAACTTTTCTGCCACTATTGATAATTTACTGGCAGTTATGTCTGCTTCCTGTGCGTTTTCGACTTTGTTCACCACAAGGTGTACCACACCCTGTTTCCTTTTGGATGTCATGGCCTTAACCAGCCCGTAAGCGTCAGTTATGGCCGTGGGTTCTGGAGTTGTAATAACAATCACTTCGTCCGCCGCCAATACAAAACTCATCACATTTCTGGAAAGCCCGGCAGCTGTATCAATAATAAGAATATCTGCCATTCCTTCAAGTTCTTCAAGCTTGGTAATAAACTGCTCAACTTGCCAGCGCCTCAGGTTGGCCATCTCCTGGATCCCGGAACCCCCGGCGATAATCTTTAACCCCTGTGGGCCCGTGACAATGACATCCTGAAGGTTTTTTTCCCCTTTGAGCACGTGATAGAGGTTATAAGTGGGATTAATACCCAAAATAACATCAATGTTTGCCAGACCTAAATCGGCATCTAAAATTATGACTTTCTGTCCGAATGACATAAGGGCAAGAGCAAAGTTTATTGTAAAGTTTGTTTTACCAACTCCACCCTTTCCACTTGTCACTGCCATAATTCTTGTTTTTTTCTGGGTACCCTTGATTTCACACTCTACTTGGTGCTTAAGGGTTCTGGCCAATACGCGAAGTTTTTCGGCCTGATCACGCATGGCTAACTCTCCCTTGTAATCATTTTGACTATTTTTACTGGGTCGGCTACTTCGATATCATCAGGTACATTCTGACCAACAGTGACATAGGAAAGGCTCTTTTGAGTCTTATTGACAACGTTTAAAATTGCGCCAAAGGATGATGTTTCATCCAATTTCGTAAAAATCAACTTAGTAACCGGTATATCAGAATAACTGTTGGTTATTTCAGTCATATCTTTAGACCTTGTAGTGGCACTTAACACTAAAAACACGTCTGACGGCTCAGCCACTTCCAGAAAACTCTTCAACTCAACCATTTGCTCACTGTTTCTGTGACTGCGCCCGGCTGTATCAATCAGTATGAGATCCTTGTCAGTATTCCGGGAGATTGCATCCTGTAATTCCAAATAGGTATATACCACATCAACCGAAATGCCTATGATTTCACCATAGGTCTTCAATTGTTCAACCGCTGCAACTCTATATGTATCAGCCGTGATCAGTGCTACTTTCTTCTTGTCAACAATAGAAAAAGTGGCAGCCAGTTTGGCGATTGTCGTTGTTTTACCAACCCCCGTAGGGCCTACCAAGGCGATGGACTGTTGTTGGAGACCCTGCCTTTTAAAAGAAATCGGTTTCGGTTTCCGCAAAATCCTTAAAACATGTTGTTCCAGTAACTTTTTCACGGTCTCGCTGTCATTTGTATCTTCCTGAGGCATTTGCTTCAATAAATCTTTTAAGATTCTCTTGGTCAACTTGTCCTCAACATCATTGTCAATTAATATCTGGTGATATTTTTGTAAAGGCTTCGGAAGGATTTTGACATCCGGAGAAGCATCCATTTGGTTCATAACTTCGCTAAGCATCATTTTCATTTCCTGAATCTCTTCCCGCAAATCGGCACCTTCCACCTCATCATTACCCACTGGCACTGCGACAGGCTGAAGTTCAGCGGTGCTTGTTAAAGGCCGGGCCTTTACAGGTTTGGTAAAATGCTGAGGCTTGCTTGCACCGGCCAAAGGATGGGACTTGGCGTTACTGGCAAAGGTCTGCAGCCTGGCTGATTCTTCACTGGCCGCGGCAGTGGCTGCAATTGCGGCCGTTGCAGCAATTGCGGCTGGCGACACAGTCACCGTATTTGTCTGGGGTACAGGAACAACATCCTCAATGGCAGCAGTAACCTCAAACATCTGCTTTCCAAAAAGTCCGAAAAACCATCCACCCTCTTTGAATTTTCTTGTGTGTAGGATAACGGCATCCTTGCCCAGGTCCATCTTTACCTTGAGCATAGCATCCTGTAAAGTTTCCGCGGTATATCTCTTGACCTTCACTAAACACTCACCACCCCTAGAGATTGGACATTTACTCTTCCTTCCAGTTCGTTATATGAAAGTACCACTAAGCCCGGAATAAGTTTTTCTGTCAGTTTTTTGAAATAAACTCTCACCACAGGAGCACATAGGATGACAGCCTGATGACCCCTTCCACTAACCTCTTCAACAGCGGCGGAAAGGCTTTTGAAGATTACTTGGGCTTTCTCTGGGTCAATGGCGACATAAGAGCCGTGGTCCGTGTACTGGATTGAATCCCTGATAATCTGTTCAACTGCCGGATCAAGGGTTATAACATGAAGAGTATCGTCGGCATCTATATATTGTTTGACTATATTACGGGCCAAGGCCTGCCGCACATATTCAAGAAGCATATCGGTATCTTTGGTCGCCCTGGCATTGTCCGCCAGGGTTTCCAGAATACTGACCATATCCCGGACAGGCACCCTTTCCCGCAAAAGCCCTGCCAAGACTTTTTGTACCTCACCAAGAGTAAGCAACCCGGGAACGAGTTCCTCCACCACAGCTGGGTGAGTTTTTTTGACATGATCCAGTAGGTTTTGCACATCTTGCCTGCCAAGTACCTCGTGAGCGAAGCTCTTTATTATTTCTGTAAGGTGGGTGGCAATAACCGAGGACGGGTCTACCACTGTGTACCCAGCCAGTTCCGCCTGTTCCCTGAGGTTGGCAGAAACCCATTTGGCAGGCAGACCAAAGGCAGGTTCCACAGTATCAAAACCCTGGACACCGTTTTCAATCAGCCCCGAACTCATAGCCAGGAAATGGTCAAGCATTAGCTCTCCTTTTGCTACTTCCACCCCTTTGACTTTAATAATGTAACTATTGGGTTTTAGCTGCATGTTGTCCCTCATCCTGATGGGAGGCAGCACAATTCCCATTTCCAGAGCACACTGGCGGCGAATCATTACCACCCGGTCGAGAAGGTCTCCCCCCTGATTAACATCTACCAGTGGAATGAGGGAATAACCCATCTCTAACTCAAGGACATCAACCTGAAGTAGGGAAATAACATTTTCGGGTTTTCTGATTTCCTCAACTTCGTCATCTTGAGCCTGCTCTATCATTTTAATTTTCTGCTGGTCCTGCGCTTTCTTTGTTACAAATGCCAGGATTCCCAGGACTGCTGACATTGTCAGAAAAGGAATCAGCGGCATTCCCAAAAGCGCCATAATGGCAAGAGCGGCTGAAGCAATAGCTAAAGCCCGGGGCCTGCTCAACAATTGGCTGGTAAATTGCTGCCCAAGGTTTACATCCGTAGAGGCAGCCCTGGTTACGGTAATACCGGTGGCAGTAGATATCAATAAGGCCGGAACCTGAGCCACCAAACCTTCACCGACAGTTAAAAGTGTATATGTGTTCAATGCCTCTAAAAGAGACAATTTTCGTTGTAAAATTCCTATGGTGAAACCGCCGATAATATTTATGATAACTATAATAATAGCGGCAATAGCGTCACCCTTGATAAACTTTGAGGCACCGTCCATAGCCCCGTAAAAGTCGGCTTCTCCCTGGATTCTCCGGCGTCTGTCTATAGCTTCCTTGTCGGTGATAAGACCGGCGTTTAAATCCGCATCAATACTCATCTGTTTACCAGGCATTGCGTCAAGGGTGAATCTGGCCGCAACTTCTGCTACCCGTTCGGCGCCCTTGGTGATGACAATAAACTGGATGACTACCAAGATTAGAAAGATTACAAAACCTACAACAGGGTTTCCCCCGATAACAAACTGGCCAAACTGGTTGATTATTTCCCCGGCAAACCCGTTAAGTAAAATAAGTCTGGTGGAACTGACATTAAGGGACAGCCTAAAAATAGTCATAATCAGCAGCAATGAAGGAAAAGACGAAAACTGTAAAGGTTCATTGTTGTACATGCTAACCAGCAGGATTATCAATGAAAATGTTATATTTATCGTCAGGAGAAGGTCGAGCAAAAACGTTGGCACGGGAATAACCATCATTACAACCATGCCCATGACTGCGGCCGCCACAATAATGTCACTGTGTTTATACCATTTCATAGTGGCAACCTGTTCAGACGCCATATTTGTCCTCCTCTACTGTAGTTGGTCGTTAGATTTTGCCTTTCAGCTTATAAACAAAGGCCAGTACTTCAGCAACGGCCTGGAAGAGTTCAGCGGGAACCGCATCTCCCAGTTCGGTGCTGTGAAACAATGACTGGGCCAGAGGTTTGTTTTCAACGATTACTATGTTGTGTTCTTTGGCAACTTCTTTAATCTTCAGGGCTATCCTGTCCTGGCCTTTAGCTATTACTACCGGTGCGCCCATTACACTGGAATCATACTGTAATGCCACCGCAAAATGGGTGGGGTTGGTTATTACTACATCGGCTTTTGGCAAAGCATGCATCATCCTGGCCATAGCCAGTTGCCTCTGCTTTTGCTTAATTTTAGCCTTGTGCTGAGGGTCCCCTTCCTGGCGCTTATATTCGTCTTTTATTTCTTGTTTTGACATCATTAACTTCTTCTCAAGCTGTATTTTTTGGAAAATGTAGTCTGCCACAGCCAGAATAACCAGCCACAAGATTATTTTAAATACAACATTTAAAGTTACAGTCCCAATGTAGGCTGAAGAGGCCTGTAGGTTCATATCGCTCAGCCGGGTAAATTTCATAAACTCTTTTGAATACTCCGAGTAAGCAACATACCCAATTATCAGCATTTTAAGAACAGATTTAATCAACTCTACCAGGGATTGGGGCGAAAACATTTGTTTTAGCCCAGCGACAGGGTTGATGTGGTCGAGGTTAAACATTATGGCAGACGTATCAAAACGGAATCCAATCTGAAAATAAGTCGCCACCAGACCGGCTAAAAGGGACACTCCCAAAATGGGCGTTAAGATTTTCAGGGACGATACTGTAACCGTCACAAAAATGACCTGAAGGGTCCCATAATCAATATTAAAATTTTCGGCGGTAAACATCTGGTACAGGTTGCCTGTCAGGGAAGTCCACTCTGCTATCATATAGGGAGTTAAAGCTTTTATAATCAGGAAAGTGGCCAATAGTACCACAACCGAATTTATTTCAGGACTCCTGGCCACCTGCCCCTTGCCAGCGGCCTCTTGTCTTTTCTTGGTTGTTGGTTTCTCGGTCTTTTCGGCGAAGAGCTGGAGGTCTATTATGAAGTTATTGAGCCGAAAATCCTTCATTTTGGTCCCTCTTAGCCCAGTATTTTGAATAGCCTCAGTGTATCCTGATAGTTCCCTTCGAATAAATACTGCAGGGTAGCTATGTAAACAGGAAGAACAACAATAAGCAAAATAAACCCTAAAATAATCTTGGCCGGTATCGCTACAAAAAAGACTTGCATCTGGGGGACAGTCCTTGATATCATCCCAAGGGCCATTTCAGCCACAAAAAGGGCACCCACAACAGGTATGGCTAATTTTAACCCGGTAACAAGCATATTGCCAAACAAATCTATCATCATCTGACTGGCCTCTTTTCCACCTGTCAGGCCAAAAATGGGTATTTTTTCGTAACTTTGAAAAAGCGCGGCCAACATATAATGATGGCTGTTGGTGGTCAGAAACAACAACAGGGCCAGCAGGTTCTGGAATGAACCGACTAACGGGGCCTGGGTTCCATAAACCGGGTCAATGACGTTTACTATCCCGAAACCCATTTGCATATCAACAGATTGCCCGGCAAACTGGATTGCCGCAAAAGTCATCTGAGCTACAAACCCTATTATCAGGCCGACAATCAGTTCACTCACCAGATATAACGTATAAGGGCCTAACTTCGTGGGGATAACCGGGGTCTTTAAATGCAGGCCTGTAAACAGAATCATTGATAAAACAAAGGTCAATAATGCCTTTACCTGCCCTGGGATTACCCGGTTGCTAAATACCGGACCAATTAAAAAAATTCCCCCTACTCTTGCTAAAATTAGCATAAAGACATCTATTTTTGAGGCAATTTGACCGAAAAAATCCACAAATATGCCCTACTTTCACTTCTATTTAACAAAAGAGTTCATGTTAATATAAAGATTTGACATGTAAGATAACATCACATTCATCATCCAGGAGCCAAATAAAACGATAACAGCCAAGACCCCAACAATCTTAGGTACAAAGGTCAGGGTTTGCTCCTGAAGATGCGTGGTTGCCTGGAACAGGCTGATCAAAATCCCAATAAGCAAACTGCTTCCAAGTATCGGTGCCGAAACCAGCAAAACGGTAAACAGTGCTTCTCTACCCAAATATATTACTGTATCTGCACTCATGTCTGGTCTCCTTTCACCGGTAACTCATAACTAGTGAACGTATTAACAGGTGCCACCCGTCCACCATAACAAACAGCAGTATCTTAAAGGGTAATGATATCATCATAGGTGGAAGCATCAGCATACCCATAGACATAAGTGAACTGGCCACCACCATATCTATGACTATAAAAGGGATAAACAGAATAAAACCTATCTGGAAGGCAGTTTTCAACTCACTGATAACAAAGGAGGGAATTAAAACATATGTAGGTACATCATCATATGTTTTTGGTCGTTTGATATTGGCAAGCCTAACAAACAATGCCAGGTCTTTTTCCCTGGTCTGTTTAAACATAAAATCCCTGATAGGAGTTATTGCTTTGTCATAAGCCTGCTCCTGGGTAATCTTTGCCTGCATATAAGGCTGCAGTGCGTCCCGGTTCACCTGGGACCAGGTAGGAGCCATAATGAAAAATGTAAGGAACAGTGCCATCCCGACAATCACCTGGTTGGGCGGAGTTTGCTGGGTTGCCATGGCACTTCGCAAAAAGGAAAGAACAACTACTATCCGGGTAAACGAAGTCATCATCACAAGTATTGAAGGCGCCAGAGTCAGCACTGTTAACAGAAAAACTATCTGCAGACTGTTTACCATCTCTTTGGGATTATTGGCATTTCCCACACCTATGTTGACAGCGGGTATAGGAATGGTCGGGGCAGCAGATACGGATTTGGCAAATAAAACCAAACCGGCCGCCGCAATCACACCAATGGAGGCCGTAATAAAGTAGGTCTTCTGTTTCCTATTCATTCCTGTCATCCTCCCGGGAACTGCTCCCGCGGTTTTCAACTATTGAATGAAGCTTCTTAATCTGTTTTTGAATGTGGGCATTAAAGGAACGGTCACCGGAAACCCTTTGGTTAAATAAACCTGGTAAGATGCGCTGAAAAACACTGGGTGGAATAATAGGTTCCATCTCTTTCGCTTTCGCCAGTGCCACAATATCTTCGACCACGTCCTGGTCAGTTATTTCCGTAATCAGGTTGATGTTATGGTCAGTGACTCCCAGAACATATACCCTACCGGCAATTTGTGTAATATACACTCCTTTATTGAAACTAAATGCGTATTGGTCTAAAACCTTAATATTTGCTGCCCTGGACAAAACCTGCATGTTTTTGCGCAGGAGTTTCATAGTCAGGTATGCAAGGCCCACAATAATAACCAAACTAACAATAAGTCTTAAGAAAAGGGTAAACATGCTGGGCATTGGGGTAACCCGGGGATCAGAAACAGTATCAAGGTTCAATTCCTTTGAGGCGGCCAGAACAGTTTGTACCGGTAATATAATATACCAGCATATCCCAGCAGCAAGAAGCGACATAGGCCTGGTTAATCTGTAGTTCATTAAATTGACCCCTTTCGTCCCCCGGGTTAGGACAATGCCTTACGTACAGCCTCCAATACACGGTCAGGCTGAAAAGGTTTGACAATGAAATCTTTTGCCCCGGCCTGAATGGCGTCAATTACCATTGCTTGTTGGCCCATGGCGCTGCACATGATGATATTTGCCTTGGAATCAGCCTTTCTAATCTCCTTAACGGCGGTAATACCGTCCATCTCCGGCATTGTTATATCCATGGTTGTCAAATCCGGATGGAGTTCCTTATATTTTTCCAATGCTACCTTACCGTTTTCGGCTTCCCCCACAATTTGATAGCCGTTTTTACTTAGAATGTCTTTAATCATCATACGCATAAAGGCTGCATCGTCAACAATGAGAATACGCGCTCCCATGTGTGACCTCCTTTTGTTATTATTGTAAGTTCGCTACTCTCTCAATTGGAGAAATTATGTCTGTAATCCTGATTCCAAAATTCTCGTCAATAACAACAACTTCCCCCTTGGCCAACAATTTGCCGTTGACAAGAAGGTCAACAGGTTCACCTGCCAGCTTATCCAACTCCACTACTGACCCAGGCCCCAGAGCCAGTATTTCACGTATTGTTCTTCTGGATTTCCCTAACTCCACGGTTATCTGTAAGGGAACATCCATGATAAGCTCAATGTTGGCTATTTCCTTAGGCTGGAAATTAGACTGCAGGGGTGCAAACTGGACAGGTTGTACGGGAACCCCGGCACCGCCTGGCGCCACTCTTGCAAGTCCGGTCGGAACCGGTCTGGGGGCCTCAAACATATGGGAACCGGGCTGGTGTATTTCCATTGGTTCGGCAGATGCTGCAACCTGGGCAGGCGCCGGAGCAACCGGCTGCTGAACAGGGAGGCTGTCCGGAATACTAAAGGTATCAATTTCAGGTGTCATTTCAACCGATGGGATAGCATCCATCTGATTCATAAGGTTTTTAACCATCCGTCTGCCCAGCTCCAGGGGAATCAACTGCATAATCTCGCTATCCACCAGATCTTCAATAATCATCCTGAAGGATACCTTGACAAGGGTTTGCCCCTTCATACCCACGGTACCCTTTAATTCATCGGTGGCAAAATTAACGGATTCAACCGTTGGCGGAGAAATTTCAACCCGTTCCTTGAGAATGGTGGACATCGCTGTGGAAGCTGAGCCCATCATCTGGTTCATGGCCTCGCTGATAGCACTCAGGTGAATTTCCCCCAGTTCAGGTGGCGGATCCTGGCCATCGCCGCCCATCATCAGGTCCACCATCACCCGGGCATCCTGATCCCTGATAATAAGGACATTTGATCCCGTAAGTCCAACCACGTACTCCACGTTTACCAGCAAGTAAGGTAACGGATAGTCCTGCCTAAACCTGTCCGGGTCAGTTAACTGGACAACAGGGGTGGTTATTTCAACCTTTTTACCCAACAAAGTGGATAAAGCCGTTGCAGCAGAACCCATGACAATATTTGCGACTTCCCCGACAGCATCTTTTTCAATTTCATTAAGATCTCCGCCCATACCTGCAGTTACCGCAGCCGGCGGCCCCGCCTGTACAGGGGTTTCTTCTGCAATTTCTGAAGGCAGCGCATCAGATCTCAACAGGGCATCTATTTCTTCCTGGGACAGAACACCTTCACTCATCTTCTTCATCTCCTTCCTTTAGAACGGAAACAATCTGGACGGCAGTTTTACTGCCAATAACACCTGGCCTGGCATGAAATTTCTGCTTTGTACCTACCATGATTTCTATCGGGTCGTTAACCTTGCTGTCCAGCAAAACAACATCACCGGATTGCAGTTCCAGCATATCCTTGACTTCTATCGTTGCCTTGCCCAGAACGGCAGATACATTAACAACGGCTTTTTCTATCCGGTGCTTGATGCGCTGAATACTTTCCTGGGTAGCTTCTTTTGCCGTGCCGGCAAACCAGAAATGAGCGGAAAGTTTGTTTATTATCGGTTCGAGAACAATGAACGGAATACATAAATTTATTAAACCTTCATTGTCCCCAAACTGGGTCCTAAACGAAATAAGAACAACCATTTCTGAGGGAGAAACAATCTGGGTAAAGAGCGGGTTGGTTTCTATAATATCCAGCTTGGGTTTGAACTGGATTATATTTTCCCAAGCCTCTCTCAGGATATCCAAGATGCGGTTAACGACTTTTTCAATAATTGTCCGCTCTATATCGGTAAGGTCCCGGATTTTTTCAGGTGCCTCGCCCGGTCCGCCGAACAGCCTGTCTATTATGGTAAAGATGATTGCCGGGTTAACTTCCATAATAGCATTTCCCTCAAGGGGATCCATCTGAAAAATGCTTAGTATTGTAGGGTTGGGCAGTGATCGGATGAACTCGTCATATGTAAGCTGTTCCACTGAGTGAACCGATAATTGCACCACCGAGCGAAGGTTACCGGAAAAGTAGGTGGCAAGTAGACGTGCATAGTTTTCATGGATAGCCTGAAGGGTATGAATCTGTTCCTTGGAAAACTTGTTAGGTCGTTTGAAGTCATACACTCTGATCTTTTTAGGGGGTTCTTCCGGGCCTTTCTTGGTCTGTTCCGGTTTGGCGTCTCCCGGAGACAGTGCCGACAACAGCGCATCAATTTCCTCTTGGGAGAGAATTTCGCTCACTTCGTTATCACCTCCAATGCCGGTCTACTGAACAACAAAGCTGGTAAAATACACATTGGTAATATTCCCCTTAACCAGTAACGCGTTAACATTCTTTTTCAGCATATCCGACAGTTTCTCCATCGCTTTTGGTTCTGACAGTGATTCTGCACTCTGCTGGCGCAGCGTGCTGTTGACCGTATGTTGAATTTCGGGAAGTTTATTCACTATCTCTTCCTGAACCTTGGGATCCGGGAAGGCAAAAACTATCTTCACCTTAATAAACCGGTTGCCGCCTTCACTGGCAAGATTGGTAATAAATTCTCCGGCATCAAAGGTCGTTCCAATCGTCTCGCTTTTTACCTTACCAAACCCATCACCTTTGGCCGGCTCACTTTTTGAGAACGTTTTAGCCGCAAACATTGCCACAGCAAAAGACATCCCTGCCGCTAATATGATGACAGCAACCCCAGCTACTATTATTTTGATCATCCCTAAATTTAGCGGTTTTTTCTGAACCTCTTGAACTTCAATGTTCTCTTCAGCCATAGATATTTGCCCCCTATTCATCACATCTTTCCAGGCTCTGCTCATTTGCCGGAGCACTTTGGTAAATAATTTTGGTGCCAATGTCCTTGCGATAGGCAATTATTTTGTCTACCACATCCTGCAAAGAATCTTTTAGTACAAACTTTTTGCCGGTCGTCAGGGTCAGAACCGTATCGGGAGTAGACTCAACAAACTCTATCAACTCCGCATTAACAACAAACTCCAAACCATTCATGCGGGTAACCCTAATCATATAAACCCCTTCTTTCAGTGTGGGGAGGGGGGAGGGATAGTCCCTGCCCCGTCTCCCTGTTTGACTGCTCTCAGGTTAAATTACCGTTTCAGGTTAACGAGTTCCTGCAGCATCTCGTCCGAAGTAGTAATGATCCGTGAATTGGCTTGGAAGCCTCTCTGGGTAATAATCATGTCAGTAAACTCCTGGGACAGGTCAACATTGGACATCTCCAGGGTTCCGGGAGAGATGTCTCCCCGGCCGCTGGAGCCAGCGACCCCAATCTGGGGAGTCCCGGAGTTGTTGGTCGACACGTACAAGTTGTCCCCGCTCTTCACCAACCCGCCCGGGTTGTTAAAGTTGGCCAGCGCTATCTGGGACAATTGCTGGGTTTGGCCGTTAGAGAACAAACCGGTAATCATGCCCGACTTGTCAATTGAATACCCGGTCAGAGAACCCGAGGAATAGCCGTTTTGGATTCTCGGAGCGGCATTGGAGGTCGTGGCAAACTGGGTCAGGCTGGTCATGTCGATAACAATATTCTGGGGAGTGGTAGGCCCCCCGGCTGCGTATGTCACCTGTACAGTTACCGGACTTCCGCCCGTATACGCGCCTGCCCCGTTAAACGTGATAGGGCCCCCGGCCGTTACGGCTGCCCCAGTCATCCCCGCGGGAACCGCGGGAACGTCTACTGCCCACTGGTTACCTGCCAGGTCTTTGGTAAAATTAATCGGTACATTATAGGACCTGCCCTGGGAATCAAAAACCTCTAAACTGGTAGAAACTACTGTACCGGCGGCTGCGTTGGCATCCAAGTTGTTGGCATAGGTTGCTGTTGTAGTAGCCTTAGGTTGTAGAGACATCCCTCTCGGGATGGTGATTCCGCCGAGGGGCTGAGTGGTGTCAATAACTCCGGTTGCCGCATTAGCTGTCCACCCCTGTACCTTCAGGCCGTTAGGGTTTACCAAATTCCCCGCTGTATCAAAGTCGAAGTTCCCGGCCCTGGTGTAAAAATTGTTGGTTCCATTGGCTACCACGAAGAAACCGTCACCGTTTACCATCACATCTGTGGTTTTTCCGGTCATCTCCGAACTGCCCTGGGTATGTATAGTGTCAATGCTGCCCACGGTCATACCAAGTCCGACCTGCTGGGGGTTAGTGCCGCCCTTCCCTCCCTGGGGAGATGAGGCGCCTCGAATATTTTGACTCAACATATCCTGAAAAGTAACTTTGCTTTTTTTGAAGCCAACGGTATTCACGTTGGCAATGTTGTTTCCGATAACATCCATGCGGAATTGGTGGTTTCGTAAACCTGCAACACCGCTAAACATTGAACGCATCATAAAATATCAACCTCCGTAACTCAATTTTTTCCCGAGGTTTGGGCCGTATCAATCGTTCTACAGCCCAAGGGCTTCCTTGTCAGAGGTCCAGCCCTTAAATAATTACCGCACTGTCGATGTTGGTAAATACATGTTCTTTCATACTGGCATCATCGACTGCCGTAACCACTGTTTTGTTCTTCACGCTTACCACAAAAGCCATTTTGTCCATCATGATGAGAGAATCCCGGGAACCCTTTTGGGCGGCCTGTTCAACGGCCACGCTGAGCTTGGCCAACTCCGCCGGGGTTAGTTGAATATTCCTGGAAGCAAGCCTCGCTTCGGCGTGGGCGGAAAACTTGATTCCACCTGCTGCAATTTGACTTTCCAGAACTTCTTTGAACGGAGTCTGGCTGATTTGACCCGACCTCTGCGGTTTACCTATCTCTTTGGATGGACCTACCGGTACAATAGGCTGTGGGTAAAATATTTTGTCTACCATTTAATTCGCACCTCCTTGTGCCTTAACTACCGGACAACTTCCTGTAGGCTTACGGTGTGCTTGCCGCATCGCCACCCGTTACAGGTAAGGTAATGTTGACTTCTTCAACGTAACTGAGCGGAATATCCTTTCCGTTAATTATTACATTTGGCACTCCGTCAACAATTTTCATGCCTGTCGCCACACCGATAATTCTGGGGATTTCATCTGGTGTAAGGGAAGTCTGTTCCACATAACCCGTGGCACCATTGGCAAGTTTGACCTGGGTCATACTACCTTCCTTGCCCAATATTGTCACTGGAGTGTTTTTGGCTAAGGCTGCCAGTACCATCGTCGTCTTATCTGCCCCCGAGTACAGCGCCGTACCTTCGGTATTGATTTTCCCGGTGACATTATCCACCGGTGTAACCGCGCTTACCGTATGCCCGATAAGGTTCACGGCCTGTCCCACCGTCAGTTCCCTTAATGTCGATTCCTGCATCCCGGTCAGTTTTTGCACGCTATCGGTCATGTTCGTCATCTGTTCCAGTGAGCTGAACTGGGCCATCTGAGCTATAAAATCCTTATTGTCTGTGGGTTCCAGCGGGTCCTGATATTTTAGCTGGGTTATCAGAAGTTTAAGAAAATCGTCTTTCCCCATGACTTTTTTAACACTATCAGTTACGGCCTGTTGCCCACTGTTGCTGACTCCGTTTACTGCCACTTAAAATCACCTCCTACGCTGTAAAATCAACCGAGCTTCCGTAATATGCACGGACGGCATTTGCTTCAAGTTCTGCCGGGAACATCTTGTTGAATTCCTCGTCACCTAATACTACCCTGTTACCTTTGTCTGAATGGTTGTAAAAGGCAGCTTCCCGTTCTCTGAACCCCGAAAAATCCTTTTGTGTCCCGACATTTACAATCAGCTGATCTACCTTGATTCCCTGCTCTGCCAGGTTACTCTTGAGGGCACCAAGGTTTGCTTCAATAATCTCTTTGACTCGATAACTTTCAGCGTTAAACTTCGCTGTCACCAACCCGTTTTCCGAGCTGATACTTAGATTTAATTTACCCAGAAAATCCGGTTTTAGCTGAATATGCATTTCCGTTGCCCCTGGAGAAATCACGAGTTTAGCTTTTTGGGCTATCTGGCCAAAGATGAACTGGGTCATTCTGGGAATATGGGCAGGCTGCTCCGGGGTGTTAGCGGTCTGAACAACACCTTGCTGGATTCGGGCATCATTCTGGATATTCACCAATTGCGGTTCGGTGCTATTAATCCTGACACCCAGAATGTTGTGATTGCTGTCAGCAACATTCTTCACTGATTCACCTTGTCCAGTGGTGGGTTTAGTGTTGACCGTCTTTTGTTCATCGGAACCGGAATTGCCGCTTTCCAACTGTTTACCGGCAGTTTCCCTAGTCCCTGACGGACTGGCGGGACTGATTTGGGCTTCGGTCTCAGGCTGGCCCTTGACAGCGCGTGGGCCCTGTTCTCCAGCCTCACTTTTAACAGTCAATTGACTCTGGTTCACCATCTGTCCTTCAATAGGGGCCTGGCCTTTTTTTGACATATTCGTCAATTGCGGCGAATCTTCAACCAATTTTGCAATCGCTTCCGCCAACCTATTCAAGAAATCCTTGGCTGAAAGGCCCGGGTTATCCTGTAATTGTGAACGTATCAGAGCTTCTAACCCCTGCATTTCGGAAGGCAGGTCACCGCCCTTGGTTAACTGCAGGACAAGCTGCTGTAATCTCTTGCTCAACTGCCCGTTAAACCCATAGTTGCTTCCCTCAAAATCGGTCAGAATACCTGTGATGGCACCGATGTCTGCATTTTGTTGGGGTGATAAGTCCTGTAAAAGACCGCTGACCGGGTTGTTCACCCCCTGGTCAATACTCTGAACGGTTCCACCGTCTATAAGCCCCATCCCCTGTAATAGCGCCATTAACTGCCCAAGTAAACCTTCCCCGGACCCATCGTCAGCAAATCCCTGGCCCGAAGCAGTCTCTGTACCGGTGGCCAGTGTTCCCAGCAGGTTTTTTCCCAACAACAGAACTGCTAGCATCAAGTTATCACTGAAGTTACTGAAGTTACTGAAGTTACTGAAGTTACTGAAGTTACTGAAGTTACTGACGTCCACCGCATCCACTGTTTTTGGGTTTTCGCCAAAGCGGCTTTGAACCTGTCCGGTCATTGCTGCCGTTTCTGTTGAGTCGGCGGTTTTGGCCATTTCAACCTGCCCGGTCATTACTGCCGTTTCTGTTGAGTCAGCGGGTTTGGCCATTTCAACCTGCCCGGTCATTGCTGCCGTTTCTGTTGAGTCAGCGGGTTTGGCCATTTCAACCTGCCCGGTCATTGCTGCCGTTTCTGTTGAGTC
>JAJZQD010000160.1 GCA_021847735.1 Bacillota bacterium | reverse complement strand
AGCCATGCCAGGGACCTGTTGAACCGTACCGGCGGGGTTTACCTGCTGAACGCCAATTTAATGTCAGAAGAAGATAAAATCCTGATATATGCTGTGGCCAGAATTATCCTCAGGAGTGATTGCGGACCTCTTGAGGAACAGTTGCTATGGCAGGAAAAACCGCCTGCTATGCCACGGTTGAATATTCAAGATGACAACAACAGGGAAAACGGTGAACAAACTGCCGGAACTGCTGCGGCGCTAAGTTTCGACGATTCTCAGCTCATGTTCTATAACAGTTTTGGCGGTTTCAGCCAAGATGGCAAGGAGTATGTAATACATCTAAAATCAGGGCAGCACACACCTGCGCCATGGATAAATGTAATTGCTAACCCAGGATTTGGATTTAACATTACCGAGGTTGGAGCAGGATACACCTGGGCTGAAAACAGCCGGGAAAACAAGCTAACCCCTTGGTATAATGACCCGGTAACAGATCTGTTGGGTGAAGTCGTATATCTTAGGGATGAACAGACTGGCTTTTACTGGAGTATTACCCCGATGCCTGTTCGCGAACAGGAAGACTATATTGTACGGCATGGTCAGGGCTATAGTTCCTTTACCCATGCCAGTCATGGCATGGAGCAGGTGCTCACTCAGTTTGTGCCTTTGGCCGACCCGGTCAAAATATGTCTTGTTAGTTTAAAAAATCAGACCGGAGTTTCCAGAGAACTGTCGGCAACCTATTATATACGGCCTATATTGGGAGTTAATGAAACGGTCAATGCTCAATATATAGTAACACAAATACATCATGACCAGGGGCAGCTATTGGTCACAAACCCCTATAACTGTGATTTTCCGGGCAGAATAGTTTTTATGGAAACTTCGGAAACCGGGCGTACAGTTACCGGGGACGAGAATGAGTTCATCGGGCTAAACGGCAGCCTTGAGCATCCGGCAGCCATGGCCAGGCAGAGTCTCTCAGGTAGGGTCGGGGCAGGCTTGGTGCCCTGTGCAGCGATGCAGGTAAAGGTGATATTAGAGCCGGGAGAATCGAAAGACATCGTGTTTCTGCTTGGTCAGGGCCGGGACTTGCCTGAAGTATCAGCATTGGCCGGCAAATACCGAAATCCCGGCACCGCCGCTGCTGAGCTGGCCAAGGTAAAAGATTTCTGGACAAAAAAGCTGGGTGGTATTCAAGTAGCCACCCCGGATAAATCCATGGACCTCCTTTTAAACACCTGGCTGCAATACCAGGTGGTTTCCTGCCGTTTATGGTCCAGGGCTGCTTTTTATCAATCAGGAGGGGCCTATGGATTCAGGGATCAGCTGCAGGATGTAATGGCATTGGTTTACACTTGGCCGGAGCTAGCCAGGAAACAGATTCTCCTTCATGCGTCCCACCAGTATTTGGAAGGTGACGCTCAACACTGGTGGCATCCGGGAGTCAATAAAGGAATCAGGACCCGGTACTCTGATGATTTCTTATGGCTGCCTTATGTTACTGCTGACTACATCGTGAGTACAGATGACTGGTCTGTCCTTGACGAAACCATAGGCTTTCTGGAAGATGAGCCTTTGCCGGCCCACGAAGATGAAAGATATATTATTCCCGGAATTTCCGAAGAAAAGGACACTGTTTATATACACTGCATCCGCGCTATCGAAAACGGCCTTAAATTCGGCCGTCACGGCTTGCCACTGATGGGTTCGGGTGACTGGAATGACGGGATGAATACAGTTGGCAACAAAGGGGAAGGAGAAAGTGTGTGGTTAGGTTGGTTTATCCACACAGTTCTGCAAAAGTTTATCCCGATATGTTTAGCCCGCAATGATATAGAAAGGGCGGAAAAATATACAGCAATAGCAGATGAAATTGCCGCCAATATTGAGGAAAACGCCTGGGACGGGAGCTGGTACCGGCGGGCATATTTCGATGACGGGACCCCGCTGGGTTCAGCTGAGAACAATGAATGTAAAATTGATTCTATTGCCCAATCCTGGTCAGTAATTTCCGGGATAGGCAGGCAGCATAGGGCAGAGGAAGCTATGAAGGCAGTAGATAATTACCTCGTTGACAGGGAGGCTGGGATCATTAAACTGCTTTCACCTCCCTTCGGTGAAGGTGATTTGGAACCAGGTTATATTAAAGCATATATCCCCGGAGTCAGGGAAAACGGGGGCCAGTATACCCATGCCGCCGTTTGGACTGTTTTAGCTTTTGCCAAACTTGGTCAAGGGGATAAGGCGGGGGAATTGTTCCATCTGATTAACCCAATCAATCATACCCGCACCAATATGGAAACAATAAGGTACAAAGTGGAACCGTATGTTGTAGCCGCTGACGTTTATGCGGTAGAGCCTAACAGTGGGCGAGGAGGATGGTCTTGGTATACCGGTGCCGCCGGTTGGATGTACAGGGTAGGTATCGAACACATCCTGGGGATTAAAAAGGAAGGCTCTAAGCTGTACTTCAACCCGTGTATTCCTAAAGATTGGCCGGAGTTCCAAGTTATATACAGTCTGCCCCAAACCGAATACCAAATCATGATTTTGAATCCCGAGAGGGTGAATACCGGAGTAATAAAAATCATTAGCAATGGCCGGGAGGTTGAGGAAGGATATATCGCGTTAGTTGACGACAGTAAGGAGCATACCGTCGAAATTATGATGGGGAAAGCCGAAGAAACAAGAGATGGCGATGGCATTATTTCGACAACATCTATCAAAACCGTCGACATTATTCTTGAGACAGCAAAGTAAATAAATTAGTATAATTCAAGTACAGTTTAGTGCAGTGAAGGAAGCGATGCCGGTGACAGAAA
>JAJZQD010000044.1 GCA_021847735.1 Bacillota bacterium | reverse complement strand
TTCAAGAAACCAACCCACTCTCTTCTAGCCAATCAGGATAATTTCCAGTAATTTATTTCCAACTTAACCTTAAAGTGCTTTTTTATTCCGAGAGGCTATCTTAATAATTTTTTATACTAAAATCTTTATTCACCGGATTTATATTAATTATATTCTATTATTGCCCCCAAACACGCGTTGTTAATTGTTTATTAAGGTTTTTGTAATATTCTTTAATAATTGTTAATTTCTACTGTCACTCTCCCATATTCTTAGCCCTTAAACCGCTTGATGTTCCGTCCCGGTTCATCACCAAAAAACCCGAACACTCTCTTCCCTCTCTGAATAAAATGAGTGTAAAGAGAGGAGGACAAAACAATGCCGCAAAACCTATATTACGTACAACCCGGCGACACCCTGTCAGGAATTGCCAGGCGTTTCGGGGTCACGGTCGCGGACCTGTTGAAAGCAAATGTGATTTGTAACCCAAATTTGATTTTTATTGACGAGCCATTGGTCATCCCGCGCCCCGGGCTCACCCTGCCGAAAGCCGGGGGAGGGCCATACTATGTTGTACTGCCGGGAGACACCTTGTACTGCCTGGCACAGCAGTTTAACACCACTATCCGGGTTTTGGCAGCTAATAACCAGCTGTTTAACCCCAACATTCTTTTCGCCGGTGCCGAACTGCTCGTCGTTCCCACCATTCCTGAAGCTGCGCAGCTGAAATTAAGCTGGGAGAACACCGCCCAACAGTTTTGCAACAACATGAATTCCCTGCAAATTCACGGCATCTACTATATCGGTTCTTTCGAATGGGCCGCCCTGGGGCGGGCAGCCATCCCCGACCTCGTGGAACTGCTGAAGAACCCTTGCGAGGTAGTGCGAATTTACTCAGCAATAAGTTTGGGACGTATCGCCATGAACAGAGAGGCGAAACAGGCCTTAAACAGTGCGCTTGGTGATACCGCTGCAGTTGCTTATATGGCCAAACTGGCCCTACGGAGAATTGACCTGGCCGCCATGGGTCGGAAGAGAATCCACCTTATCACAGCTGATACTTTCCTGGCCGAAGAGCCGTTATTGAACGCACCCACCACACCGCTGCCCAAAGGGACAGAAGTAGTAGTCAGGAGGTGGAATATCCCCAGCCCCACTGGGGAAGAAATGCCCCCCGGCGGTATGGCTGTATGGGACCAGGTGCAGGTGGTCAGTACGGGTAAAGTCGGTTTCCTGCTCCGCGTGGGTTACACGGAGATTGAGATGATTTAACTTTAAGAAAGGCTGCCCCTTTTAGGACACCCTCTTAATTTATTGCAGCCTAAACCGACTTCAGCACTAATTCTTTGAGTTTCTTGACCTCACTCGGCGTCAGGTGCCGGTACTTCCCTGTTTCCAGGCCATCCAGGTCCAGAAAACCCATGGCCACCCTCTTTAACTGGAGTACCGGGTGGCCGATAGTTTCACACATGCGCCTGACCTGCCTGTTGCGGCCCTCGTAAACCTTAATCTCGAGCAGGGCATTACTGCCCTGTTTTTTCAAAAACTTAACCTTGGCCGGAGCAGTAAGGCCGTCAGCCAGGCGAAGTCCCTTTTGAAACCGTTTCAGCTTATCCCGGTCGGGAAGGCCGTTGACAAGGGCAATATATGTTTTACCTATTTCATGCTTTGGGTGAGTCAGGGCATAAGTGGTCTCCCCGTCATTGGTCATAATAAGCAGGCCTTCGGTGTCAAAATCGAGCCTCCCCACCGGGTACACCCGTTTCCCGACGTCCTTCAGCAGGTCCACAACCTTTGGCCTGCCCTGCGGGTCCCGAAGAGTTGTTACGTAACCCTTGGGTTTGTTTAACAGGATATATACCTTTTCCTCCCTGGCTTCAATAAGCTTTCCCGAAACCTCTACCACATCTGTGGAGGGGTCAATCTTTACGCCCATCTCCCGAACAACCTGCCCGTTCACTTTTACCTTCCCGGCAGTGATAAGTTCTTCACACGTCCTGCGGGAAGCCACCCCGGCATGAGCTAAGTATTTTTGCAGCCTTTCCATTCCAATACCTTCACTTCCGAAAAAAATTTCGGCTTCTAAAAGAGCCGAGACTGGTGTGTTAATTATACCTATTATACTTGAAAACCCCAATTAGTGCAAAGCCGGGCGGCTGCCGGCTATTGTTACCCGAAAACCAGGTGGCATATAAACACAGAGGCAATAAAACCGGTAATATCCGCGGACAGGCCCGAAATAACGGCATACCGGTACCTGGTGACACCCACCGAGCCAAAATACAGGGTTAAGACAAAAAAGGTGGTATCTGTGCTACCCTGGAGGGTTGACGCCAGTCGGCCAATGAAACTGTCCGGGCCATATGTCTTAATCAGTTCTGCGGTGATGCCCAGAGCACCCCCGCCGGAGAGCGGCCTCATAATACCGAGGGGAAGGACCTCGGCCGGAATTCCAAACAGTTCGGTAACCGGGGACACAGTCCTGACAAAGAGTTCCATTGCCCCTGAGGCCCGGAAAACGCTTATAGCTACAAACATAGCCACAAGAAAAGGAATCGTCTTTATTGCTGTCGTAAACCCCTCCTGGGCGCCCCGGATAAACATTTCATAGACGTCAACCCTCCTGAGAAAAGCCAGCAGCACAATGGTGAACAGGATTACCGGAATGGCCCACTTGGCTGCCAGGGAGACCAAATTCAGGAACACTTCAGACTACCTCCATTTCCTGTAACCGTAGATTCTCCTCATAATCCTGTCCACTATCACCGCCACAGTCATTGCCGCAGCAGTGGCAAATACGGTAGTGCCCACAATTTCCGTGGGGTTAGCTGACCCTGCCTTTATCCTGATGCCGATGATAGTTGCCGGGATTATGGTTATACAGGAAGTGTTCAGGGCCAAGAAGGTGCACATAGCCTCACTGGCTGTCCGGGGGTCGGACATGTTTAGTTTTTGCAGCTCCTTCATGGCGATAAGACCCATCGGGGTTGCTGCATTACCCAAACCCAGAACATTGGCACTCAGGTTCATGATAATTGCCCCCATGGCCGGATGATCTTTAGGGACACCGGGAAAAAGGAAAGTCGTCACCGGCTTAACCAGGCGGGAAAGCAGCCTGATCATCCCCGCTGCTTCAGCCACCTTCATTACCCCAAGCCAGAATGTCATTATGGCAATCAGGCCCAGGGCAAAGTCGACCGCCGTCTGGGCCCCCTTTAATGCCGCGGTAGTCACGACCTCGATATTGCCATTTATGCCTGCCACTATTATACCGATTAAAAGCATGCCCACCCAGATCACATTTACCACGCCGTATCACCGCCTTGCGGCTTGATCGGCCGCCATCCCCGCTGTTTCCAATAGTATACTGATAACTATGACTTGGGGCCAAAAAATAGAACCCCCCCGTACATAGGGGGATTCAGAATCTGTAAACACCGTTTCTACTTAAAATACCCGGTCAAACCCATTCTTTTTACTTTTTCGGCAATCTGCCGGCTGTCTGTGCTGTAAAGTCCTTTTTCCTTCATTCTTTCAAAATAAACGGAGCCTGAAAAGGTATACTTCTGTTTAAGGCCCTGTTCGGTTTTCATCTGTTCATGCATAAAGGATAAAATGTCCCCCACAGCAAGTTCCGGCGGCAGCACTCGGGGTTTGAGACCCCTGGCCAGCCGTACGGCGTTGTCCCCGGCCAGCGTCCCGGTGGCGATGGCCTCAGTATGGCCCACCAGCGGTCCTGACTTTTCGCCTGCACAAAAGAGGTTTTCTACTCCCTTGACCCTTAGGTCGTCGCCGCAGGGCGCAATATCCATAAACCTGACAGAATTTCCCTGGCCGCCGGAGTAAGGGTCAGCATAACGCGCTTCCCGGAAACCGTCAATCTCTCTGAGGCTTTCAATAGGGAAAAACGGGGTCATCAGTTTGGCATGCCCGGTGTCCAGTAGTATCAGGTTAACGGCATACTCATCCATGGCATACTGCTGGCAGGCTTTTCGGCGCAGGGAATTTTTTTTGTGGTATTTTTCAGGGAGAGGGATAATTACCACCCCGTTGCGGTCAAGTTCCTCTACGAGAGACCTTTTGAGGGACCTTTTATCCAGTTTACAGGATCCGCTCATGGCCTCAATCAGGTGACTGCCTTTTCCGTCTGTTATCTCCCTAACCCCGGCCAGGCTGGTCAGACTAATCCTGGGACCAAAAGAAGGGCACCTCAGGATACACATAGCACACCCAGTCCCGTACTTGATGCAGTTCTTCATCGGACCGGCTGTACCCGTCGTATCTATAAAAACATCGCCATTGAGTAACTCGTTTGTCTCTGTGCCGATGGTTTGAATGGCCCTGTTTATTATATGCACACGGTTCACCAGGGTTTGGAACCTGATTTTGACCCCGACATTCTCAAGGGCTTTTCTGACGGCGGGTTCTATTCTCTGGACATCATATAGGGTGGCATGCCTGTGCCCGGGGAAATCAATATTTTTATGCCTGGCAACTGAATCAATAATACTGAATATATCTCCTGCTCCCAGGGCACTGGCCTCCTCGGCCGCAGTGTAGCGGCCGTTGTTTCTAATGATTCCGCCAACCAACCCGGTCCCCAGCAGCATATCTGTTTTTTCCACGAGGGTCACGTTAGCACCGGCTTTGCAGGCAAAATAAGCTGCTGCACAGCCGGCCCAGCCTCCCCCAACTATCACCACTTCCAAGCCGGCTCCCCCTTTCCCACGGTCGGTGCCCGGAGCATAATTAGGTATAGGTTATTATATGCCAAAGGTTTGAAATCGGTTAAGTGCTGGAAGAGTTCGCATAATTCAGTCCCCTGTGAGCGCTTTTCTCTCCAAAGGGGAGGCGGAATCCAAAGTATAAAAAAACCCAGGCCATTCAATAGCCTGGAAGCAGTTTTTCAACAGCCTGGGTTATTTATTTGAGCTATTATTGGTATTCCGCAGGTCTCCGGTCTCTCTTAAATATTGTCTGAACCTGGGATAGGAGTTGGGGCGCGATATCTATAATTCTATCTACAACAGCATTGCCATCTACCGGAAGAAGCCTGATCTGTCCCTGTCCGACTACCAGAAAGCCGACCGGTTGAACAGAAACTCCCGCTCCACTGCCGCCGCCAAAGGGTAAACCCCCGGCCGCCTGGCTGCCGCCTTGTCCACCGCCTTGTCCACCGCCTTGTTGGCCGCCCTGGCCGTTTTGCTGAGCGCTGGGCTCGAACTCGCCACCGCCCGCGGCGAACCCGCACGCTACCCTGGAAATCGGGATAATCACACTGCCGTCCGGTGTCTCCACCGGATCACCAACAATGGTATTAACATCAACCATTTCCTTAATACTCTCCATCGCCGTCTTCATTAGCCCTGCAATAGGATGATCAGCCATATTGTCTTCCTCCTCCTGGCATTTTTACGGTCTGAAACGAAGTTTTGCAATTTGCAGTCCGGCAATTATAATATGACCGATTCGCAGGTCAAATATGCAATTAAAATCCAGCCTTAAACACTGGCAATTGAAACTTGGAATTACCGAGAAACTGGGTGGTTTTATCATTGTACCGACACTACTGCGGAATTTCCCGTATAGCAGGCTCTTCACGCCCCATAACAGGCCGGTCGCGATACCCGTTCCGGCCGGGTCACCCAAGCCTATCTCCGTTGTCCATTCAAGGTTGTGACAACGAACGGCTTTTAGCAGTCTTTTTAAAACCATTTTGTACCGGGACCGGTAATCAAGCCCTTGGCTAAGGAGCCAAGGAAACCTCCGAAGTATCAGCGATATCGGTACTTTGACAATCATTCCCTTGTCTTCCACCGGTTCAGAAACCACACCTTCAATATCAGCCTCCACCTTAAGGATAGGATCCAGAAAGAAGCGGTCCAGGTCAACCACCGGAATTTCGGTTTTGTATTTTACCAAGCCCTTTAAAAGCGTCATTTCGATTTTAAGCCAGTCATCGGAGGCTTTTCTTTTGTAAACGACAAAGAAGCGCACCCTGAGAAACATTGCTGTTATAAGAAAGGCGGCAAGAACAATTATATAAAAACCTAGGCCGACCATGATATCACCCTTCAGGGTATATAGACTTCAACCATTAGTATTTTATTTTTACACCAATCCCTTCCATCTATTCGCAAAGGCATCTTTATAAAAAAGGCGGACGCAATCGCATCCACACTTTCAAAGTTGATTTGGGTATTTCATAGCAGTTTTCATTTTTCCGTTAATCACCCAACCGGCACTTCCGGTGTTCTTTCAGGATGCACTTGTCCATTATTACTTCTATCCCCGCTTGGCGCGCTGCATCCGCCGCTTCTTCGTTTACGATTCCTTCCTGCATCCAAATAACCTTCACTCCGCCCCGGGCTACAGCCTGTTCCACAAAAGGCAGCACAGCATCAGGCTTACGGAAAATATCTACCACGTCAACCTTTATTTCCGAGGGTATGGCATTAATGTCGGGATAGGCTTTTTCCCCCAGCACTTCCCCCACCGCCGGATTGACAGGAATGATTTTGTAGCCACACTCTTTAAGGTATCCAGCCACCATGTGGCTGGCTTTTTCCGGTTTATCGGAAAGGCCCACAACCGCAATGGCTTTTATGGTGTCAAAGTCCATTATAATCACTCCCTATCCTAATCACTATTTGGCTCAACGTCAAATTTCAGCTGGTCAAGCTGCTCATGCCGGGCGGCAAATTCTTCAGGGTCAGGCAGCTCCAACAAATCCCTCAAGCCAAAATACCTGAGAAAAGCCGGGGTTGTCCCAAACAACATCGGCCTGCCGGGACCTTCCTTTCTACCCACTTCTCTGACCAGGTTCTTTTCAGCCAGTGTCCCAATAGAACTGTCCACCCTCACTCCGCGAATAGACTCAACCTCGGCCCTGGTTATCGGCTGTTTATAGGCTATGATGGCAAGGGTTTCCAAAGCCGCTTTGGACAGCCCGTATGAATTCTGGGGCTTGTACAGCTTTTCGATATATGGCGCAAATTCGGGGCGGGTGCACAATTGGTAGCCGTTGGCCACATATTTAATATTAATCCCGTGGGGAGTATTGTTATATTCCGTGACCAATTCCTCCACCATCAACAGGATATCATGTTCCGGCAGCTCCAGGATTTGGGCCATTGTTTTGAGAGTCAGGGGTTCTTTGGCCACAAACAACAGGCACTCAAGTATTGATTTTGACTCCATGGGAAACATCAGGCCCATTACCCTCACTCCTTTAGGCTTCGGCGGCTTCTTTATCTACGCTGTAAATCATGATATCTCCAAAGGCCCTTGACTGGTAGACCCTCGTCTTCCCACCTTTAATCAGTTCCAGCAGGGCCAGGAAGGTGACAATTACTTCGACCCTGGTCACCCTTGGCCTGAACAGGTCTTTAAAGGCTATACCACTGCTTTGGAAAAACAGCCGGCGCATGATTTCTTTCATTTTGTCCCTGATAGTTACCTCATCCCGGGGAATCTCCCCCACCAGCTCCAGTTCCGCTGCCCGGTCAAGCACTTCCTGCAGTGCCCCCAGCAGGGTAGTCATGCTAATTCCCTCCACTGGGTTCTCTTCACTGAACAGGTGGCCAAACATCTCTTCATCATTAGGCCTGGTGAAAACCCTGTTCATAAAGGTTTCCTTTTCCTGCAGAAAGTCGGCCATCAGTTTAAATTTCTTATATTCGATGAGTTTCTCAACCAGTTCGTCCCTGGGGTCAAAGTCGTCTTGAACGGCTTCGCCGCCCGTTGGCGGGGGTTTGGGCAGCAGCATCCTGGCCTTGATAGCCAGGAGGTTGGCCGCCATCACCAGGAATTCACTGGCCAAGTCCAGGTCAAGAATTTGCATCATCGTTATGTATTCCAAATATTGTTCAGTGATTTTGGCGATCGGAATATCATAGATGTCAACTTCATTTTTCTCTATTAGGTGAAACAGCAGGTCAAAGGGTCCTTCAAATACCTCAAGTTTTATCTGGTAAGCCAAAGGGCTTCACCCCTTAATACCTTAAATTCATAACTTCCCTAACCCTGGCAATTGTGCGCGAAGCCGTCTCCCTGGCCCGCTCGTTACCCTTAAGCAAAATAAGGTTTACCAAATCCACTCCGCTGGTGAGGATATCCTCCACCTCTGCCAGGGTAATTGTCCCGTTAATATAGTCATTGATAATTTCCTGCCCAATCTCCCGCAGGTGATTTTTCTCCTTCCGGCCGGCGCCGGCGGAGAATGCCTTGAATTTCCCGACTACGGTTTCCGCCTGTTTTTCACCTTCATTTACGGTCTCACCGCCGTTAAGGCCTCTTGAATCAACCAGGTATTTCCGCATAGCTTCGTAGGAGTTACCCTCATACCATGCTCTCCGTTCCCTTATCGGCTCCAGCAGCGCTTCCAGCTTCTCAAAAAGCTCAGCCTTGCAGGCAACACAGCCCCTTTCGGCACCGCGGCAAGCCTTTTGAATATATTCCAGCAGGTCGTTATTGTAAATCTCCTGGTATTTGTGCACTATACAAACTTCCGGGTGGCCGTGATCTTCCCGCTTCACTCTGGCAGGGTCGGTTATCATGGCATTAACCTGTTTCCTGACTTCGTCGGCCCCGGCAGAGATAGCTATATCATTACCGTAGCTCTTGCTCATCTTTCTCCCGTCAACACCGGGGACCAGTGGAAACTTGCCGAGAAGCGCTTTAGGCTCAGGGAAAAGGTCAGTCTGGTAAAGAAAATTGAAGCGGCGGGCAATTTCCCTTGTTATCTCCATGTGGGGGAGTTGGTCCTCACCCACAGGTACGGTATCAGATAAATACAACAGGATATCTGCTGCCATTAGTACCGGGTAACCGAGAAAGCCGTATGTGGTAATATCCTTTCCCTGTTTCCCGAACTGCACAACCTGGTCTTTGTATGTTGGACACCTCTCCAGCCACGAAAGGGGTATATTCATCGAAAAATAGAGGTGTAGTTCTGCATGCTGTTTCACCGATGACTGCACAAAAACCGCGCTTTTCACCGGGTCGATACCAGCCCCCAGGTAGTCCAACACCATCTGCCTGGTATCTTGGGGCAGATTTTCCGTTTCGTCAAATTTGGTCGTCAGAGAATGCAGGTCTGCTACCATGAAGTAGCAGTTATAATCATTCTGCATTTTGGCCCAGTTCTCTAAAACACTTAAATGTCCTATATGCAGCCTGCCTGTCGGCCTCATTCCACTCAAAATGGTGCCCTTGCTCATCCCAATATCTCCTCCTCCTTTTATCTCAGGTTGGATAAAATTCCCTGTAGTGATTCAACTCCAATAAGCCCGGTAATAGCCACCCCGATTAACTGCACGGCAGGTATTAGAATCCTGCCTACAATGCCGGTTAACATCAATAATATCAAAACCACATAACCATATTTCTCAATATTGTAAATTACATGGGAATATTTACTCGGCAGCAGCCCGGCCAAAATCTTGGAGCCGTCCAGGGGCGGCACCGGTATAATATTGAACACTGCCAGAATCAGGTTAATGTAAAATATATAAACCAGTATTGGTACGATAATGGGCCCAGTGGGCTCTACCAATTTCCAGATAACCGCCGTAATGATGGCTATTATAATATTTGTGGCGGGCCCGGCCAAAGAAACCCACAGCATCCCCTTCTGCCTGTCCCCCCTGAAATGAAACGGGTTGACCGGAACAGGCTTGGCCCATCCGAAATGAAATACCAGCAGAAAAATCGCCCCCAGGGGGTCAAGGTGCTTAAGGGGATTAATTGTCAGCCGGCCCAGGTTTTTGGCCGTCGGGTCCCCAAGTTTGTATGCGACGTATCCGTGGGCATATTCATGGAAGGTCAATCCGATTAACAATGCCGGTAAAGACAGTAATAGACTTTCAATTGAAGGAAACATGTTTAGCCCCTTTCTACTATTCCGATTCCCAAGAGGTATTCCCTGACAAATTTAATTTCTTCTTCGTTGGTGCTTATCAAACCATCCAGCCTGGCATCCCTGGCGGCATCGAGGGCCTCTTTGAAATGCGGCCCCGGCGGGAAGCCCAGTTTCTTAATATCTTCCCCATTTATCACGAGTTTATTGTGTCGCGAACGGGCCAGGTAGTTTTTAAGACGTTCCCTGACAGCATCATTGGAAGCATTGGCCAAAATATAACTGTAGCCCTCATTGGAAATGTTCCTCAACACCGATGCTATTTCACTCATCTTCATAGGCCTGGTATGGGAAAGCAGCTCCACGGTATCCGGGCACAAACAAAGCAGTTCGCCTAAAATTCGCTGATCTTCGTTGGTCAACCTCAGCCTTTCATCAATTTTCGAAACCGCGCAGCCTTGCTTGCGGACAAGAACACTCAAGTAGACTATCCATGAATTGATGTTTTCCACCTGCATGTCCCTCATAAACTCTGCTGCCGCCGGAAGGTTTCCCAAAATTTCAATGGTTTCCTCGTCGGGGTCGGCCTCAGGCAGTATAAAGGTCCAAATATTTAGTTCTCGCATCCTGAGGATGGCACCAATGGGTGAGTGCTCGCCAAGGATATGTTTAAGCTCTTCCCTAACCCGGTCAGCCGACAGCTTGGCCAGCATCTTAGCCTTTATGGCATTCTTCGCCAGGGTCAGGGTTTGGGATTCGATTCTAAAATTGTACCTCTGTTCAAACCTTACAGCACGTAAAATCCTGGTCGGGTCCTCGACAAAACTAAGGTTATACAGAACCCTGATAACTCCCTCTTCCAAATCCCGGCGTCCCCCGAAATAGTCGACAAGGCCGCCGAAGTTCTTCTCACTTAGGATAATAGCCATGGCGTTGATGGTAAAATCGCGCCTGTACAGGTCCTGTTTGAGGGAAGAAACCTCAACCTTGGGCAAGGCGGCCGGGTATTCGTAATACTCAGTCCTGGCAGTGGCTATGTCAATCCGGAAATTGTCCGGAAGAATCACCATCGCTGTGCCAAACTTTTCATGAATCCTCACGCGGCCGCATAAGAATTCCGCCAGGAGGCGGGCAAAGGCCAGGCCATCACCTTCCACAACCAGGTCAATATCGAGGTTTTCCACCCCTAAAATGAGGTCTCTGACAAAGCCCCCCACGGTGAACACGGAAAACCCTTCCCGGTCAGCAAGGAAACTTATCTGTCCCAACAAGTCCCTGATATGGGACGGGAGGTTTTTGACCATCAGTTCTGTAACATTGTCGCTCCCTTTGCCTGCGACCGGCTGGGTAATATTATATACCCTCTCGTATTTATCCGGGTAGTTCTCCCCATGGACAGTCCTTAGGACATCTGTGCGCGAAACAATGCCCACTATCCTGCCGGTGTCAACCACCGGCAGTCTGCCGATATTATGGTCAATCATTAAATGCTGAATCTCCGGCAGCGGTGTCTGCTTTGAGATGGTGATAACCCTTCTGGACATAAAGCCCTTGACCGGTGCGTGGCCCAAACCGTGGTGTTTGGCCTTGTCGATATCCCGCCTGGAGATAATACCCACCATTTCTTCCCCGTCAACCACGGGAAGTCCGGTATGGCCATAGCGCAGCAGTATTTTACCGGCCTCGTCTATAGTCTTGTTGATGGGCACGGTCTTAACGGGAGCCGTCATGATGTTTCCCGCCACAACCTCGGGCCTGACAAACTCCTTGAGCATCTCCCTGATTTCTTCCACGATGACATCAATTTTCCCGCCGCGCACAGTGGCTGAGGCCGCTGTAGAATGGCCTCCGCCGTTAAAGCGAGCCAGTATTTTGGAAACATCAACGGCATCGGCTTTACTGCGGGCCACCAGGTGAACCCGGTCGTCCATCAGGACAACGGCAATTGCCACATCGATATTTGCCACATCAATCAATTTGTGCACCAGTAAGGCCAGACCACCTATGTATTCCTCGGTCTGCCCCCTGGTAATCAGAATTTTGACACCGTTTATGTCAAAGGTTTCAGAAGAAACAATTAGGGTATTCAGCAGGTTTTTCTGGGGCTCGGAAAGAGGCCGGTCAATAAAGTCAGCAACCACCGAAAGCTTGGCCCCCTTCGAAAGCAAATAGGCAACCGCTTCGGCGTCCCGTGGAGTAGTGGTGGAAAAGGTCAAGCATCCCGTGTCCTCATAAATTCCCAGGGCAAAAACCGTTGCCTCAAAGGAGTTGACAGGCAGACTGTGTTCCTTCATCAGCTCCACCATCAGGGTGGTGTTGGCCCCCACAGGTTCGACTTTCCCGTAACTGTATTGGATATCTTCAGCAGCCTTGGGGTGGTGGTCAAATACATGCACTTCCAGGTTTGGATTCCCGATAACCGCACGGACTTCACCAATCCTGGACGGGCTTTTGGTATCCACCAGGATTAACCGGCTAACATCTTTAAATGGAATATCCTTGGCCAACATGAAGGCAAAGGTATCTTTGTGCAGGGCCATAAATTCCCTGACATTTCTATGCAGTTTGCCGGTATAAACCAACTCAGCGTCAGGGTATATTTTTTTGGCTGCAATCATTGAGGCTAATCCGTCCAGGTCTGTGTTGTTATGACTGACAATGATCTCCATGCCTTTCCTCCTCACGCTGTTACCGCAATATTATATCATAATTTTCCCAAGAAAAAAAGCTGCCTCTTTTGAGACAGCCTCTTGAAGACTATTACTAATACCTGTTTCTGTTGTTGGTGAAGCAGTCACGGCAGTAAACCGGTTTGTCACCACTTGGCTTAAAAGGAACTTGGGTTGTTACGCCACAGGCAGAACATACAGCATCGTGCATTTCGCGCTCGCGACGACCGAAGCCACCACCGCCACCACGGCTGCTTTGCTTCCTTTTGGCTCTGCACTCAGGGCAGCGGCCAGGTTCGTTGGTGAATCCTTTCTCAGCATAGAACTCCTGCTCTGATGCGGAAAAAGTGAATTCGTCGCCACAGTCACGGCATGTCAAAGTTTTGTCAGAATACATTTAAAAACCCCCTCAACAAATTTTCTTGCCCAAACAGCATAAGGAACCTGCCTTCATATCCGTTCCCTATGACCATTGGCAGTTGAGGAAGGACGAAAGGACCTTATTTACAGTGAGCTTAGTTTTAGTATATCTTACCGTTAGCCCATTGTATACACTTTTTTATCAATTATCTGCAAAAAAACCCATTGCAGGCTATTTTGAGCACTATTTTCCCCTGCCAACCACGGAAAGGGGCTTATGTTTGCTCATTCTTTCAGGCACCACATCGTTTTGTACGAGGTCGTCAAGGGTTTCTCTCCTGACGACCAGGTCGGCGTAACCGTCCCTGACAAACACGACCGCCGGTCGGCCAATCCTGTTGTAATTGCTGGACATCGAATAATTATAGGCCCCGGTGCAGAAAACTGCCAGAATATCACCTGGTTCAACAGCCGGCACATGCAGGTCCCAAATCAGCATATCCCCTGATTCACAGCACTTTCCGGCAATAGAGACCTCTTCAGTCTTAGGCTCATTGACCTTATTAGCCAGTACAGCTTCATACCTGGCCTGATAAAGGGCGGGCCGCGGGTTGTCAGTCATACCGCCATCAACGGCCACATACTTTCTAACCCCGGGAATATCCTTAACAGAACCTACAGTATAAAGGGTGGTCCCTGCTTCACCGACAATGGACCGGCCCGGTTCCACTATTATTTTCGGCATGGGATAATTCAATTCTTCCGCCTTGCGGTTTATGGTCTCCATAACCATGGCAGCATATGTTTTGATATTTGCCGGCTTATCTCCGGAAACATAGTATATTCCGAAACCTCCACCCAGGTTGAGTTCTTCGATTCTGTGCCCTGTCTCATCATAAACCTTCTGGAGGAAATCCATCATGACCTCAGACGCGTGCTGGTACGATTCCAGTTCAAATATCTGTGAACCGATATGGCAGTGCAGTCCTTTGAGGTTTATATTTTCAAGCTCCAGAGCCCTTTTGATGCCTTCCAGGGCCTGACCGTTACTAATCACCAGCCCGAATTTGGAATCGATCTGGCCGGTTTGAATATATTCGTGGGTATGGGCCTCGATTCCTGGGGTAAGCCTGATTAATATATCGGCTCTCGTCTTTACGGAACCGGCTATCCTGTTAATATTCTCTATTTCATAAATATTGTCTGCCACAATCCGGCCAACTTTAGCTTCCAGGGCAAATTTCAGCTCATCAGCATTCTTGTTGTTGCCGTGGAAATAAATCTGGTTAACGGGGAACCCGGCCTTTAATGCCGTGTAAAGCTCGCCGTCGGAAACCACATCCAGACCCAAACCCTCGGATTCTACAACATGACACATAGCAGTCGTCATAAAAGCCTTGCTGGCATAGATCACCAATGAATTGGGATAGGAAGCGGTAAAAGATTCGTAGTAGTTGCGGCAGTTTTCCCTGATAAATTCCTCGTCCATCACATAAAGCGGGCTTCCGAATTCTTTAACGAGCTCTTTTGTGTCACAGCCGCCGATTACCAGGCGGCCTTTTTCATTTGTTTGCATTGTCCCGTGCAGCTTCACAGAATACTCCCCTCCCACATAGCTTGACTAATAAAATAATCCAGTTCATAGAAATTCATTAAATTTTAACACATATAGTTTTTTTAGTCAATATTATGCCAAATTGTACTTCTCCTTTAGCTGTCGGGAAACTTCCTTTAGAAACCGGAAAGCCTTTTCCACTGTTTCATTGCCGTCAATATTGACCAGGCAGCACCTGGCCGGGGCAAGCCAGGCCTGGTTCAACACCTGCTCTTTGGGAATACCGTGGGCGTCAAGGTAATTCCACATCTCCTCCAACCTGCCCACCAGGGAGTTAACAGATTTCTGATTAAATTCCTCCGCCAGGGTGGGGACGATTCCCCATGACAGGATGCCGCCATTGTTGAGAAATTCCCTTATCTGGTCAACATATTTCGTAAAAATTGCCCCATTAGTTAGGACATCAATTGATAGAATATCCAAGCCCATTTCCAGGAGGAATGACCAGTCGGGGTTCCCACACAGGTGAACCCCCTTGGGGCCTTCCAGAAGCTCTACAAACCCCCGGAAATCCTTCCTGGCTAGTTTACTTTAAACCACGAAACCAGCATTTTAACCCACAAAAGTGGCATTATAGGAATGGCAGGAAGGAAATTACAATATTTTCTGTTTAATAGTATAAAATGTCAAGACATTCGTAGGGGTTAAAAGTAAGTAAGAATGCTTAATTTTTTTTATTGAAAGGAGGAGGAAGATTTCTCTAATTACTTTAGGTACTACAATTCTTACTTAGGTACTACAATTTAAAAGGAGGGTTAGGCCGTATGAAAAAGCTAACAATTTTAACTTGCATTATTTTGCTTTTATTTTTAAGCCTGCCGGCATATGCTGGTACCATGCAATACTGGGTTATAGCTGAAGACCTTAATTCAGGAAATGCATATGGAATAGCCGGCACTAACTATGTAATGAGCGATCCTACTGGGTTCGTTCTATAATTGGTTATCTTTAGGTGAATATCGTAATTGAATATTTCGGCGTAAGAGCGCCACTTTATCGGAAAAAGAGAGCCGCCTTCACGGAAAATGAGAGCCATGATCACGGAATGGAGAGCCAAAGGGCTGTGGATACTGTGGATATTGTGGATAACTT
>JAJZQD010000159.1 GCA_021847735.1 Bacillota bacterium | reverse complement strand
GATACCGGACACGAGTCACCATTTTTTCATACTCTTTGACCAGAGTCTTCTTGGTGGACTCTGTGCCCGGTCTCGGATGGGGCACCAGTTCAGGATATACAAACCCGCCACCAACTGTGAAATCGCGCCCGTACTTAACAGGATGTTTCGCTGTTCCAAAAATCATTTCATCAGCACTTGCATACGCCATTTTATCGTACTTCGGCATTTGGCCAACCTCCCTTTTTGTTAACTAAAAATTATTTATCACTTAGGTCCCTGAGTTCTTAAGATGTATGTTTTTTAGTAACCAACCTCCTCCCGCTTGACATTCCTCAAAATGTTTTCTGCCTTTATAACAAAGCAAGAATCGTGCCAAAACGGGAGGTGGTGGTATTTTTTTGTTTTCCGGGAGCAAAACAGCGATTTAACGTACCTTTAGGCTAACCTGTTTAGTCTTAAAAAGTCAAATGCTAAGATTCATGGCAGCTTCAAGATGGACACGATTGCTCCCTTTCGGAACAGTATCCCTCAATCTACCACCGAAAAAACCCTGAAACCAATATTTTGTGGCGTTAACTGCCGCTTTGAAGCAACTGTTACATAATGACACAGTGTATCGCCGAGGCACAGATCCGTGCAAAGAAAAAAACGGGTGTATCACCCGTCGTTATATTTGCGCCTTATGGCCTGCCAGCTCATCCCCCGGGTGGCATCCTCTGCCATTTTGGGGGCCTGGGAGGCATCTTTACCGTAAATACCAAAGTCAAAACTGGTGATGAAAGAGAGGGTAACACCACCACCACCACCGCAGGCAAAGGGGATGTCGATTCCCTCAGCCGCCAGCGCCTCGGAGATTTTTCTGAACACCCCCATGGTCGTGCTCAAATGCGCCGTGCCGCACAATATATCGGGCTTGTGTTCTTTTACAGCCCTGACTACTTCTTCCATCGGTACATCTTTGCCCAGGTCGATGACTTCAAACCCGCTGGCCCGCAGAAACGCATTGACTATTTTTTGTCCCAGGTCATGAATGTCCCCTTCGGCCGTATGGGTGATAGCCACTCCCCGTTTCCGTACCGGGCGGCCCAGTTTGTTTTCACAAATCTCCAGTCCGATCAGCATAGTATCAGAAGCCAACAGGGTCTGAGGCAGATAATACACCCCTTCATCCCACAGCAGACTTACCTCCTTCATTCCGGCAAGCAGACCCTCGTAAATAACTTCCACCGGGTCCTTCTCCGTCAGCGCTTCATTTACAATCCTGTCTATGTTATCCTGGTCACCCAGAATAACACATTCAATCACCTTCTGCAGCAATTGATCCTCACCGGCGGCTCTGTTTATCCCGTAATAAGGGCTCTCCGTCACCAAGTCATAACGGACAAAGATGTTTGAATAGTCATTGAGTTTAATAACCGCAACCCCCTTCACCAATTACTTAACCCAACTAGCCCCGGGCTTCCAGGTTGTATTGTTTTATTTTCCGGTAAAGTGTGTTCCGCCCTATTCCAAGGGCGGTAGCAGTTTTAGAGATGTTCCAGCGATAAGACTCCAGGGTGTCCCTGATCACCTTGGCCTCCGTGTCTTTTAGTTTATCGGCGTTTTTACCAACATGCTGATCGATATATCTCGGAGTATAAATCCTGTCCGGCAGATGGTCAGGCACCAGAATATCGCCTTCTACCATATGCAGGGCTTGTTCGATCACGTTTTCCAGTTCCCGGATATTCCCCGGCCAGCTGTATTCTGTCAGGGACTCGTAAAATTCCGGGGTAATCATCGGCGATTCCTGTCCCAGCCGTTGGCTGATCTTCTCCAAAAAATACTGGACCAGATAAGGCACATCCTTTGCCCGCTCACGCAAGCTGGGGATTTGAAAAGTAATTACATTCAACCGGTAATACAAATCCAGCCTAAAAAGACCCTTTTCCACCTCGACATTAAGATTCTTGTTGGTTGCAGCTATTACCCGGGTGTTGATAGGTATCGTTTTCTGACCGCCAATCCGGGTTACCTGTCTTTCCTGAAGCACCCGTAAAAGGGTGGTCTGGATATCCAGGGGCATGTCACCTATTTCGTCAAGAAAAATAGTCCCGCCATTGGCCAATTCAAATTTACCGGGCCGGCCACCTCTTTTGGCCCCGGTAAAGGCACCGTCTTCGAAACCGAAAAGCTCGCTCTCTACCAGTTCCCTCGGGATCGCGCCGCAGTTGATTACGATAAAAGGGCCACTACGGCGGCCGCTGGCATTATGAATGGCCTGGGCAAAAATCTCCTTACCGGTTCCACTTTCTCCCTGCAGCAGAATGGTTGAACTGCTTCTGGCTACCCGCTTGGCCCGCTGAATCAGCGCCTGTAGTTGTGGGTCAACACCAATTATATCATCAAAGGTTAGTAAAGCCTGAGCACCAACCATTTTATTTACTAGTTTATGCACTGTATCAATTTCCCGTAAAGTGGCAATTATACCGGTAACATTACCGGTTTCGTCCTTTATAGTTTTTGCCGTAGTGGTAAAACGTGTCCCACCCCCGGGCGTTTCTATATAAAGTTCCTTGTCGTGAAACTCCTTGCCTGTGGCAAGCACCTCTAAAAGCGGAAAATCAGAGCCAAAAATTTCGGAAGCCAGCTTGCCGACACATTCCTTCTGGCTGACCTGGAGGATTTTGGCGGCAACTGAATTAAACTGGGTAATGCGCTGATCTGCTTCGATGGCAATCAGGCCGTCACTCATTGCTTCCATAGAGGTAGTGGCTTTTTTATACGAAATTAGTAAATCGTAAGCAACTTTCTTGGAAACCAACTCATTTTCAATAGCCTTAACTGCTGC
>JAJZQD010000043.1 GCA_021847735.1 Bacillota bacterium | reverse complement strand
TATTATAGGCATAGCCAAAACAATAACAATAACCTTGGCGGCAAACTCCACCTTTGAGGCCACCGCCCCCTCGCCTGCATCCCTGCAGATTTGGGCCCCGAATTCCGCTATATAAGCAACCCCGATGATTTTCAGGATTGTGCCCATATACAGGGCACTGACATTTGATTTCTGGGCTAACTGCTGCATAAGAGTTATCACCGAGTTGATTTTCCCCAGCATCATGGTAAAAATAACAGCCCCCACCACTATGCTAAGCTGAATAGCCAGCTCCGGGCGCTGTTGCTTTATGATAACGATAAGGATTGTCGCCACCAGGCCCAACCCCACGATTTTGATAATTTCCAAGGGAGCCACCTCTTAATAAATTCGGAAAACCGACCGGACGGTTTCGAAAAGATTTGCTATCTTTGGAATTACCATAGCAAGGACTACCACGATGCCCAGGAGCAGTGTGGAAAATGCAAATTCATCCCTGCCGGCCTGCTTCAGCACCGTGTAAATTACTGTAATAACTATACTGATCCCGGCGAGTTGAAATATTAATTCTGTATCCATATGCCTTCCTCCTCATGTTGTAATTAGCGGCGAGGACTTATATGCCTGCTGCTAATACAATACCAGCACCAGTAACAGCCCCCCCAGAAACCCCAGATACCTGTAAACCGTGGCACTCTTGCGGGAAACCGATTCAGCCTGGGCGGCCGCCAGTTTTAGCTGGCTCTTGACAAGCTCCAGGTGTTTCGCCTGGTCTTCCCTGTCAGATGTACCAAGAGATGCCCCAAACCTTTTTAGGGTTTGCAAATCCTGCCCATTCAGGGCCGTTTCCGGGAAGAACTTCTCAACTGCCCTGTTCCATGCCTCCCCTGCTGTGACCCCTTCCATTTTCCGAAGTTCAGCTTCCGTATAACGAAACAGTCCCGCCACCGCAGAATCACAGCCGGCTGCCACCTGTTTCATAGCCTCAGACATAGGTGTTGCCGCATATATTATTTCAGTTTCCAGGAGCTGTAAAGCGCCCTCAAGGGCCGTAAGCTGCTGCGGGCGCTTTTCAAAGACCCGGGCCCATGTCAGGCCTATATTGCTGCAGGCGGCCACAGTCAAACAAGCGCCAATAATCTTGATCACTTTTGCTTCACCTCATCAGTGATTTCCCGTTGCCAAGGTCCGTTATATCCTCCACTGTGCCGACACCTTTGGACCTCCCCAGGATTACCAGTCTTTCAAAAATCCCCTGTTCGATAATATATTTAAACACCGGTCTTTGGGAGATTTCCTGCCAGTCGGCACCATGGGCCGTGGTAAGAACTTTAATGCCGGCGTTTAGGGCTTCTTCCAGGGCGGAGGCGTCTTCCTGTTTTCCTATCTCGTCGGTGGCGATGATTTGGGGCCCCATAGCCCTGATAAGCATCATCATCCCTTCTGCCTTCGGGCAGCCGTCCAGGACATCTGTTCTTATGCCCACATCCTTTTGGGGCACTCCGTTAAAACAACCTGCAATCTCTGACCGTTCATCCACAACACCCACAGTGTAGCCCTTAATATCCAGTTTGGGCATACCCATGCTGATCTGCCTGACGATATCCCTCAGTAAAGTTGTTTTTCCGCACCTGGGCGGGGAAATAATCAGCGTATGGTGAAATTCCTTGGAAACCGGGTCTACCAGGTATGGTATTACCCTGTCGGCCGCCCCGATAACCTCCCTGGCAATCCGAATGTTCAGCCCGGTAATATATTTAATAGTTCTAACCCTGCCCCTGTCCACATTCACCTTGCCGGCTATGCCGACTCGATGCCCGCCCTTGACGGTAATAAAACCGTTTTTTATTTCTTCTTCAAAGGCGTAAACAGAAGAACCGCTAATTAACTGGACAGTTCTCTGCAGGTCTTTATCTGTAACGATGTAGCCGAATTCGGGGACACTTGACGGCTGGCCCAACGCAGTGACAATGACATCCTCCCTCATCAAGCCAACCATTAGCGGTTTTCCCTGGCGCAAGCGGATTTCTTCTATCTGTTCCAGCATCTCTCCCGGCAGTTCGGTAACAAGCTCCCTTATCTTATTAGGCAGGACAGGGAGAATATCGCGTGAGATTGTACTGACCATAGATTCAGTCGTCCCACTGCATTTTTTATTTTCACCCACGTTTACAACCATACTTTGTCCCCCCTTCTCTAATATAGATATTGAGGAGGGATTCGATTTATGATAAAGTTGGGCACAAAAAAGAGCCCGCTTTTAGTATTCCCGGAGCCCAAGGCGGGTTCTTTGTCATCTGCGTGTATCCGTGGCTAAATAAAAAAAAGCCGCATAAATACTAAAAACGCCCGCGGATGAATATGGACGCGGATATTAGAACCCTCAAAAATAAAACTCGCCTGCGGCGAGTTTTTGTTTCAAGTTCTTATAGGTCGTCTTCCTTTTTGTTGTTTATGGCCTCATCGTCATTGGTTCCGTTGAGGATATCCTGGTCATTGACATAGACCACTTCGTCACAATTGGGGCATGTTACCTCAATCAAGTCTTCATCTTCCACTATATCTGCTTCAAAACATACTATTTCCTTACAGTTGGGGCACTTGACTTCAATCATTTCCTCATCGTCGATTTCGTCGCCGAAGAACTCGTCTTCCAGGTCATAAAGGTCTTCATCTATAGTTTCAACATACTCTTCCAAATCACTCTGGGCATCCCCAATATCTTCCATTTGTTCAGCCATGTCCTCTAGAATGTTAATAATCCCAGAAAGAACCTTACCCTCTTTGGAGGATTCCTCAATATCCAATCCCTGGGCCAGCCCCTGGAGGTAAGAAATCTTTTCCTTGATGTTCTTCATCTGATAACCCCCTTGTTTTGTTAAGTCGATTAGACTTATATTAGTATAACTTATTTCAGGGGAATTTAAACCAAAATCTCATTGTTTGGTATTATGCCCGTTTCAGGTAATTCCCGGTTCGGGTGTCAATCTGTAAAACATCTCCCACTTCAATAAAGAAGGGAACCTGAACCACTGCGCCGGTTTCCAGGGTGGCCGGTTTTGAACCGCCGGAAGCGGTGTCACCTTTTATACCCGGTGCAGTCTCAACAACTTCCAGTTCCGCAAAGTTGGGTAGTTCAACGCCTATTACAGCCCCCTGGTACAGCAAAACATGACAATTGGTATTTTCCTTCAGGAATTTAACCGCCTCACCCAGCTGGTCTTTCGTCACAGTCAACTGGTCGTAGTTCTGGTTATCCATTAGGTTATATGTTTCACCGTCGTTGTACAGGTACTGCATCTCCCGTCTGTCAACACGGGCTCTGGGCAGTTTTTCACCGGCGTTGAAGGTTCTTTCAACCACTGCCCCGTTTCGCACATTTTTCAGCTTGGTGCGCACAAATGCCGAACCCTTGCCTGGTTTAACGTGCTGAAAATCCACAACAGTAAATACATCATTGTCCAGTTCAATTGTTACACCTGTCTTTAAATCGTTGGTGGAAATCATGTTGTTAACCTATACCTCCTCTAAATGTAAGTTTTATCCCAATTCCAAGACTCCACCTTCTATTAGGTGGAGTTTCCACTTTTCTGCTTCAGTGGGGGTAGAGTCCCCCACTGAAGTTTCGATGTTCAGCTTTAGCTGAACGAGTTCACTAAATTTTTAACAGGCCGTCCGGCAAAGTATCGCCAATAGCCCCTTTTATGTCTGCAGTTCAATAAGCTGTTTGGGGGACTTGGAAAGAATTTCGCACCCACCAGGGGTGACCAGTACAAGGTCCTCAATGCGCACACCACCCCAACCACTAAGGTAAACCCCTGGTTCGACAGTAAGGACCATCCCGGCTTCCAGGACAGTGTCATCTCTTGGTGCCAAGCTTGGTTTTTCATGAATTTCCAACCCAACACTGTGGCCAAGACCGTGCCCGAAATTGGCGCCGTATCCTTCAACTGAGATCAGGTCGCGGGCCGCCAAGTCTACCTCTGAGCATTTAACTCCCGGTTTAAGAACAGCAATGGCACGTTCCTGGGCCTGTAGGACCAAACGGTATATTTCCCGCTGCTTCGCGTCAGGCTTCCCCAGGATAACCGTTCGGGTCATATCAGAATGATAGCCGGTATATACGGCCCCAAAATCAAGGACGATAAATTCTCCCGGCTGCAGTTCTTTATCTGAGGCAACACCGTGTGGCAGGGCAGCCCTTGAACCGGAGGCGACAATGATGTCAAAAGCTGACTTTTCCGCGCCTTTTCTGCGCATGTAATAGTCAATCTCCAGGGCAATTTCGGACTCGCGGACCCCTGGTTTGATAAAATCCAGGATATAATCAAAAGCGGCATCGGCAATCCCGGCTGCTTTACTTATGGCTTCTGTCTCCTGCAGGTCTTTGACCCACCTGAGCGGTTCCAGCTGCCGGTGTGCGGGTACCAGTTCCACCCCGGATAGTTTCTCTTTAAATGTTTTATACGTTCGGTATGTAAGGTTGTCATCCTCAAAACCTATCCGTTTCAGGCCCAGCCTGGAGACCAGGTCTACCACGGCAGCTTCCACCAGGGCCTGGGGCTTAATCACCTGAAAACCGCCGGCTTCCGCCGCAGCCTGCTCTAAATACCGGAAATCGGTAATGAGGTAGTTATCATTTGCTGTTAAAATAAGAACGGCACTGCTTCCAGTAAAACCGCTGAGATATCGCCAGTTTTGCTCCTTGGTAATCATCAAACCGTCAAGTTTGTTAACCGCAAGAATTTCCCTTATGGATTCGATGCGTTTATTCATTCAATACCCCTCTGTCGGGCTTCCCAAGAGCCTCTGTTTAATAAACTTCGTCTGCTAAAGCCCGTAAGCCCAACAGGTAACTTAGCGCCCCAAAGCCCGAAACCTGTCCCAAACAGACAGGTGCGATAACCGATTGTTTGCGGAATTCTTCCCTGGCATGAATATTTGACAGGTGGACTTCCACACACGGGATATTCACGGCTGACAGGGCATCTCTGATAGCGAAGCTGTAGTGGGTAAAAGCCCCCGGGTTAATCAATATTCCTTTTACATTTGAAACAGCCTGGTGAATCCTGTCTACCAGTTCCCCTTCGTGGTTGGACTGAAAAAACTCCAGTTCCAGGCCTAATTCGTCAGCTAACCCCTTGAGCTGCCCATTTATCTGTTCAAGGGTCAGGTGGCCGTATATTTCAGGCTCCCTGGTCCCCAAGAGGTTTAGGTTGGGTCCGTTCAGAACCAGCAGTATTGCCAACATTATCACCCCGTGTTAAGATATTCCACTCTGCAATTTTAACACAATTTCGGGTTTTTGAACAGTTTTTTGTTGGTTTACCGGCAACTACGAACCGCTTATCGTCATCTTGGAGATCCGGATTGTCGGAGCACCTTTGCCCCCGAAAAAGGTAAGGTCCGAACCCACACCCTCCACTTCATTCAAGAGGTCAAGAATATTGCCCGCAATGGCGACCCCGCGGACAGGTTTTGTTAACCTCCCGTTTTCTATCCAGATTCCTGACGCTCCAACAGAAAAATCGCCGGAAATGGGGTTGGCTGTATGCATGCCCATAACGTCAGTAATATACAGGCCTGCCCCAATATCCTTGATTAGGTCGTCGGGATGGGTAGGACCCGGCTCGATGTAGAAATTGGTGGTCCCCACTTCCGGGGTGCTTTTAAATGAACTCCTAGTCCCGTTGCCTGTTGACATAACGCCATCTTTAGCGGCTGTATAGGTGTTATGCAGATACCCTTTCAACTCGCCGTTCTGGATTAGGACAGTCTTTGATGTCGGGACACCCTCCCCGTCAAAAGGTGCAGATGCAATCCCCCCCGGCATAGAGCCGTAATCAATAATATTTACTTTACCGGAAGCCACCTGTTGCCCGACCTTCCCGCCAAACAGCGATTTGCCCTTTTGCACCGCCTCAGCGGACAGTGCCGGTGCAACAACCCCGAGGAAACTGATGCTGATATACGGGTCTAGGACTATCACCGCTTTCTGAGTGTTTATTGTTTTGGCCCCCAGCTTTCTAACAGACTTTTCGGCTGCTTCCGGGCCAACTGTTTCAGGTTTAAGGTCCTTGTATTTGAGGGTCATTTTGATGGCAAACCCGGTTTCGTTGTCCCCGTCCTGTTCTGCCACCAAATCGGCGTAGCACCCGCAGTAGGCACCCTGATATGAGGTGGAAATACCCAGGGAATTGGCCAGGGTAACTTCATACTCGGCATCAAAGTAAGACGACCGCTCGGTAATGGTTATCCGTTTGTCAAAGCTCCGGGCTGACTTTTCGATGGTTTTGGCTATATCAATCTTTTCTTCTATGGGAGCTTTTTGGATTTCCGGGTCAAAGATGTCTAAGCCGGGATACTGTCCGCCCGGTTTAGGCATATAGTTGAACCGGTCGGGGCTGGTTTTGTCCGAATTTGCCAGGGCCTGTCTTATTATTTCATCCACGGCCGCATTCTCCAGGTTTGAGGTATAGGCAAAACCAATCCTGTCTTTAAGAAAAATCCTTACCCCAAGACCACGGTCTTCCGCAAGTTTTAAGGTCTCCACTTCACCATCCCGGACATCTATTGAGAGGTCCTTTGATTTTATCAAAAAAGCCTCGGATTGGTCTGCGCCAAGACCCTGGGCTTTTTCCACAACCTGCCGTGCTAATTCACTAAAACTGGCTGTCATATCGCGACACCACCCCTTTCGCATTCTCTAAAGTAGTATAATTCAATAGAAGTAACAATATTCCTTCACCCTATGGAGGCCCAATCAATTTTTGTGATTCGCTCTACAACTAAACAATTCTAGGTTCGCGAAATACATCTTATACCGCTTAAGATACATAATTTTGCGGCACATAGCATTTCAACCATTAAAAATGAATAATCTCCGGCAAATTGCCCGCCACCCGTGGCGGGCAATCATATTTTGTCTTGACCTTCCACCAAAGGCAGTGATACTTTAATGGTATACCCTATTACCCGAGTGAGAAGGCTATTGTTATGAATGAAACCGTTACCAGAGAGAAAATAGGTTTACCCCAGGCTGTTGCAGCCCTGAAACACAGGAACTTTCGGCTGTTCTGGACCGGCCAATGCATCTCCCTGATTGGCACCTGGATGCAAAATGTGGCTCAGGCATGGCTGGTCCTGGAAATTACAAAATCCGCATTTTGGCTCGGGTTTGTCAGTGCGGTCCAGTTTCTGCCGATGTTGATTACATTTACCACAACCTCCAATTCCCTGATTCAGGTGCAAACCCCCCATCATCTAAGAGGAAGGGTCATGAGCATATTTGCCCTTATTTTTGCCGGGCTAACTCCGGTTGGTAGTTTTCTTAGCGGCTCAGCCGCTCATGCCTGGGGAGCACCGGTCACTCTCGGCCTTGGGGCATTAATTGGTCTGGTGTCAGTTTCCGTGCTGGTGGCCCGGTTTCCTGCCCTTTTTAAGAATTCAGCCCATTAAAGAATGAGGGTGAATCCTGCAGGAGATACCGGTTCCAGTATAGAATTATATACCAAATAATTTTTTTTTTCAAATGAAAGGGGTTTTAAACAAATGCAACCACTGCCCTTTATTGCAGCAATTAAGGACCGGGATGAAAAGTTCTTTGAATTAGTGAAGGAGTTGCAGGACCTGGTTTATTCAGAAAGCTCCCTGGATACTAAAACTAAGCTGATGATTTCCCTGGCCGTAGATGCCGCCGTAGGCGCCGACAAAGGCGTAGAGACAATTTCCAACAATTTAAGGAAAATGGGTGTAACCGATGAACAGATAGCGGAAGTACTCAGGCTGACCTATTTCACCAAAAGCAACTCCATCTTAGTTACTTCCATGTCTGCCTTCAAGAAATAAGAATAGAAAAGGCATCCTCTTTTCGCTCTTCACAAAAAAATTAAGATGCAGGTGTGTTCCGGAGAGCGGTCTGACGCCATCGGCTAACCACTCCGCCAGGAGTGATTAGCCGGACGGCGTTGTTGCCGCTCGGAGGAATATACCTGCATCTTAATTTTTTTCGCCCCAGCAAAGAGCCTGCCTTTACGACTTACTTTTCATCTTATCAATAAGGGGCTTCGGCAAATTAATGGCCGTATGATTGTAATCCAGGGGAGTAGTAACCGTCCTGAAATTCATCGTCTTAAACCCAAAGAAGGCCACCTTTGCCCTGACCTCATACCGGGTAACCAGCATATCCCCCTTGGAAATCCAAAAATACTGCCTGACATCAACCAGTTCTCCCCCGGCAAACTGCGGAGGGAGAGATTTGTTGATTTCCGACCGGGCATCAGCCTTAGGGATTACCTGGACGGCTACAGAATCGGAACCCTCGTCGCTTCCTTCAGTATAAATTGACAGGTTTGTGCCGTTAGGGTCTAGTTTCAGGATATTTTCCACCGGGTCAACCAGGCCGATTTGTCTCCAGAAGAAATCCACAAAAGGGCTAATAGTGGGGTCCTCTCCCGGTAGAACCCACTTGTCTCTGAGAGGATGAAAAATATAAACCTTTTGGCCTTCCGTGTACATGGAAGCAGTGCCGGACATTTTAGGGATATCCCAGGTAAAATCAATCATCTGGCGCCTGTTTTCTTCTCTGATAACCCTGTTTAGGATAGCTACCTTAATTTGTTTCCCCACTGACACATCGGTCTTGTACTTGTAGTTGGCCAAAGTGCCGGTCTTTGTCTGACAGGCCTTCACAATCGCACCGGCATTACGGAAGTCGACAGACTGCCGGCTGGCCATCCACGGCTGCCAGTAAATCAGCGCCGCACCCAAAACCAGGACCGCTGCAAGTAATATTAATCCCCGTTTTTTCATACTAACCTCCGTCAATAGTTTTCCGATAAATACATTATTCCACAACTATTTTAAAAAGAACCGAAAAAACACCCTGTAAGGGGTGTTTTAAATAGGGCTAACAGGAACAGTACTAACTTCCTATCTCCAGGAGGACAGCACTCTCATCACAATTGGGGAATTTCGGACAGTCAATACATTCCTTCCAAACTTTATGGGGCAGCGTTTCTTTTGAAACAATGGAAAAACCGCATTTGTTAAAAAACACGTCTTGGTAGGTCAATGAAAAGACCTTTGGAATGCTTAGCTCCCAGGCTTCTCTAACAAATGTCTGTACCAGGCCGCGGCCAACACCTTTTTTGGTGTATTCCGGGGCAACAGCAAGGGCCCTTACCTCGGCCAGGTCTTCCCACAAAATATGCAGCGCCCCGGCTGCAATTACCTTGCCGTTTTCTTCTGCCACCGTGAAATCCCGGATAAACTCATACAGCATCGCCCTCGGACGGGCCAGCATTAACCCCTCCTTGGCGTAATGCGTGATCAGGGCGTGGATCGTTTCAACATCGGTAATCCGCGCTTTCCGGTAGAGCATTTATATCAAAACCTTTCCTATGTAATAAACATATTATAGCACTCAATATTTACCTTCTTCAATCATTATTATCCCCGGCCCCTGTCCCACAAATAAGGTCTGCCTCAAAAGGTGGCCTTTTCGTCCAGGCAAAAAAAAGGAAGAGGCAGGTGTGTTCCGCAGAGCGGTCTGACGTCGTCGCTTAACCACTCCGCAAGGAGTGGTTAAGCGAACGGTGTTGTTGCCGCTCGGAGGAATACACCTGCCTCTTCCTAGCCTTTTGCCCAAAGCCAAAAGGTTATCTTTTAAGAACAGTCCGTTTTCACATCCTTCTTATTCGCTTAACCTGCGGGCTGTTTTCATCCCCGTGGGCCGTACCTCCGACAACAATTTCGGGAATATGAATTGTTGGCTGAGCATCTGAGACCGGCACTCCCTGCCCGTCTTTGCCGCATGTCCCAATGGTGAAACCGAGGTCACTGCCAACCATATCCACTATCTGCAAAACCTCCGGCCCGTTGCCCGTTAAGGTAGCCCCCCGTACCGGTCCGGCAATTACACCGTCTTTGATGAGGTATCCTTCGGCGACATCAAAGACAAAGTCACCATTGGTCGTATTCACCTGACCCCCACCCATTTTCTTGACCAGGAGGCCATTTTTCACGTGTTTGATGATTTTCTCCGGGTCGTCTTTGCCAGGAGCAATATATGTATTGCTCATCCTGGGAATGGGCTTATCCTGGTATGACTCTCTCCGGCCGTTGCCTGATGAATCCTTTTTCTCACGCATAGCCGTCAGGCGGTCATACATAAAGTCTTCAAGAATACCGTCTTTTATCAAAACTGATTTCTGCCCCGGGCTGCCCTCATCGTCGAACCTGAAGGACCCGTATCTCCCCTTGATTGTGGCATCATCAATAACAGTGACTGAATTGGACGCAACTTTCTCTCCCTTGCGGTTGGCGTAGACTGACAGTCTTTTTTGTACCAGGTCAGCCTCCAGCCCGTGGCCACAAGCTTCATGGACCATAGTCCCGCCTGCTTCCCCAGCCATCACAACGGCCATTTTACCGGCAGGTGCAGGCCTGGCCTCCAGCATTTTGACTGCCCGCCCGGCCGCTTCGTTGGCCACATCTTCGGCGGCATATTTCTTAAACAGTTCGAAACCGGCAAAGCCTCCGACGGCATTGTAACCTGTCTGGATGATACCGTTATCTGAAGCCACAGTATTTATCATGAACCGTGTCCTGACCCTCTGGTCCTGCACATAGTCACCTGAAGAATTGGCTATTGTCACATTCTGGATGACATCTGCTATGCCAACAGAGACCTGTTTAATCCGGCTGTCGTATTCCCTAGCCGCTTTATTAGCCCTGTTGACCATACCCACTTTATCGTCAATACTGACTTTATCCGGCATTTCCGTGATCGAGAAATCCACAGTGGGCTTCACTTCCCGCAAATCAAAGGAAACATCCTTTTTCCCGCCGGCCGAAGCGGCACTGACAATCCTGGCTATCTGGCTGAGGCCTTCCCTGGACAGGTCGTTGGTATACGCATAGGCTGTGGTCTCGCCGGAAACTACCCTAATTCCCGCCCCAACATCGATACCAGAATTAATCCTCTCAATTTTGTCCGCTTCACAAGCCACACCAACGGTTTTCTTTTCTTCAATGAAAATATCGGCAAAATCGCCGCCTTTGGCAGCAGCTAACTGAAGAACTTCCTGTAAGTCGCCCTTTGATAACACCAAAACACCTCCACTGCCCATACATTTTTTATCCGATTTATTGTTTGCTGTAAACTGTCGTACTATACCAAATGCAGCAACTCCAGCCGTCAACCTTAGGATTGTGCGGCCAACACCTCATACAAAACCGAATGGGAAACATCAGCTACAATCCTGACCCTGCCAATAGTCTCAGGTAATATGTACCTCACCTTGCCGGCCAGGGTTTTTTTGTCATGATACATGCTTTCAACTATATCCACAGGGTTGAGCCCGCCGAATTTTTCCGGCAGCCCAAACAGCCTAATGAGGTTTTGCAGCCTTGTTTTTTCAGTATTTGAGAACATCCCCAGTTTGACAGCCACTCCGGCTGCCGAAATCATACCAATGGCTACAGCTTCGCCATGAACGTATTTCTTGTATCCGGTCAGAGCTTCAAAAGAATGACCAAAGGTGTGACCAAAATTCAGAATAGCCCTCAAGTTCTGTTCTGTTTCATCCTCTTCCACTACCCTGGCCTTAATTGAACACGACGTACTGACTACCCGGGTTATTTGGTGCGGGGCAAGGCCAATGACTGCCAGGTACTCCTGTTCCAGGAAATCAAAAAAATCACGGTCCCAAATCACGCCGTACTTGATGACTTCAGCCATTCCCGCCCTAAACTCACGTTCCGGGAGTGTGTTGAGAGTGTTTATATCGGCATAGACCATTTTCGGCTGGTAGAAAGCCCCAATGATGTTTTTGCCCTTCGGGTGGTTAACTGCCACTTTCCCGCCCACACTGCTGTCAACTTGGGCCAGCAGGGTGGTAGGAACCTGAATAAACGGGATTCCCCGCATGTATGTCGCAGCCACAAACCCCGCCAAGTCCCCGATTACCCCTCCCCCCAAGGCCAGGATGGCACTGTTCCGGTCAAGGCCATTGTCGAAAGCAGTATCGTAAAGCAATTTCGCCGACTCCAGGGACTTGTATTCTTCCCCGTCAGGGATTTCACCCATACAAACCTCAAAACCCGCTCCAGTCAGGCTGTCCAGCACTGTCTGCCCATACAGGCCAAAGACAGTCGGGTTTGTCACCACCATGATTTTGGGGCCGGTTTGCAGCCTTTTAACAAATTCACCTATTCCAGACAGAATATTGTTCCCTATATAAATCGGGTAGCTCTTTTCACCCAAGACTACCTCTATGGTTTTCATCGAAGTTTCCAAACCCGTCATCAGCCTGTACCCGCTCCCTGTATTATTCTTTGGTTTTTGCGCTGTATTCCCTGTATATCCTGCCAACCTCAGCTATCACACCGTCTATTTCCCGGTTTGAAGTGTCGACAGTCACATGGGCACCCTCGTAAAAAGACTTCCGCTCCGCCAGCAGACTTTTTATCGTGTGCAGGGGGTCCTCAGTCCGTAGCAGGGGACGGTTTTTTTTCCTTATTACCCTTTGGTATATTACTTCAGGTGCCGCCGTGAGACAGACTACAATACCGGTTTCCTTTAACCGTTCCATATTTTCGGGATTAAGGACAACCCCGCCGCCGGTGGCAATAACCTGGCTGTGATTACGGGTAACCCTTCTCACCGCTGCTTTCTCTTCTGACCTGAACCTGACCTCACCGTATTTCTTGAAAATCTCACTCACGGTTAGGCCGGTTACCTGTTCAATCTCATGGTCGGTATCAACAAATTTCAGACCAAACATTTTGGCCAGTTTCCGGCCAACTGTTGTCTTGCCTGTGCCCATAAAACCTACCAAAACCAAATTCAGCATTTTTACACCTGCTCCACATAATCCATATAAGAATCATAGTTACGCCGAATTTCTACCATACTGTCCCCGCCGAACTTCTCTAAAAAAGCCTTGGCAATTTCAAAGGCCACTACTGCCTCTCCCACCACTGCAGCAGCCGGGACAGCACAGACATCAGACCTTTCCACAGAAGCCTCATAAGGTTCTTTGGTCAATAAATCCAAACTCTTCAAAGGTTTGTACAGGGTAGGTATCGGTTTCATGACAGCTCTAAGGACCAGGGGTTCACCGTTGGTAATTCCTCCCTCGAGCCCACCGGCCCGGTTGGTCTCCCGATAAAATCCCCTGGCAGAGTCATAGAACAACTCATCATGGACCTGGGAACCCTTAAGTTCACCGGATTTAAACCCAAGTCCGATTTCCACACCCTTTATGGCCTGAAGGCTCATCATAGCTCCGGCTAACCTACCGTCAAGTTTCCGGTCGTACTGGGCGTGGCTGCCCAACCCTACCGGAAGCCCGGTCACCACTATCTCGAAGACACCCCCCAGGGAGTCCCCCTCCTGTTTGGCCCGGTCTATCTCTTTTTTCATCTCTTCTTCTGCCTGGGGGTCAGCACACAACAGTGCCGACTGGGCTGATTTCTCCTTTATTTCCTCCGGTCCCAGCCCAACGAGGGAAATGGCCGCAGTGCCAATCCTGATAACATGACCGGTAACTTTAATCCCCAATTGCTCCAGCAAAGCCCGGCCTGTTGTACAGGCTGCCACCCTGGCCGCCGTCTCCCTGGCGCTGGCCCTTTCCAGGATGTTCCGGATATCCCGGTGGTTATATTTAATGGCCCCGGCCAAATCTGCGTGCCCTGGTCTGGGCTTTGTAACAACCTTCTCCTCCAGATTGGCGTCAACCCCCGGCGACATAATCTCCGACCAGTTGGCCCAATCCCTGTTTTCCACGACTAAACAAACCGGGCCGCCTGTTGAAAGGCCCCCCCTGACTCCCGAGGTAATAGAAACACGGTCTTTTTCAATCTCCATGCGTCCGCCCCGGCCATATCCTCCCTGCCGCCGGGCCAGTTGAATATTTATGTACTCTTCGGTTAAAGGCACTCCGGCCGGCAGTCCTTCGACAAGGCCGGTCAGGGCCGGGCCGTGGGACTCGCCTGCGGTCAGGTATCTCATCAAATCTACCACTCCTAATTAAATCTATTCATAAGGCAGCATACTATTTCAGCATGCTTAACAAAAATAGTAAAAAACAGCCGGCAGGCCAGGTGTTATTTACTATTATGAGGTGATTTATAAGGGTTGTCAAATTCAGTTTTCATAAGACTGTCATTTAATATCCACGGTGCCCAGACCGTTGACCTCAATGGTCTTGGTCGCAGTGCCGTCACCCTTGTCACTTAGGATTATCGTATACACCTCAGTTGAAGGGTTGCCATGCGGTTCGAAAACTATAGCCCTGTTCGCAGGAAATTTGGTAATTATAACATGACTGTCTATCTCCCGGAGAGGCTCGTCGGTTTCCGGACCGTCTCCGATTTGCCAGGCCAAATGGTAATTGTCGGTACTTAAATGAACTTTATAAGTCCTGCCGCCGGCAACGGCTTTTTGCCTGGCCAATCTGATTACCCCGGCCAGTTTTTGGGCTTCCGTATCAAGGGCAGCCCCGGTTGTGGCCTCTCTATACCCTCTCGGCAAAACCATGGCAGCGGCAATTCCCAGCAATAACACAACCACAATGACCTCTATTAAGGTAAAACCCGATTCCGAGGATACTCTCCTGTTCATGCCTACCCCCTTAACTGCTGCTAGTAACGGAAGGGTGACGGCCTTCCGGTCACAGCTTTGGGAACATCACTGTCATTTTTAAACTCACTGTTGTCATTTTGGGCAGTAAAAGCCTCAATTTCTATCACGCCCTCTAACTTACCCGGCCCGTTACTGACTTCGTTGACGGTGACAGATTTATTATAAGTCAGTCTGGTCAAGCCTTCTGACTCAACGACGAAATTGCGAATTTGGGCATAGGTTCCTGCTACCCTGGCAGTGGAATAAACCTTTTTATTGTTACCTTCAATACTTCTGCTCAGCATCTTGGCCTGGGGGGTTGTGGTCTCAAAGGCCACCAACACCACACCCGTCTTTTGGGCTGCCTTGGTAAGGTAGAAAAGTAGTTCGGCGGTATTTGGACCGGCAGGCAGTTGTTTATTGAGCTCGTTCAACTCACTGTTAACTGCTTCAATGTCCTGGTTCGCAGAACCCGGCGCACCCCCGGGCTGGCTCGATTTGGCGAGGCCGGCCGTGGTTTTGTCAAGCTGGCCCTTTACGGCCATATATCCTCCCCAAACGGGAACAATTAAATAAACTATAAAAAGAGCACAAAACACAATGGTTAAAGCAGCAATAATCATGTTTTTCTCTCTACCGGTTAACGCACGTGTCATCAGTTGCTGCCCCCCTTCCTGGCGGGAGTGACGGTAATGACAAATTCGTAGAAACTGTCATTACCCCTTTTTTCACCGGAACTTATCATACTGTTCTTAAAGTACACGGATTCCTGCAGGTTTCTCTCGAACTGGGCAATCACCAGCGGGGAAGGAGCAATCCCTTTAATGGTTACTCCGAAGGGTTTATCCGTAATCTGCAGGTTGGCTAAAACCACGCTCAAAGGTGTAACAGCCTTCAATTCATCTAAATAGTTGGAAAGTTTCGGCTTCCCTGCCTTGATAGTTTTAATATCAGCCGATAACACGTCCCTTTGAGCCACCAGGTTTTCTTT
>JAJZQD010000042.1 GCA_021847735.1 Bacillota bacterium | reverse complement strand
AAAAGCCTTTGTCGTCATAAAGATATATGTCGAGGTCCGTCTGATTGGAGTTATCAAAGGAGATTACGGTGTTTACTGTACCGGCCGACCCAACGGGAATATCGTAAAACCTGTTCTTATCGGTTACCGCATCTACATGGCTTTTCTGAGAGACAACTGCAGTTTTATCGGGAGACAATGGTTGGTTTATTGACAGGGTATACGCTGCCCCGCCGGAATATGCATTTACTTTTATGCAGTACCTGCCTGTTTTGGTGGCGTAGAACGTCAGGGCCTCCGGGTTGTCCTTGCCTGCCGAACGGCGCACCTGGTTCCAGGCCGGGTCAAAAAGGTAAAGGTCCAGGTCGGAGTCGTTCCACCACTTGAGATTTAGTTTAACCGTCCCGGGCTGGGTGACATCGATATAATACAGTTTATACGTTGGAGAGTAAGACGAGTTGACATAACCGGTGTGGGTGATGTCCACTGTCTGGCCCGGGTTTGGGTTGGGATTCGGATTCGGGTTTGGACCGGGGTTAGGATTAGGATTCGGGTTAGGGTTATCGTTGCTCAGGGCGCCTGAGGTAACAAGGGAGTATCTTTGGGGCCCGTCCGGGATATTATAGCCTTTAACACTTATCTTGTAAGTTCCCGGGACGGGTGATTTGATAAGGACATTTTCCACATTGTTGAGGTGGTCAGCGCTGCTGTTGTAAGGAGCGCTGAAATCGTTGCCGTTGTAAACAGTCCCGTTCGGAGCCGTTACGGTGAGGTCCAGGTCGTTCACCAGCGCTTTGGAGGCCGCAGTGCTGCCTGGGTAGTCTGTCCACACCAGGGATGCTTTAAACGGAGTGGAAGATGAAGTCACGGTATAGGTGTAGTCTTTACTCTGACCGGTGGACAGAGGTGTTGATTCATTATCAAACTTAAAGCTGTTGGGTGCGGCAGGGAACAGGCTGGTGAGGTTAGTCCGGCCCCACCCTTGGTCCCGGCTTGGATATCCGTAGCCCATATCCTGTGCTCCGTTAATCAGTGTGGCCTTAAGGAGGGAGGGCTTGGGGGTAACCCCCAGCTTATCCATATAGTACTCGCGGAGTAAGGTCACAGCTCCGGCGGTAATAGGAGTAGCCATACTCGTCCCGCTCATATAGGTGTAAGAATTGTTGTAGGGACCATTGCCCTGTGCCATGCTGGATTTGGTAGAAAGTACGTTGGTGCCGGGGGAAACAATGTCAGGCTTGAGCCTCCCGTCGGAGGTGTTGCCCCGGCTGCTGAAAAATGCCACCTTGTTGATATCATCCGACATGCTGCCCATATCCGGCCGGTTGTTTTCGGAAGCTCCTACGGTGATAACGTTTTTGGCCGTTGACGGGCTGGAAATTGTATTGTAATCGGGCTGGCCGTCATTGTTGCGGTCACCGTCGTTTCCGGCCGCAAAAACGATGGACATGTCATTGTTATTCCACATAAACTTGTCCACAGACTGGGCGGTATAGTCATAGACATTCTGGCTGGAGCCCCAACTGTCCGAGTGGACCCGGGCCCCGGCGTTATAGGCCTGGGTAAAAAGTTCGCCCAGGTCTGCGGGGATATTCATCCCGCCGCCGGGACTTGCAACTGCCTGGAAGACCAGTTGGGCCTTGGGAGCCATCCCCCTTACCTGGCCGTTAGACATTGTGCCGTTACCGAGAACTGAGCCGGCCACATGAGTACCGTGGCCTTCGGTATCACTGGCATCACTGCCGTTTACCGAATAGATGGCCTTAATCCTGCCCTGGAAGTCTTTATGCATGGAAGAGTCGTTTTTCCCGGTGTCCAGGCCGGTATCTGCTATTCCAACGACCTGTCCCTGACCCTGCAGGTTGTTATTCCAGGCCACCGGCGCACCAATGATGCTGGCAGCTTTTTCGTTAAATATTTTGAACTGAGGCACTTTTTCTATATAAACAATATTGTTGTCATTAGCCAATTCGCTAATTTTATCACCCGGCACTTCTGCCATTACGGCCTGGTTTTGCATGTCCAGGACTGTACCGTTTAATGCCCTTACCGTTTTGGCAACATTACTGCCATTTGGGTTGAAAAGGGTTATTTTGACCCTGCTTTTCCCGTTTTTGTCAGGTGTGACACCCTTGTCAAGTTTATAATCAGGCTTATATAGGGCAACTGATGTCACAAAATCCAGCTGAGCCACAGCTTCTTTGGCCTGTGGGCCCATTTGGGCAAGGAAGGCAAAGTCCGGGATGTAGTCACCCAAGATTGCGCCACTATTTTGCAAATCCGTTTTCCAGGAATCTCTCACAGGTCCGTTAAGCTGAATCACATACAAGCCACCAGAGCCGGCATCGGCCAAACCTGTAATTTTCTTCAGGCTGTCCGTTATGCCTTGGGAAGAAAATCCTTCAGGCAGGATTTTACCCGATTTAAGGTAGACACTGCTGACAACCGGCAGGGAGCCGGTGTTTGTGCGGGCCGGGGCGACGGGAACCATAGTGAAGAGCATAATACTTGCGAGAACTATTGACGTAATTTGTTTCCGCATGAAAAATATGACCCCCCCGTTATAATATGGGAATTTCTATATATTAGAAATACCTGCTTATAACCTTAAAACATTTGAAATAGAGAGTCAACGGACAATTTATGCCATGATTAGAAGGATTTTTGCAGCCTCTGTCAAAAGTGAAGTTAAGAGTATTTGCGATACATTTTAGCAACGGGGGATTAGGTTTATTTAAAAATATTATGGGTAAATTATTACTGATTTTGCGGGGGTGGTAAGGCTGGGTGAGAAGGACCGTCAGGAAGACTTAGGTTACCTTAAACACAAAATTGAGCAGTTGGGAATGGCTATGGAAAAAATGAAGCTTGCGGAATATGTTGAACTCCTCAACCGCCCTGCCAGACTTTTTTATATAAACTTCCTTGCCGGGCTAGCCCGTGGGCTGGGAATGGCTGTCGGCTTCACGATTCTGGGGGCTCTGCTGATTTATTCCCTTAGGCAGCTGCAGGTACTGAACCTTCCGGTAATTGGCGGACTGATTGCTGAAATAGTAAGGATTGTGCAGACCAATTTGAGAGTCAGATAAACTGCAAAAATTGAAAACAGGAGGGAAACTATGACCAAAGATGTTATTGCCGCCATACTGGAAAGGCGAAGCATTAGGAGATTTAAAGCCGAAACGATTCCAAAAGCTACTATCGGCAGAATTATTGATGCCGCCAGGTGGGCTCCCAGCGCAGGGAACTTACAGCCATGGCAGTTCTATGTGATTTACAAAGAACATAAGAAACAGGAGCTGGCTTCGGCTGCCTCAAACCAGAAATTTATCAATGAAGCCCCGGTGGTCATTGTTGTCTGCGCACAACCTGACATCTCAGGTGCACGTTACAGGGAAAGGGGCCGTAACCTGTATGCTATCCAAGAGACCGCCGCCGCCGTGCAGAACATACTCTTAGCTGCTTACGGGTACGGACTGGGAACGTGTTGGGTAGGAGCCTTTGATGAAACCCTGGTTATGGAAACCCTGGGCCTGCCCCGTGGAGTTTTACCGGTAGCCATAGTTCCCATCGGTTACGCTGCCGAGGAAAACCACCCGCCGGCGCGCCGACCCGTCGAAGAAATAGTTCATGTAATAGACTGATTAAAAATATTAAATCGTCAGGAGGCAGCAGTAAATGGACAAGGAATCGCAGGACAAATTCAGGCAGAAGCTGTTACAGGAAAAAAGTGACTTAGAGAATCTAATCGCCGCTTTTGAGAAAGGGCAGTTGGAGATATCAACTCAGGATTCTATCAGTGAACTTTCAATGTATGACAACCACCCCGCAGACCTTGGAACAGAAACCTTTGAACGGAGTAAAGATTTTGCCCTCAGGGAAAGCTCGGAAATTCAACTGGAAAAGGTACAGGACGCCCTCAACCATATTGAAAACGGCACCTACGGCAGGTGTGATAAATGCGGAAAAGATATTCCGATGGGTAGGTTAGAGGCTTTGCCTTCCACAACAATGTGTAAAAAGTGTAAAGAAGAGGGGGAAAAGCTGCCGGACCGGCATTCCCGGCCGATTGAAGAAGATGTTATCTCTCCACCCTTCGGTGGCTTTATGCATGACGACTCAGAATTTGAACTGGGTGACGCTGAAGACGAAAACGAGTTTGACGGTGAGGATTCCTGGCAGGCCGTAGCCAGGTATGGAACATCTGAAACACCACAGGATATCAGCGTTCACGGTATTAATGATTACAACCACATGTACCTTGACGCTGACGAAAATGACGGAACGGTTGAAAAGGTTGAAGAGATTCCCTATGAAAAAAACCTCGACGGCATGATTTATCAGGATTTTGACGGGGAGGATGACGAAACCATCCACAGCCGGGAAAAAAAGGGGGTCCAGAAGAACAGCCACCTGTAGTAATCAAGGTGGTCAGCCTCATTCGGTTTATGCAAAATAAGCAGGGAAAAGGCTGGTGTATTCCTGCGAGCGAGCAACAACTCAGCCGACAAACCGCTCCCGCTCCGCGGGTCTCGGGCCGGCTGACGTCAGCCTCGCTCCGGAACACACCTGCCTTTTCCTTTTTCGCCTAAAGCCAAAGAAGCTGTCTTCTGTAAACTTGAATACCAAGTTGCGTTATGTTAAAATTAAACAGCGACGGAACTGGAACGGAGGGATTCAGCCTTGAAACTGGTTTTTCTGGCAGCTGGGTTACTTGCCCTTGACCAATGGTCAAAGTGGCTGGTAATGACAAAGATGGTTGAAGGTGAGTCCATACCGTTGGTTGACAGCGTGTTTTTCCTAACATATGTCAGGAATCCCGGGGCGGCTTTCGGGATGCTTCCTTATAAGACGGCATTCTTTGTGGCGGTTACCCTTGCCGTCCTGGTGGGTATAGTCCTGTTTTTACGGCGAATGCCCGAGGGAAAAGTATTGTTAAAGACCGGCCTGGCTTTACAGGTCGGTGGCGCTGTTGGCAATCTCATAGATCGCATAAGGTTCGGGCATGTCATAGATTTCTTCGATTTCCGGGTATGGCCGGTTTTTAATGTGGCTGATATAGGCATAGTAATAGGGGTTGGCATACTGTTTATTGAACTGCTCAGAAGTGACCGGCCGCGAGAAGAACCGGAAGACCCAGGCGGACAGGAAACGCCGTCGGAGAACTAAGGTGGGCTAAAAGATGGAAAAAAACTTGGAACACACTGTTACGGTGGATGAGGCCGGGACCCGCCTGGATGTTCTCATCGGCCAACTGGACAATGAATTTACCCGCTCAAGGGCACAGAAACTGATTGCCGAGGATGGAGTAACAATTAACGGCGGCTCCTCGAAATCCAATTACAGGGTTCGGGCAGGTGACCTGATTTTAGTCAGGGTCATGGCGCCCGAGAACCTGGAAGTTGCTGCTGAGAGAATTCCCCTTGACATCCGTTTTGAAGACAGAGACCTTCTGGTAATCAATAAGCCCCAGGGAATGGTGGTGCACCCGGCGGCGGGCAACTATTCCGGCACTTTAGTCAATGCGCTGCTTGACCACTGTAAAGACCTGTCTGGAATTAACGGGGTTATCAGGCCGGGAATTGTCCACCGCATAGACAAGGATACTTCAGGTTTACTGTTGGTTGCCAAGAACGACAGGTCCCATCTAAGCCTGGCCAAACAGATTAAGGAACATACTGTACTGCGTCAATATATGGCCCTTGTGCATGGAGATATTACTGAACCGAGAGGGGTAGTTGACGCCCCTGTCGGCAGGGACCCCCGGAACCGGAAAAAGATGGCGGTAATTACGCGAAATTCTAAACCGGCGATTACGAGGTACACTGTTTTAGAAAGGTTCGGGGATTATACTTTTGTTGAATGTACCCTGGAAACCGGTCGAACCCATCAGATAAGAGTACACCTGGCCTACCTGGGACATCCCGTGGCAGGGGATCCGGTTTATGGTCCCAGGAAAAACCTTCTTGGCTTGACCGGCCAGGCGCTGCATGCCTTTTCCCTGGGGTTTAGGCACCCGTCAACAGACGAATATATGGAATTTAAAGCAGATTTGCCGTCTTATTTCAAAGAATTGCTGGAAAACCTGAGAAACAAATAAAAATGGAGTAGCTGAGTCAGGCTACTCCGTTCGTCGGGCAGAGACGTGGAAGCTTGTCTCCACCTTCAATTACATGATACGAAGGGACGGGAAGGTTTGGAGGGGTATCAACTGTTATTTAAGTCGATTTGTTGGAAAACATTGAGATAATGGGTTGAAATTGTAATGTTAAAGGGTTTATAATTGTTAGTAATAATATATCTTGCTAATCTACAAAGGCAAATCCGACGAAAGCCGGAGGCGCAAAACCAAGGGTCTAAAGCGTGTAAATGCCATGACAGCCGGTTGCCAGAACAGTTACCGGTCCGGGGCAGCCCCGGTTTATTTGTTTCTATGATAGCAATATCGCTCGGGAGGTTTTCATCAATGTCAACGATTATTGAGACTATTACAGCGGGCGGCAAACTTAAAGAGACCGTGGAAATCATGTATAAAGACAACAACGGCAGGGTAGTAACAACTGAAACCGAGCCATATGAAATCAGAAACGGGACTTATATCTGCTGGTGCTATTTGAGAAACCGGCGGGTAGAAATCCTGTTAAAAAACATCATCGATGCCGTTCTCATAGGGAAAGCGTATACGCCCAGGTTTCATGTAGATTTCGATGATTCCTTTTAGGGTATGTAGAAATAAAAAGTTACCATTCAAGGAGGGAAAGCAATGTTAAGAAAGACATGGCGATTCTTGATAAGATATTAGCTTCCGGAACCAAATAAACCCCTTTTCCATAAGTTGACTTTCTTTTGCCAATCTGATAAACTAAATAAAAATATATCCTTTAAATTAGTCCGAGAGGCTAGTAAGGGAACATATAGTTTTGCATTATTAGGGAAACTATGCCTGCCTGCGTCTCTGCCGGCAGGTTTTTTAATGCCAAATAGGTGGTGAAAAAATGGCACTTTGTGAAAAAGCTGTAATTCTGGATGCCGACGGGATTCGTCGTGCATTAACCAGGATTGCCCATGAAATAATTGAGAAAAACAAGGGTGTTGACAGCATTGCCCTTATCGGTATCCGCCGGCGCGGTGTTCCCCTTGCCGAACGACTCGCCAGGCGGATTTCGGAAATCGAGGGAAAGGAAGTCCCCATCGGCATTCTTGACATTACCTTATACAGGGATGACCTTACAACAATAACTCACCAACCGGTAATCCACAAGACAGAAATTCCCTTTGCCGTGGACAGTAAAACCGTTGTTTTGGTTGATGACGTATTGTTTACAGGCCGGACCGTAAGGGCGGCTCTCGATGCCATCATCGACCTGGGGCGGCCCGAAGCTATCCAACTGGCTGTCCTGGTTGACAGGGGCCACAGGGAACTCCCTATCAGGGCGGATTACGTGGGGAAGAACCTCCCTACTTCAAAGAAGGAAATCATTTCGGTATACCTTACCGAATTGGATGAATTAGATAAAGCCGTGATAGAAGTGGATACCGCATGACCCTTTAAATGGTCCCGTGAGGCCAATAAGGGCAGGTAGACGTTATTTGTCATTTACCTCCTTATTGGCATTCCAGCCGTAAGGAGTTTTTTATTGTGGCCACCGGCCACTAAAGGAGGGAAAGACAGTGGGTCTTAACCGGAAAGACCTGTTGGGTGTCAAGGACCTGACAGTTGATGAGATTCGGCTGATCCTTGAGACGGCAGGGCCTATGAAAGATATCATCGGGAGGCAGATAAAAAAAGTCCCCACCCTAAGGGGGAAGACCGTCATTAACCTTTTTTATGAACCAAGCACCAGAACCAGGACATCCTTTGAACTTGCCGGCAAATATATGAGTGCAGACACCATAAATATCAGCACTTCTACCAGCAGTGTGGTGAAGGGGGAGACCCTCAAAGACACGGCTAAGACGCTGGAGGTGATGGGAGCTGATGTAGTGGTTATCAGGCATGCGGCCGCCGGTGCGCCGCACATCCTGAGCAAACACCTGTCTGCAGCTGTCATCAATGCCGGTGACGGTTTTCACGAACACCCGACCCAGGCGCTCCTCGATATGTTTACCATTAAAGAGAAGAAGGGCAGCATAAGCGGGCTTAAAGTTGCCATTGTCGGTGACATCCTGCACAGCAGGGTGGCCAGGTCTAATATCTGGGGGCTCACTAAAATGGGGGCGGAAGTCAGGGTGGTCGGCCCTTCCACGTTAATTCCACCCGAGGTGGAAAAGTTGGGAGTGACCACATTCACTTCGCTGGAAGAAGGACTGCGGGACACAGATGTAATTATGGTATTGCGAATTCAGCTGGAGAGGCAGCAAAAAGGCCTGTTTCCCACTATCAGGGAATATGCCAGGCATTACGGCGTAACCGCCGAAAGGGTTCGGTTGGCCCGCCCGGACGCACTGGTGATGCATCCCGGCCCCATTAACCGGGGTGTGGAAATAGCCCCGGAAGTGGCCGACGGTATACAGGCAGTCATTAATGAACAGGTTACCAACGGAGTGGCCGTGAGAATGGCCTTGTTGTATCTGCTGGCGGGAGGAGGAAATCCCCATGAAGCTATTAGTTAAGGGCGGCAAAATCATCGACCCGGCCAACAATTTTTCGAAGGCAGCCGACATCCTGGTGGTAGGCGGGAAGATTTCTGCTGTGGGTCAAAACCTTTGTGCGGACGGCGCGGAAATTATCGATGCCCAAGGGAAACTGGTCTGCCCCGGCTTTATCGATATGCATGTTCACCTGCGGGAACCCGGCCTGGAGGCTAAAGAGACTATCGCTTCCGGGACCAGGGCGGCCGCCAGGGGCGGGTTTACCGGTGTGGCATGTATGCCTAACACCAAACCGGTGGTTGACAGCCAGGCTTTGGTTGAATTTATCAAATCAAGAGCCGCAGCCCAGGGGGTAGTCAATGTTTATCCTATCGGGGCTATCACTAAAGGTTCCGCGGGCGGAGAACTGGCCGAAATCGGGGATATGAAACTGGCCGGGGCTGTAGCAGTATCAGATGACGGTCACCCAGTCACAAATTCTCAGGTTATGAGGCTGGCTATGGAGTATACCAAAATGTTCGACCTGCCGGTAATTTCCCACTGTGAAGACCTTGACCTGGTGGCTGACGGGGTTATGAACGAGGGGTATTACTCTACTGTCTACGGGCTGAAGGGAATAAGCCGGGCAGCCGAGGAGGTTATGGTAGCCAGGGATATCATGTTGGCTGAACTGACCGGCGCCAGGCTGCACATTGCCCATATCAGCACGGCCGGTTCGGTGGAGTTGGTCAGAATGGCCAAGAAGAAAGGACTGAAGGTTTCTGCTGAAGCCACCCCACACCATTTTGCCCTGACTGACGAGGTAGTCGGCAGTTATGATACCTCTACCAAGGTTAACCCTCCACTGCGGGGGACAGACGATGTGAAGGCCGTAAAAGAGGGTCTGCGGGACGGGACGATTGATGTAATTGCCACCGACCACGCCCCTCACGCAGTGGAAGAAAAGGATGTCGAATACAACTATGCCCCCTTTGGCATTGTCGGCCTTGAAACGGCAGTGGGGCTGGCCTTTAGGGAACTAGTCAATCCTGGCATCCTTTCTATAGAGGAGTTGGTAAGAAAAATGAGCTGCAGCCCGGCCCGCATCCTGGGCCTCAACAAAGGCCACCTGGGGGTGGGGGCGGATGCGGACATTACCTTGATAGACCCAGACCGGCAAGAGATTATCGATGTTAACAAGTTTGCCTCCAAGGGGAAGAACTCCCCCTTCGGAGGGTGGAAACTTACAGGACTGCCGGTGGCCACCATTGTCGGCGGTCGAGTGGTGATGAGAGACAGGGAATTGGTCTTGTAATGACAGTAAAACTGTGGAGGGATTTGCATGGAAGCGATACTGGTTCTAGAAGACGGCACGGTTTTTGAAGGAAACGGATTTGGCGCGGAAGCCGAGAATTTCGGGGAAGTAGTTTTCAATACAAGTATGACAGGTTACCAGGAAATCCTGACTGACCCTTCATACTCCGGGCAAATTGTAACAATGACCTATCCCCTTATCGGAAATTATGGTATAAACTCCGAGGACTTCGAGTCACGGATGCCTTTTGTATTGGGTTTTGTGGTCAGGGAATTCTGTGAATACCCCAGCAACTGGAGGTCAGAAAAAACCGTTGACCAGTATCTGAAGGAAAACAGGATTCCAGGTATTAGCGGCATAGATACAAGAGCGCTTACCAGAAGGCTTCGCAATTATGGCACGATGGGAGGCGTGATTGCCACCGGGGAGAACATAGATATTGATGATATGAAGAAACGGGTCCTGGGTCACCCTAACCTGATGGGTTCCGACCATGTCTTAAAGGTGACTATCAACGAGAGCTACACCATGCCCAATGACGGTTACCGGATTGTCCTGATGGACTTTGGGGCCAAACTAAATATTGCCAGGTCTCTACACCACCTGGGATGTGATGTGGTTGTGGTCCCGGCCGCGACGACAGCCCGGGAAGTTTTGGCCTTAAACCCTGACGGAATCATGCTTTCCAATGGGCCGGGAGACCCGCAGGACGTTGACTTTGCTGTTAAGGCCGTACAAGAATTAATAGGAAAGAAACCCGTATTTGGCATCTGTCTTGGCCACCAGATTATTGGTTTGGCCTTGGGTGGCTCCACTTACAAGCTGAAATTCGGGCACCGCGGCGCCAACCATCCAGTCAAGGACCTGGTTACCGGCAGGGTGCATATAACCTCCCAAAACCACGGTTTTGCCGTTGATGCCGGGTCGATTCCCAATAAAGATGTGGTGGTTTCCCACATAAATCTCAATGACAACACCGTTGAGGGATTGAAACATAAATCCCTGCCCCTGTTTTCGGTCCAGTATCATCCTGAAGCCTCTCCGGGTCCGTGGGATTCAAACTATCTTTTTGACCATTTCATGGATCTTATCAAACAGGAAAGGAGGTAGTCAGTATGCCCATCAAAAAGGGAATCAAAAAAGTAATGGTAATAGGTTCGGGACCGATTATTATCGGCCAGGCCGCAGAGTTTGACTATGCCGGAACCCAGGCTTGCCGGGCTTTGAAGGAAGAGGGTATGGAAGTTGTGCTGGTGAACAGCAACCCTGCCACTATCATGACAGATGCCAATATTGCTGACAGGGTATTTATTGAACCACTGACACCTGAATTTGTTGCCAAGATTATTAGACAGGAGAAACCCGATGGATTGCTGCCAACCCTGGGCGGGCAGGTTGGGCTTAATATTGCCGTGGAACTTGCCGAAATGGGGGTTCTAAAGGATGAAGGGGTTGTCCTCCTTGGCACTCCATTGGAAACCATAAAAAAGGCTGAGGACAGGGAACTGTTCAAGGCCATGATGCAGGAAATCGGTGAACCTATCCCAGATAGTGTCATTGTGGAAAATATTGATGATGCCATTGCCTTCACCGAGAAAATAGGTTACCCCGTTATTGTTCGCCCCGCTTACACTCTGGGGGGTACCGGCGGCGGGATTGCCGAGGATGTTGAGGAACTTAAGGCTATTGCGATTAAGGGACTTAAGCTCAGCATGATCGGCCAGTGTTTGATTGAGCGCAGTGTTGCCGGCTGGAAAGAAGTTGAGTATGAGGTTGTCAGGGACAGTAATGACAACTGTATTACCATCTGTAACATGGAAAATATAGATGCGGTGGGAATACACACCGGGGACAGCATAGTAGTTGCCCCTTCCCAGACCTTAGCTGATAAAGAATATCAGATGTTAAGGTCGGCATCGTTAAAAATAATCCGGGCCCTCGGAATCGAGGGGGGATGTAATGTCCAGTATGCCCTAAACCCTTACAATATGGATTATGTGGTCATTGAGGTCAACCCAAGGGTATCCCGATCTAGCGCCCTGGCCTCCAAGGCCACGGGGTTTCCCATAGCCAAGGTGGCATCCAAGATTGCTGTAGGCCTGACCCTGGATGAAATCCGTAACGCGGTAACCGGGAAGACCTACGCTGCCTTTGAACCGGCCTTGGACTATGTGGTGGTGAAAATCCCCCGCTGGCCCTTTGACAAGTTTGCTTTTGCTGACCGGATGCTGGGGACCCAGATGAAGGCCACCGGTGAGGTAATGGCTATTGACAGGACCTTCGAAGCGGCTTTAATGAAAGCCATCCGTTCTTTGGAAATAGGGCTCAACGGTTTATTCCTGAAAGGGATAGACCAGGTGCCCCAGCAAGAACTGGAGGAAAAACTAAGGAGCGCAGACGATGAGCGGATATTTGCTGCGGCAGAGGCTTTGCGCAGGGGCATGTCTTTGGATTCTGTCAATGAGAAGACTAAGATAGATTTGTGGTTCCTGGGAAAAATTAAAAATATTGTTGACTTTGAAATAGAGTTGGTTAAAGGGGTTAGAACTGCCGGGACCGATTTCCTGACGAAAGAGATAATGACCCGGGGCAAGCTGCTTGGAATCCCCGATGTTTATATAGCCTCTACAACCGGAAGTAAGGAAGCGGAAATCCGGAAAATCAGGCTGGGTTACGGTCTAAAGCCGGTTTACAAAATGGTTGATACCTGTGCCGCCGAATTTGAGGCGATTACCCCGTATTATTACTCCGCTTACGAACAGGAAAATGAAGCCATCCCGACTAACAGGAGAAAAGCTATAGTTCTTGGGTCTGGGCCTATCCGGATTGGGCAGGGCATTGAATTCGACTATTGTTCCGTACATTCCGTCTGGTCTTTAAGGGAAGAGGGAATCGAAACAATCATTATTAACAATAACCCGGAAACAGTCAGTACAGACTTCGACACATCTGACAGGCTGTACTTTGAGCCCCTGATTCCGGAAGATGTCTTAAATATAATCGAAGTGGAAAAACCGGAGGGTGTCGTCGTCCAGTTCGGCGGCCAGACTGCCATAAACCTGGCGGAGCCCCTGGCGAAGGCAGGAATTAAGATTCTTGGCACATCAGTTAAGCATATTGACATGGCCGAGGACCGTGACAAGTTTGACCAGCTCCTGTTGGAACTGGGAATTCCCAAACCTCCAGGCAGGACCGCCACGTCCGTGGAGGGGGCTCAGAAGATTGCCAAGGAAATTGAGTTCCCCGTGTTGGTGCGACCGTCCTATGTGCTGGGCGGCCGGGCGATGGAAATTGTTTATAATGAGACAGAACTTGTGGAATACATGACATCTGCTGTCAGCGCTTCTTCCGAGCACCCCGTCCTGGTTGACAAATACCTGATAGGCAAGGAAATCGAAGTGGATGCAATTTCCGACGGGGAAGATGTCCTGATACCCGGAATAATGGAACATATAGAAAGGGCCGGGGTTCACTCCGGGGACAGCATAGCGGTTTACCCGGCGAGGAGCCTGAATAAAAAACAGGTAGCAGACCTGGTTGAGTACACGACCAAGCTAGCAAGGGCCCTTGAGGTTAAAGGTCTCATCAACATCCAGTTTGTTTTGCATGAGGACCAGCTCTACGTCCTTGAAGTCAACCCGCGTTCCAGCCGGACTGTGCCTTACCTGAGCAAAATCACCGGGGTGCCGATGGTCAATGTGGCAACTAAGATGATTCTGGGCCAGAAATTAAAGGACCTGGGCTATCAGAATGGCTTATACCCAGCCCCGGCTTATACTGCCGTGAAGGTTCCCGTGTTCTCTTTTGCCAAGCTGCTGCAGGTTGATACTTCCCTTGGCCCGGAAATGAAGTCAACGGGGGAGGTCATGGGTGTTGACGCTGATTTCTCCATGGCCATGTACAAGGCCCTGGTTGCCGCCGGGTTCGATATCCCGCGCAAAGGCACAATCCTGGCCACTGTTGCGGACAAAGACAAAGCAGAGGTAATACCCATTTTAAAGGGGTTTGTTGACCTGGGCTTCAAGCTGGTAGCTACCTGTGGGACAGCAAATGCCTTGAATGAGGCGGGGCTGCCGGTCGAGAAGGTAAATAAAATAAGGGAAGGATCCCCCAATATAATTGACTTTATCAAACAGGGAAAAATAGATTTCGTGATTAATACCCTGACTAAAGGTAAAATGCCGGAAAGGGACGGTTTCGGAATCAGGCGGACGGCCGTAGAGCATGCCATCCCCTGTTTGACTTCCCTGGACACAACCGCAGTAATCCTGCGGGTGCTTAAGTCCCTTGAAAAAGGGCAGGATTTTGCCATGATACCCTTACAGGAGTATCTGGCTTAAATGTCACAACAGAGGTGAGTGTTCATGTCCTTTTGCGGGATAACTGAAGTTATTTTAAACCAAAAAGTGGGGCCGGAACATTTTTTGATGCGGGTTTTGGCACCTGAGTTGACGAAAAAGGCGAAACCCGGGCAGTTTGTACATGTACGCTGTAACGGTGTACAGGACCCATTGTTAAGGAGGCCGATAAGCCTTCACGGGATTGACTATGAACACGGGACAGTCAGCCTGCTTTACCAGGTGGTGGGACGGGGGACACAGCTGCTGTCCGAAATGCGGGTCGGTGAGGAAATAGATATTATGGGCCCGCTGGGGAAGGGGTTTTCCATTCCCGACAGGGTCGAACAAGTATTGGTTATTGGGGGGGGAATCGGAGTGGCACCCCTGTTTCCCCTGGTACAGGCTCTGAAACGGTATAACATTAACCAGACCATATTGTTAGGGGCCAGGTCGGTCGAATACCTTATTGGGACCGACCAGCTTGCCTCTCTTGGATTAAAAGTAGAGACTGCTACTGATGACGGCAGCCACGGGTATAAGGGTTTTGTTACCGATCTGATGGAAAAACACATAAAACTGGCTAAACCAGATTATTTCTTTGCCTGCGGTCCTAACCCGATGCTAAAGCAGTTAGTGAAGGTTGCAGACAAGTTTGGCATGGCCGGCCAGATATCATTGGAAGAGCGGATGGGCTGCGGTGTTGGGGCCTGTTTGGCATGTGTGTGTAAGACAGTGGCCGGTGGAAAAGATAAAACTGTAGACTTTGAATATAGAAAAGTTTGCACTGAAGGGCCGGTTTTTAAGGCGAATGAGGTGATTTTTGATGACTGACCGGCAGTCCGTTTCGATGCCCGGTGGTTTTGACGGGTTGGCCGTTAACCTGGGCGGCCTCAAAATGAAAAACCCGGTTACCACGGCTTCCGGTACCTTCGGCTTTGGTCCGGAGTACGCGCCATATGTTGACCTTAATAAACTCGGCGCCATTGTAGTCAAAGGAACTACCCTGGAACCCAGGAAAGGAAATCCCACCCCCCGGATTGCCGAGACTCCGGCTGGCATACTAAATTGCATCGGTTTACAGAATCCCGGTGTTGACCACTTCACTGAAGAAAGCCTCCCCTACCTCAGGGAATACGATACTCCGGTGATTGTAAACATAGCCGGCAACACCCTGGAGGATTACACCGAGTTGACGAGAAGACTTTCCCGGGCGGAAGGGGTTTCTGCCCTGGAGGTTAACATATCCTGCCCCAATGTAAAAGAGGGGGGTATGGTTTTTGGCACTAGTTGTGTTATGGCTTCAGAAGTAATTGCGGCTGTGCGGAAAAATACCCGGCTGCCTGTGATTGCCAAATTGTCTCCAAATGTAACTGATATCGTGGAAATTGCCCGGGGAGTTGCCGATGCCGGCGCTGATGCCCTGGCGCTTATTAACACCCTGCTG
>JAJZQD010000041.1 GCA_021847735.1 Bacillota bacterium | reverse complement strand
TGGTTTGCTCCGCAAACCTCCATTAGATAAAATAAAAGAAAAAAATAAATTAAAATAAAATGACTATAAAGTTTTAACAGATACCTCTTTTCATGCGAACGTATGTTTGGTATAATAAACTCAAACATACGTTCTGCAAGGAGACGATTTCTATGGCCCAACAACCACAAATAAGTTTATAAGCGGTTTAACACTGAAGATTCTTGCCGTGAGCACTTATTCAGACATAAATGGCCAAATGGATATGTGTGCGAAAAGTGCGGATGTACAGAGTATTATTTTGTTCCTACCCGACACATTGATGAGTGTAAGAATTGCTTATATCAAGCGACTGTTACTTCCAATACATAATGCACAGGACGCATATACCTTTAGTTAAGTGGTTTTGGGCAATTTACTTGGCAGCCAGAGATAAAAGAGGAATTTCCGCAACGGGGCTTTTCAAACAAATTGATGTGTCATATCCCACTGCATGGCTTATGCTGCACAAAATCAGAAATGCTATGGAGCAAAGAGATAGCAACTATAAATTAGCCAATATTGTTGAACTCGACGATACGTTCTTCGGAGGGTCAGGACTTGGTGGTAAACGCGGTAAAGGTTCATCCAAAAATAGGGTTATCGTGGGTATATCGATTACAGACGACGGAAAGCCACAATTCGCGGTGATGAAGGTTGTAGAAATAATTAGACCTTAAATCTAATCAAGGAAAAGGACCGCACCACGTATACCACCACGGCTGCCAATGCCCAGGCGGCGATGACGTAGAGGCAGAGCCTGCTGCAGTACAGGAAATTGGCCAGCCACGGGAAGTTGGTGGCCGGTATCGGCCAAGTCGTCGTTACTGGTTTGGCAAGCCAGGCTTTAACCGGTTCAAAGTTGGCCAGCAGGAAGCAGAAGGCTCCCGCCAGGATTGAATGGATAAACCTGCATATGACAAATAAACCCATCCTGAGGTCGGTTTCACTGATCATAGCAGAAACCTGGGCCAAAACCGAGACCCCGCTCCAGCCCAGAATCATACCGGCTGCCGCCAGCTTTTGGCTGACAGGGCCAGCAGCTTCGGCAGCCGCCTTCGTGCCAAGGGTAATTTCAAAAAAGCCGCTGCTCAAGGCATTTACAGTAGACTTGGTAAAACCTAGGGGAACGGCAGCAAATCCGATGGTATCGCTTATTGCCGACGCCAGGCCAATAATCACCGATACCCTGATAATTACTGCGAAGATAATTACAAACCCGCCGATAACCAGCAACTTATTCACTGAAGAAGTAATTGCCTCTCCCATTATTCTCCCAAAGCGGCGGGGGTTAGACCTGATTGCTTGCTGCATTTCAGTCAGGGCCCTGCCAAAAAGGTTGCCAAAGGAGGGCCTGCCCGCTTTCGTTTGAGGTTCCCGCGTCTTATAAAAGCGAAGCACCAGCCCTATCAAAATATTTGCTGCGTAATGGGTCAGGGCAATCAATACGCCGAGGCGGGGGTTTCTAAACATCCCCACTCCTACAGCCACCAGCATAAAAAGCGGGCTGGAGTTGTTGGTAAAGGACATCAGCCTTTCGGCTTCATGCCTGGTACAAATATTTTCTTTTCTCAGCCGGGCTGCCAGTGAGGCGCTAATGGGAAAACCGGAGGTATAGCCTACAGCCATAACAAAAGACGCTGCACCTGGCAGGTTAAACAGGGGCCTCATCACCGGCTCCAAAATAACACCCATAAACTGGATGACGCCGTAACTCATGAGCAGTTCGGAACTCACAAAGAAGGGCAGCAGAGCCGGAAAAACTATGTTCCACCAGGCGGTCACTCCCGCCTTGGAGGCTTCATAAACCGCCGAAGGGAAGAATACCATACAGCCAACCAGCAAAACTATAGCCGGGACTACCAAACAAGTGGGTGAAGAAAACGATTTATTCCCCGCCAGGTTCATATAAAAGCTCCCCCCGTATTTTGTCTAAGCAGTAAAATATACAGGGGGAGCCTTATTATTAGAACCCTTTATCTACAGGCAAAGGGCATAATCCTATAGTCCCAACCCACTGGGTGAATCCGGTGGCCGGGGTAAAGCAGGGCGTAAATATCGGTGGCCATTGCATCAAACCGCAGCATGGAAGAAATGTCATCGTATTTGCGCAGCCAGGGTGCTGTCCGGATAATCACCGGGAGTGACGCCTGTTTCTTGACAGTCTTTAAAAGGGCGCGCCCCCGGGATGATAACCCCAGAATCCTTAAGTAACGCGGGCCTGTGTAATCAAAGGCCCCGGCCAGGGATTTCGTATATCCCAGGAGCACATAAGTAAGAATTCTCTGGATGCGAGTCCAGGTATACCTTTTGGTCTTCAGTTTTTTTAGCAGGTCCTTTACCGAAGATGCAGATTTAGAAGCCTCCAGAATCCGGTTCTCGAGGCCCTCAGTGACGTCATATAAGCCGGCCACTTGTTCCGGCGGCATCGTACGAAGCAGATAGAACAGGATATTCCCATAGTTCTCTATAAAAACCGGGCCGAGGCCATGGGAAATCTCGTTTGCCATTTCTTCATAAACGCTCCCTGGAACCACCGTTTTAATGGTATCGGTGAGCCTGCCACCTGAGAGCAGTTCCTCTCGAATACTGGTTGCACTGGCAATCGCATTGGTTTCGCCGATTTCCGTGTCATGGTAACCTGCCGAGAATCGCTTAATGGCCACAGGTTTGATATTGCTGCCGGTATTCAGCAGGGCCCTTAGGTACTCTATGCCGAGAATGTTATTTGGGCTGGCATAAAGACCGGGTTCGGCAGTGTTCTGGCCTTCGTCCGCAAAATACCTTTCAACGGCCCCTGCCCGGGCCGCGGGAAAGGAAAGGCCTTCGTCCAGGAAACCGCCAAGGATGGCTTTGAATTCAGCAGGTTCGTTTGCTAACAGTCGGGCTGCCGGCCAGAGTTTACCAGCATCCCCGGCTTCGGTGCCAAAACATATATGAGTAACTATACCCATTGAATTCAGCAAAGAGACTGACCCTGCTGCAAAAGCGCTGGCACTGCGGACCGAGAAAGCGGTGGGTAGTTCAATAACCATGTCAACCCCACTCAGAACAGCCATTTTGGCCCTAGCCCATTTATTAAACAGGGCCGGTTCACCGCGCTGCAGAAAATGTCCGCTCATCACCGAAACGACCAATTCGGCATCACATTTTTCCCGGGCTTGCTCAATGTGGTAAAGGTGGCCGTTGTGAAAAGGGTTATGCTCAGTAACAACTCCGACAACATTCATAAAATCCTCCAGGGTAAACTTAAATATTGAATATTATTTCCATTAAACGTTGCAAAACCCTTTTCTATTTAAAAAATGTATTATTAATTAGTACAAAAACAGGAAGAACCGAAGGTTGTAAATATAATTCCAAGTGTTAATACTAAGGAGTGCATAACAGGAACTTGTTTGCCAAAAGTCACCTTTTTCTTGACAAATCAAAAGCAAAATGAGTATAATACATCTTGTGATGAATGAGGTGAATCAGATGTTCATCGATGTCAGTCAGATTAGGAAATCCCCGGGCCAGTCCTACCACTTCGACCTTACTGAGGCAATAGTGCCGCTGGCTGTAGGAAACGACGAAATTCATTTCCGGGCACCGGTGAAGGTTTCTATGGACATAAAAAACACAGGTAAAGTACTGGATTTTAGCGGGAACCTCCAGGCGGACACCGAACTTATCTGCAGCAGGTGTCTTGAAGTTTACGCCTTCCACCTGGACACAGACTTCAAAGAACAATTCTGCCATGAGTCTGATGTGGAAGCAGTTACCGGGGAAGGTCTGGATACTGCGGATATGTACATTTTTGACGCAAACCGGATTAAGCTGGATGACTTATTAAATGAGATTATTCTCCTGGGGATTCCCATGAGATGTGTCTGTAATGATAATTGCAAGGGATTGTGCGCCGTTTGCGGGGCCAATTTAAACGACAAGAACTGTAATTGCATAAAAGAAGATATTGACCCCCGGTTGGGAGTATTGAAAAAGTACTTTGATTAACAGAGATTTAAAGGAGGTGTAGAAAATGGGTGTACCGAAGAGAAGGCAGTCCAAGACCAGAACAGCCAAGCGCAGGGCTCAACAGAAAATTGAAGCTCCGAGTTTTATTTCATGTCCTCAATGCCACGAACCCAAAATGCCTCACAGGGTTTGTCCCGCGTGTGGGTATTACAAAGATAAAGAGGTTATTGCAGTCAGTAAATAGTGTTGAGCGGATAAAAGGCCAGTCACCTGTGAGGGGGACCGGCTTTTTTTATCCCAATTCCAAGACTCCACCTTCTATTAGGTGGAGTTTCCACTTTTCTGCTTCAGTGGGGGTAGAGTCCCCCACTGAAGTTTCGATGTTCAGCTTTAGCTGAACGAGTTCACTTAGCCGCTGATACACATGGATAAACACGGGTGACCATCGGTTTGACTCGGGGGGCTTAAAAGTCATTCTGTTGGTTCAAGCTTGCCAATTCGATGAAATCATGGTATGTTTTTCTGTTTTCGATTTTCTTTACTGTTGCAAATTATAAGTTGGTATTATATACTATATTTAGTACCTGGTACTAATGAGAAGTTTGGTGGTGGATACGGATTGGTAAACTCGGCTTATCCAAAACCTATACGACTTAAAAAAGTAGAGTCGCATATATCGGAAAATCCGTTTATCACAGATGGGGAACTGGCAAAAGTGTTTAAAGTAAGCGTGCAGACAATCCGGTTGGACCGACTGGAATTGGGAATACCGGAACTGCGGGAACGGACTAAGATATATGCTGAAAAGTCTTATTCCCAGGTAAAATCCCTGGCGGGACGCGAGATTATCGGTGACCTGCTGGATCTTGAACTGGAGAAAACCGGACTGTCGTTATTGGGAATCACGGAGGATATGGTGTTTCAAAAAAACCGGATAGCCAGGGGGCACATCCTGTTCGCACAGGCAAATTCCCTGGCTGTTGCTGTTGTCGATTCTGAGGTAGCTCTTACAGGCACCGCCCGGGTATCGTTCCAAAGACCTGTCCGGCTTGGCGAAAGAATTGTAGCCAAAGCGGTTATAAACAGCAAAACTGGTAATAAATATAATATTTCGGTAACATCAAGGTCAGATCAGGAACTGGTTTTCCAGGGTGAGTTCAGGGTTTTTGCCGTGGACCACAAGGAGGTTACAGCTAGTGAAAATCGTAGTTGATGCAATGGGTGGTGACTACGCTCCAATTGAAACAGTAAAAGGGGCCGTACTTGCGGCAAGGGAATTGGGAATTGAAATTATACTGGTCGGCGACGAACATAAAATAAAATTGGAACTGGCAGCTCACGATACTACGAATCTACTAATTTCTGTTGTACACGCCGAGGAAGTCATTGAAATGGGGGAAGCCCCCGCTGTTGCCATCAGGAAGAAGAAAAATTCTTCCATAGTAGTGGGGACCAGACTCGTCAAAGACGGCCTGGGGGATGCTATAGTTTCGGCGGGAAACACGGGGGCAGCTATGGGATCGGCATTGCTTGGTTTTGGCAGGATAAAAGGGATTCACAGGCCGGCCATTGCCAGTGTGCTTCCCACCATCAAAGGCATCAGCCTTTTACTGGACATTGGGGCCAACGCTGTATGCGACCCGCAAAACTTAATGCAGTTTGCTGTAATGGGCAATATATACTCCAATAAAATCCTTGGCGTCGATAAACCCAGAGTGGGTTTGCTGAATATCGGGGAAGAGGAGACCAAGGGAAACCCCGTTTATCTCGAAGCATTCCAACTGATCAAGGAATGCAACCTGAATTTTATAGGTAATGTCGAAGGACGGGAAATCACCGGCGGTGTGGCTGATGTGATAGTATGCGACGGATTTGTAGGGAACGTGGTCATCAAATTCGGTGAAGGACTGGCCAGGGACCTAATGTCGATGATTAAAGAAGAATTGAGAAAAAATGTTTTTGTAAAAATTGGGGCGGCCCTGGTATTTTCCCAGGCTAAGGGTTTAAAAAAGAGAATAGACTATGCCGAATACGGCGGCGCTCCCCTTTTAGGCGTTAACGGCGTTTGTATTATCTGCCATGGCAGTTCCGACTCCAGGGCGATAAAAAACTCAATTCGCTTTGCCAGGGAATGTGTCGCCATAGATGTAGTCAAATCAATTAAAGAAAGTATCGGTGAAAACCTGAATGGAGATGATTCCAGTGCCGATAGGTAATACCATACCTGTTGGAATTGTTGGAACCGGTATCTACCTGCCGGAAAAGGTGCTGACAAATGCCGACATAGAAAAAATAGTTGACACCACAGATGAATGGATTAGAAACAGGACCGGCATACAGGAACGTAGAATCATCAGTGATGATATGGCAACTTCCGATATAGCTGTAAGGGCGGCCAAAATGGCTCTACAAAATGCCGGAGTTTCTGCCGGGGAAGTTGACCTTATTATGGTGGCCACCATTTCGCCGGATATGTTTTTCCCGGCTACGGCATGTCTGGTGCAAAAGGACATAGGAGCTTGGAATGCCGCGGCCTTTGACCTCTCGGCCGGTTGTACCGGATTTGTTTACGGTCTCGCGGTCGGCAGTCAGTTTATCAAAACCGGGATGTACAAAACTGTCCTGCTGGTTGGTGCCGAATCCCTGTCCAGAAGTATCAATTGGGAAGATAGAAACACCTGCGTTCTTTTTGGAGATGCCGCCGGTGCAGTAGTCTTAAGGCAGGTGGAAGATGGATTTGGCATCTTGTCTGTTGAGCTAGGCGCTGACGGCTCCGGCCATGATCTGCTGAAACAGGCGGTGCAGCGTACCCAGGCCCCCGGTACCGAGGGAAACTGCCGTAGTGCCGAAAATTATTTGACAATGGCAGGCCGTGAAGTATTTAAGTTTGCCGTTAAGATTGTTGGAGAAACTGCATTAAAGGCCATTGAATCAGCTGGGCTTCAAAAAAATGACATAGACTGTTTTATCCCTCATCAGGCCAACATCAGAATAATTGATGCAGCCGCCAAAAGACTGGACCTTCCCAAGGATAAGGTGTTCGTAAATGTGCAGAAATACGGAAACACTTCTGCCGCCTCTATTCCGGTTGCCTTACATGAGGCTTTTCTGGAAGGAAAAATCAAAAAAGGTGAGAAAGTGGTCCTGGTCGGATTTGGTGCCGGTTTAACCTGGGGTGCCAGTGTAATAAAATGGGCCTTATAGTTATAGAGTTAAACCAGTCAGATTTTATTACAAAAAAGTGGAAGGAGGAATTAGATGATTAAGACAGAGTTGTGTGAATTGCTAGGCATCGAATATCCCATTATGCAGGGAGGAATGGCTTGGGTGTCTACCGCAAAGCTTGCGGCAGCGGTTTCGGAGTCGGGGGGACTGGGACTTATCGGTTCAGGTCATAATGATGCTCAGTGGGTTAGAGAACAGATTAAGAAAGCCAGGGAGATTACGTCTAAGCCCTTCGGTGTCAATGTGATGATGATGTCCCCACATGTAGATCAGGTTATGCAGGTGATATTGGAAGAACGAGTCCCGGTGATTACAACCGGGGCGGGAAACCCGGCAAAATTTATTCCCCAGCTCAAGGAAATTGGGACGAAAGTAATTCCGGTAGTACCTTCTGTTGCCTTGGCCCAGCGGTTGGAAAAGGCAGGCGTGGATGCTATTGTCGCTGAAGGGATGGAATCCGGTGGACATATAGGTGAATTAACTACTATGGCAATGGTGCCCCAGATAGTTAACGGGGTCAACATACCTGTTATAGCTGCCGGAGGGATAGCTGACGGCAGGGGATTGGTAGCGGCACTGGCCCTTGGGGCAGTGGGTGTGCAAATCGGGACAAGGTTCATGTGTGCCGAAGAGTGCGAGATTCATAACAATATAAAACAAATGATATTAAAAGCGAAAGACAGGGATACCTCGGTTTCCGGCCGTTCCACGGGGCACCCTATAAGGGCGTTGAAAAACAAGCTGACCAAACACTATGAGGAACTGGAAAAGAAATGTGCACCTATTGAGGAACTTGAGCGGCTTGGAATTGGCCGTCTGAGGGCGGCGATGATTGAAGGGGACAGCGAAACCGGGACCGTGGCGTGCGGCCAGATTGCCGGGATGGTAAAGGAGATTAAACCAGCCAAAGAAATTATTGATGAAATAATGGAAGGGGCAAATGTTGTCTTACGGAACCTGGGGGTGGGTTAGTTTGAAGCAGGCTCTTTTGTTCCCCGGCCAGGGTTCACAATATGTCGGCATGGGGAAAGAGTTGAACGGGAATTTTACAGCAGCTCAAAGGGTTTTCGAAGAGGGAAATGATATCCTGGGTTTCGATATAAGGAAATTGTGCTTTGAGGGACCGGAAGACGAACTAAAAATCACTTCTAATACGCAGCCGGCCATTCTCACGGTAAGTGTAGCCTGCTGGCATGTACTGAGGGAATCCGGGGTAACCCCGTCTGCGGTTGCCGGTCACAGCCTGGGCGAGTATTCTGCCCTGGTAGCTGCCAAAGCTTTCAGCTTTCCGGACGCCTTACGGCTTGTTCAAAAAAGGGGAAGATTAATGCAGGAAGCTTCGGCAGGAAACGGTGGAATGGCAGCGATTCTTGGGCTCGACAGAGAATGGGTCCAAAAAGCCTGCCGGGATGTAAGGAAACACGGGGTTGTGGAAGTCGCCAACTATAATTGCCCCGGCCAGATAGTGATTGCCGGTGAGGCAAAAGCCCTGCAGAAGGCCATGGATCTAGCCAGGGAATATGGCGCCAAAAAGGCAATTCCTTTGCAGGTAAGCGGGCCCTTTCATTCCAGTTTGATGGCTGAAGCAGGACAAAAGCTGGCTTTGGAACTTGACCCAATCAACATCAACGACCCTGCCTGTCCGCTGGTATCCAATGTCACGGCGGAAATTGTGCAAACGGCAGACCCGATTAAAAATCTGTTGGTAAAACAGGTTAGCAGTTCTGTTAGGTGGGATGACAGTGTCAACAGGCTTGCTGCAATGGGGATAAACACTTTTGTGGAAACCGGGCCGGGGAAGGTGCTGGCCGGTTTGGGCAGGAAAATTATCAGGGACGCAAGGTTTTTTAACGTTGAAGATAAGGCGTCATTGGAAAATACCCTTGATAATTTGAAGGAGGTTTTATAGAATGGTTCTAAGAGGTAAAATTGCCCTAGTTACGGGATCGGCAAGGGGTATAGGCAAAGCTATAGCTCTAACCCTTGCTGAAAAGGGCGCTGATGTCGCAGTAGTTGACCTTGGCAGGGAGGATGCCGAAGGAGTTGCAGCCGAAATAAGACAACTTGGACGCCGTGCCTTGGCGCTTAGCGGCAATGTTGCAAATGCCCAGGATGTCGAAGAATTTGTAAAAAAGGTTTCAGAAGAGTTTGGTAGAATAGACATTCTTGTGAATAATGCCGGCATTACCCGAGATACTCTATTAATGCGCATGAAGGAAGAGGACTGGGACGCGGTTATCAATGTTAACCTAAAGGGAACCTTTCTTTGCACCAAGGCCGTTTCCAGGGTGATGATGAAACAGAGGTACGGTCGGATTGTTAATATATCTTCTGTCATCGGGCTTATGGGTAACGCCGGCCAGGCTAATTACGGAGCTTCGAAGGCCGGGATATTGGGTCTGACTAAATCAGTTGCCCGTGAGATGGGGTCCCGGAACGTAACCGTTAATGCCATTGCCCCCGGCTTTATTGAAACAAGTATGACAGATGTTCTATCGGAAAACCTAAAGGAAAGTATGATGGCCCAAATACCGCTCGGTAGATTGGGAAGTCCTCAGGACGTGGCAAACACCGTGGCGTTTTTGGTTTCAGATGAAGCCAGTTATATTACTGGGCAAACCATCGCTGTAGACGGCGGAATGGTAATGCAGTAATTTATAAAATAGTTTGATATAATTGCGGAAGGAGGTGGGATAATGGCAGCAGTGTTTGACAAGGTTAAAGCGATTATCGTTGATCAGTTAAGTGTTGAGGACGAGGAGGTAACTTTGGAGTCTACGTTTGTTGATGACCTGGGGGCAGACTCTCTGGATATAGTCGAATTGGTTATGGCTTTTGAGGAAGAGTTTGATATGGAAATTCCCGATGAGGATGCTGAGAAAATCAAATCCGTTGGAGATGCAGTTAAGTACATCGAAGATAAGGATAATCAATAAACATGGTTAATTAAAGAGTCCCGTGGGAGCCTGCGGGACTTCTTTTGAATTTGCCCCCGTTTGTTTTGAAGATTGGAGGAGAGCAAGTGAATTTGGACGCTTTAAAAATTGGTGACCTGGTACCAAAGCTGCCTATAGTTCAAGGCGGCATGGCAGTCAGAATATCAACTGCCTCCCTTGCTGCGGCTGTTGCAGAAGAGGGGGGTATAGGTTTGATTGCGGCTACAGGTATGAGTGTTGACGAACTGAAAAAGGAAATTGCCAAGGCCCGGGATTTGACAAAGGGCATTATAGGCATAAATATCATGTTCGCGGCTTCTCAGTTTGCCAACCTTATTAAAGCCGCGATTGAAGAAGGTATTGATTTGATTGTGTCAGGTGCGGGTTTTTCCAGGGATATGTTCTCATGGGGAAAAGCTGCCGGGGTGCCAATAGTCCCTATTGTTTCAACGCCTAAGCTGGCCCAGTTGTCGGAAAAGCTGGGTGCGGCAGCAGTAATTGTTGAAGGCAAGGAAGCTGGAGGACACCTGGGAACCAATGAATCTATGAAAGACCTTCTCCCAAAGGTAAAACAGGCGGTGACAATACCGGTCATAGCTGCCGGGGGCATCATTGACGGAGAGGCCATTAAAGAAGCCTTAGACTTGGGAGCTGACGGGGTGCAAATGGGTACAAGATTCGCGGCCAGCAAGGAAAGCAATGCCTCTGATGAGTTTAAAAAGATGTATCTTGACGCCAACCCGGAGGATGTTGTCCTCATAGAAAGCCCGGTTGGCCTTCCAGGCAGGAGTATTTTGAACCCTTTTATTAAAAGGCTTTTTAATGGGGACAACTTAAAACCCAGTTCATGTGACAATTGTCTGAAAAAGTGTTCCCGGAGTTTTTGTATCCTGAAAGCCCTTATCAGGTCACAGGAGGGCGACACAGAGACAGGACTTGTGTTTTCAGGGGAAAGAGTCGGTGAGATTAAGGAAATCCTTTCAGTAAGAGATATCTTTAAAAAGCTCATATATGAATTGGAAAGGGCCGAAAGTGGGGTGTAACTTTTGAAAAAGAGAGTAGTAATTACCGGTGTAGGTATGGTGACATCCATTGGCACGGGGAAGGATGTTTTTTGGGAGTCCCTGGTCAATGGCAAGAGTGGCATTGTACCAATATCCAGATTTGATGCCAGTGAACTTCCCGCCCGTATTGCCGGCGAAGTCAGGGATTTTGATCCCTTAAACTATCTTGATAAAAAAGAAGCCAGGAGAATGGACAGGTATACCCATTTTGCCTGTGGGGCGACCCAGATAGCACTGGAAGATGCGGGTCTGAATCCTGAGAGTGTTGATTCCGAAAGAGTGGGTGTCCTTATTGGTTCTGGGGTAGGGGGAATCGAGACTGTCGAGGAACAGGCCAGAATTCTTGTCAGCAAGGGACCGGGTAGAATCAGCCCATTTTTTGTGCCGGCGATGATTGCTAATATAGCCGGGGCCCAGATAGCCATCAATTACGGTTTTAAAGGTCCTAACCTGACAACTGTGAGCGCGTGCGCGTCAAGCACCAATTCGGCAGGAGAAGCCCTAAGGTTGATCCAGAACGGTGAAGTTGACGTAATGGTAACCGGCGGTGCGGAAGCGCCAGTTATCCCCTTGGCCATGGCCGGATTTTGTGCCCTGAGGGCCCTGTCCACCAGAAATGATGAGCCCGAAAAGGCCAGCCGTCCGTTTGATAAAGAACGGGATGGCTTCATCATGGGTGAGGGGGCAGGTATTTTAATTTTCGAATCCCTTGAGCATGCCAGGGCAAGGGGTGCCTATATCTATGCCGAAGTCGCCGGGTATGGGGTAACCTGTGACGCCTATCATATTACCGCTACCGATCCGGAGGGGACCGGGGCAGCCAAAGCGATGGAAATCGCTGTCCGTGACGCTGGGTTGGCACCGGGGGACGTGGATTATATAAACGCCCATGGGACCTCAACACCTATTGGAGATGTGAGCGAAACCCTTGCTGTCAAAAGGTTGTTTGGCGATTACGCCGGAAAACTGGCCATCAGTTCGACCAAGTCAATGACAGGCCATTTGCTGGGGGCGGCAGGGGGAATTGAGACTATTATCTGCGCTCTGGCTATTGAGAGAGGGGTAATTCCCCCTACAATCAACTATGAGTATCCTGACCCGGACTGTGACCTGAACTATGTACCCAACAAGTGCCTGCAGAAGGAAGTCAAAGTGGCAATGTCAAACTCCTTCGGTTTTGGGGGTCACAATGCCACAATTGTGTTAAAGAAATTTGAGTAAATGTTTACATTTTCTCTTTAATCCAGGTGATTTTTATGTTTAACCGTGAATCATTATCTAAAATTGAACTCCAGTTGGGCTTAAACTGGAAAAACCCCGAACACCTTATTCAGGCCCTGACCCACAGCTCTTATGCTCACGAAAACAAGAATCTCAATCTTGAACATAACCAGCGCCTGGAATTTCTCGGTGATGCCGTCCTCGAGCTGGTGGTGAGTAATTATCTTTTCAATAAGTACCCGGATTACCCTGAGGGGACGCTGACGAAGATAAGGGCAGGAATTGTCTGCGAACCATCCCTGGCCCTGGTGGCAGAGAACCTGAATTTGGGTGAACTCCTGTTAATGGGGAGGGGGGAGGAACGGAGCGGCGGCAGGAAGCGCCCTTCGATACTCGCCGATGCCCTGGAGGCACTGATAGGGGGAATCTATCTTGACCGGGGGATGGGTAAGGCAACCGAGTTTATCATCAACAAATTAAGCCCGGTCATTGAAACCGTTATTCAAAATGGCGGGTTAAATTCTGACTTTAAAACCCAGCTTCAGGAACTTGTCCAGAAGAAATCCGAAAACACTCTGGGTTACACGATAATAGAGGAGTCCGGACCTGACCATTTGAAAACCTTTGTGGCAGGAGTAATGTTTCAGGGAGAACTCCAGGGTTCCGGCAGCGGGCGGACCAAGAAAGAGGCGGAACAAGCGGCAGCAAAGGATGCCCTAGATAAAATTATTTCCGGTACCCTAGGATTTTTAGACGGGGATCCGCAATGAGCAAATCTCATTTTATCATTCCGGTATTTGTCCCTGACCTAGGCTGTCCCCACCAGTGCGTGTTCTGCAATCAAAAGAAAATAACCGGCCATAACGATGTTCCCGGAGCGGATGAAGTGACCCAAAAAATCGCCGGGTACCTTAAAACGATACCCAGAAATCCAGGGACAACTGTAGAGGTGGCCTTTTACGGCGGAAGTTTTACAGCTGTTGACCCTAATCTGCAGGCTGAATTATTGGCCAGAGCTTATCAGTTCGTGGCCAGTCACGAAATAGACAGTATCCGGGTTTCCACCAGACCTGACGCGGTTTCCGAGGATATAATGGCCCTACTTTCAACCTACGGTGTAGGCACTGTCGAACTTGGCGTCCAGTCAATGGATGACGAAGTCTTGTGGCTGTCAGGCAGAGGACACACCAGCAGGGATGTATTAAGGGCTTCAGCATTAATTAAGGAGTGGGGTGTAAACCTGGGGTTTCAGATTATGGTAGGGCTGCCGGGAGATACGGAAGACAAGGAAATTAATTCGGCCCTGGAACTAATCAGTCTGAGACCAGATTTGATGAGAATTTATCCGTGCCTGGTGTTAAAGGACACTCCTCTCGCTGAATTGTACGGCAAAGGGGAATATGTGCCTTTGACCGTAGAACAGGCAGTTTGGAGATGCAAAATCCTGCTGCTGATGTTCGAAAGAGCCGGAGTAAACGTTATCAGAATCGGTCTGCAGCCAAGCGAGCAGATCAATTTGGACGGCGATGTGCTTGCCGGGCCTTATCACCCTGCCTTTAGGGAGTTGGTCGAAACTGCTGTCATCCGGGATCAGCTCGAATATCTTTTTAAGGACAAAGCAGGTTTTGAATCAGCCGATATGGTAGAAGTAGTTGTCCCCGAGACCGATGTCTCCTGGACTAAAGGCCATAAAGGCAGTAACGTGGAGTATTTCAGGAGAAAGTATGGTATTTCAAGGTTTGTTGTTGTACCGGACCCGGGCATGCCCAGGGGAACGATACAGTTAGCCCTGGTAGATGACAGGAAAATTAATTTGACTGTAAACAGAACGGACCTGCCGGTAACTTAAAGGGTATTCCTATTTTTTTGTGTGGTTTGTGCCCTTTGTGGTAAAGGTCACGTTTTCCCACGAAGAACACAAGCGACATAAAACACGAAACCCCCTCATAAGAGGGGGTTTTTAACTGTCAAAAATGGAAGACTGCCAGTTCCTCCATCATATTCCGGGCCCACGTTTTCATGTAGCCCAGCTTTATCAGCTCACGGCAGTGGTTGATGGTTTTCTTTCCTGCCTCGGGGTCGAGCTTGTGCCGGTCATAATATACCTGGGCCAGGTTGGCATGAATCCAGGCGATGTCCTCCGTTTCATCGGCTATAGAGAGGGCGTGGGTCAAAAGTCGTTCGGCAAAACCGTATTTTTTGTGAGGAATAGCATTGGCCGCCGTTGCCCATAAAAACTGCGCGCCGTTTGTGACCAGAAAACACCCTTCACAGTCCGAGGTACAGCTGATTATTTTTTGGGGGCGGCACTGGAGGTACCTTGAATACTTTGCCAAGTCTGTCTTATCTTTAACAGGGAGGGAAAAATAAAACTCCGTCAGTCCGAAAGACTTCACGGTTTGCAGTAAGTCCGGCATAGAGAAATCCGCTCCTTTTACTGTTTACCGTTACCTTTCCCCAAAAAAACTAAATTATGTGTTGTCTTGTCAATAGAAAAAGGACACTCTCACCCGGTCAAATTGAAGGAATACACCTGCCCCTTCCTGGTCTACATCCCTAAATCTGCAAAGGTTGCCATTTCGTGCAGGATTTTTATGGAGGCGTCGAGGATGGGCATTGTCAGGGCGGCCCCTGTGCCTTCACCGAGTCGTCATGTCAAGCATTGGCCTGATGCCAACAGTCTCAAGCATAGCCCTGGCAGCCTGTTCGGCCGAGCAGTGAGAGGCAATCATAAAGGCCACGGATTTTGGCGCCAATCGTGATGCTACGAGTGCTCCGGCGCTGGAAGTGAACTCGTTCAGCTAAAGCTGAACATCGAAACTTCAGTGGGGGACTCTACCCCCACTGAAGCAGAAAAGTGGAAACTCCACCTAATAGAAGGTGGAGTCTTGGAATTGGGATAAAACCGTCAACAATAACCGGCACCCTGTTGGCAGCGGCGGCCAGAATAATTCCGGCAATACCTGCAATTTCAAGGCCTCCTACTTTAGCCAGGACGTCTATTGGGTCGTTTTTGTCAGGGTTAATCAATATAATTTTTTGTGTCATAAAATGGGAGAAAGTGTCGTCCTAAAAATGCCGTAAATGGCAGGAAATAGCAGGAAAGCAATAGAATAAATAATAAATGCCAAAATACTACTGCAAAATCGATTTTGAAAACGGTTTGCCCAAAGGGGATCATAACGTTGAGATTTTACACAATTTCTAAAAGCCAAACCTTTATAATAACCATGCGATGGGTAATTATCGGGCTGGTACCGGTCTAGATCGG
>JAJZQD010000040.1 GCA_021847735.1 Bacillota bacterium | reverse complement strand
GATCTTCGACCATACCATCCCTAACCTAACCCGATACCCCGGTTAAAGCATGGCAAAGTGCCATGCATTTTTTTGCCTTTTTTTAGCAGAGGTACCATAAATATTTAACGGTTCCTCCCCGGGACACTGTCTTGGGCGGGGGTATAGGGATCCACGGTGGAATGGAAACGAATGACCCGAAAAATGACTGGACCTGGGGCTCGTAGGTTTGAACAATACCGATGTCAATGAGATTTTTGATTATGTCACGGTAGGAACCGATGTTGTAATCATATAGTGGATAAAATCCGCTGCGGTAAGCCTGCAGCGGGTTAGTGTTTGGTGAAGAGGCGCCAGCGGGATACGACTTCCCTGAAGTGGCGGACCAATAGGGGCGCTACGGCAACCCCGGCCGCCAGGTAAGATGCAATAAGAAATGCTTTAAAGGCCAGCAGTAATCCCAGGTTAAAATTCTTCTCCAGAAACTGCAGCATTGTGTTATAGGCTATAATCCCCGGGACAAGGGGGATGATACCTGATACGATATACACCGTTACCGGCTGTTTTTGGAGTCTGGCCAGTATTTCCGACAGCAGACCCACAACCATAGCTCCCGAAACAGCGGCGACCAGTTCGGGGATGCCTTGCTTTAACATGGCCGCACTGGTGCCCCAGCCCAGCATACCGGTTAGTCCTACCGCAAGCCAGGCCGGCGGGGGAGTTCTAAGGGTGACTCCGGTGAATAGTGAGGTTAGAAAAGCTAAAAACATTTTTATTAACATGAAACCCCTCCCAATCCGGCAACAGCGGCCCGGCGGTTCAACAGACGACTAAAATATTCCCGCGTTTTCCAGTGCAGTCCCTATATAACCTGCATACAGGGCCAGGGCAAAACCCACGCCACCTGCCAGGGCCACAGCAATTAGCAGAGCTTCGGCCATTCTGAGGGTGCCGGAAAGCAGATCGCCGGAAATAAAATCTCTCACGGCATTTGTAAGGGCCACCCCTGGGACAAGAGGCAGTAGTGCCCCCACGATAATTTTATCCAGGTGTTGCCCAAAACCAAGGTCTACGAATAAACTACCAATAAGCCCGGAAAATAGTCCGGCTACATAAAGCTGTAAAATATAAGCCAGGTTAAAGGCGGCCGCGCCGGTAATTAAACGGACAAGGGCGGTAGAGACAACGGCAGGGGCAAAATCAGCCCAACTGCCACCTAGCAGGATTGTCGCGGCACCGGAGGCTAGGGAGCCGGCTGACGAAATCCCAAGTATATTTGGCCCCCTGGGGGAGTCTGCTGAAACGTTTCTTACAGTGGCCAAACCTTCCTTAAGGGAAGCCTTCCCGGCGGCGAATTTCCTGGATATATCGTTTACTATGGACACGACAGTAAGGTTGATTTCACGGGTATGGATGCGTTTAACCCTTGTCAACCTGGCGTCGTCAAGAATCCCGTTTATAATTATCCCGGTGGGGAAGACAAGGACCTCAATCTCTGTAAATCCGGCCCCGATACATATACGGGTTATTGTATCTTCTACCCGGGAGGTTTCGGCCCCGCTTTTAAGCAGAAGTTCTCCTGCCAGTCCGGCAAAGTCAATTGCATCATGGCCGGTAATGTTAATCACCCCCGTCTTATCGTCAGACTTCTGGCTCGTACCGGTTTTTGTGGTTTTTCTTTACTTAGTATTTGCCGGGCGGGCATTGGTATACACAAACTGGTCTTCCTTCACCCTTGACATATCAATCTATTTGTAAGAAAATAAAGTTTAAGGTATTTGGTGGTTAAATGGCTGAAGAATGACTCATCCCGGTGTTTTATTCCGGAGTTTGAACGGGAGGTTTGTAAATTAAATGTTGAAGGTGGTTGTGGTTGGAGCGGACGGCCGGATGGGCCGGGAAGTTGTTAAGGCGGTAATTAACGAAAAAGATATAGACCTCGTTGGGGCGGTAGACACCAGGAACCACGGGCAGGACATCGGGATTTTGACCGGCGGTAAACCCTGCGGGGTCATCCTGGCCGGGAACCTGGGAAGGGTTCTTGAGGAAACCGGTGCTGAGGTAGTAGTTGATTTTACAACACCGGACAGTGTCCGGGACAACCTGACAATTATTCTAAAACACAAGGTCAATGTTGTTGTTGGGACAACCGGCCTTTCGGAAGAGGATGTTGCCGAAATAGATAAGCGGGCCAGGGAGGCCGGGGCCGGGGTGGTGATTGCCCCTAACTTTGCCATCGGGGCTATCCTGATGATGAAATTTGCCGCGGAAGCAGCAAAGTACCTGCCCAATGTGGAGATTATTGAATTACACCATGACCAGAAGCTTGACGCCCCGTCCGGAACGGCAATTAAAACTGCTGAGCTTATTAAGGCCAACCGGGACATGATGCGCCAGGGTCACCCCGACGAGTATGAAAAGATTAAGGGGGCCCGGGGCGGCGAGTTTGACGGAATGAGGTTACACAGTATTCGTTTGCCGGGGTTGGTAGCCCACCAAGAGGTCATTTTTGGCGGATTGGGTCAGACCCTTATAATTAGACATGACTCCATTAACCGGGAGTCATTTATGCCGGGGGTTATCCTGGCGGTTAGAAAGGTTGTTAACCTGAAGGGAGTGACTTACGGCCTGGAAAAACTTTTAACCGAATAAAAAGTTAAAACCTTTTTTGACAAGCACCTCCCCTTGTATGGCTTCATATACTGTCAGTAGTTGGTCGTACAAAGGAGGTTGGGGCATGGGTTCAGTTCTTGCGGGAGCTACCATAGCGGTTTTGGGAGGCGATGACAGGGAACTTGTCTTGGTCCCGGAACTGGTACAAATGGGTGCTAACGTCAAGGTTGTTGGAATTTCTAAGTTGGCTGAAAACAGAGATGTCCAGTTCTGTCACAGGGTGGAGGACGCCGTCCAGGGAGCCGGCTTTGCCGTCCTGCCGATGCCGGGTATTGACGAAGAGGGCTATATCAGGGCTAGGTACGGGGTAGGGCCATTGTTTTTAAACAGGGAAGTAATGCGGTCCTTTCGCGATGACTGTGTCCTAATTGTAGGAACTGCCCGGCCACTGCTAAAGGAACTCGCTGCCCAAAGGGGACTTAGGCTGGTTGAAATTGCCGAAATGGATGAAGTTGCTATCCTAAATTCCATTCCGTCTGCTGAGGGCGCTGTTCAGATGGCAATGGAGGCAACTGATATTACAATACACGGCAGTAAAGTCCTGGTGATGGGTTTTGGCAGGTGCGGGGTTACCCTCGCCCGGATGCTAAAAGCCATGGGAGCGAAAACAGCGGTGGCGGCCAGAAAACCCGCGGACCTGGCACGGATTAGGGAAATGGGAATGGAACCCCTTACATACCAGCAGCTGCAAGGATATATCGGAGATACCGACATTATTTTTAATACGGTTCCTTCACCGGTATTGGGCAGAATACTGCTGGAGAAGGCGAATCCTGCTGTTTACATTTGTGATATTGCTTCAGCCCCGGGCGGTGTTGACTTTACAGCGGCCAGGGACTTGGGACTTAAAGCTGAGTTAGCGCCCGGTCTCCCCGGTAAGGTTGCCCCCAGGACTGCAGGCCTGATTTTAGCCAGGGTTATTCCGGACATCATAGTCAAAGAACTCACCCAGACTTCCTTTATTACTTCAGAGTTGGACCGAAGGTAGCCGGGGGTGCTTGGATGCAACTAAAAGGTGTTAAAATAGGTTTTGCTTTTACAGGCTCACACTGCACCATTAAAGAGGTTTTGGGACAGGTTACCCGCCTTGTGGAAAACGGGGCTGATATTTATCCGATTATTTCAGGGACAGTGGACTCTGATGACACCCGATTTGGCAAATCGACTGAATGGAAAGAATTCTTACATAATACCACCGGTCATGAAATTATTAAAACAATTGTTGAGGCCGAACCAATCGGGCCTAACAAATTATTTGATATTATCGTTGTAGCTCCGTGTACCGGTAATACTCTTGCCAAGTTAGCCAATGGGATTACCGACAGTCCGGTATTAATGGCGGTTAAGGCCCACCTGAGAAACCAGAGGCCGGTGGTACTGGCAATATCCACTAATGACGGTTTGGGTATAAATGCCAGGAACATAGGTTTGCTAATAAATATGAAGAATATTTACATGGTTCCTTTCGGACAGGATAATCCCACCGTAAAGGCGAATTCTTTGATGGCAAAAATGTCGCTCCTGACAGAAACTGTAGCCGAGGCGCTGGAAGGAAAGCAGTTCCAGCCGGTAATTTTGCAGTATTAGTTGCTACAGTACACTATAGATCTGTGCCGATGGTGTTAGTGAAAAAGCTTCAACATACATAATAATGTTTACGGAGGGATGGTTGTGAAAAGATTCAACGTTGCAGTCGTTGGCGCCACCGGCGCAGTTGGACAAGAGTTGTTAAAGATTTTACTGGAAAGAGATTTCCCCGTGGCTGATCTAAAGCTGCTCGCCACAGAGAGGTCCGCCGGAAAGAAGATAGAGTTTAAAGGGAAAGAGTATACTGTTGAGCCCACAACCGCGGAGGCCTTTGCAGGGATTGACATTGCCCTTTTTGCCGGGGGTTCGGCCAGCAAGGATTTTGCCAGGGAGGCGGCCAAACGGGGTGCTGTGGTAGTAGATAACAGCAGTGCATTCCGGATGGACCCAGATGTGCCCCTTGTAGTCCCTGAGGTCAATCCAGAGGATGTCAGGCTTCATAAAGGGATTATTGCCAACCCAAACTGTTCAACAATTATTATGGTGGTAGCCCTCAAGCCGATTCATGATGCTGCGACCATCAAGAGGGTTGTGGTCTCCACTTACCAGGCAGTTTCCGGGGCAGGCAAGGAGGCTATTGACGAATTGGCCGCCCAGGTCAAAGACCTGTCAGAAGGAAAAGCAGTGTCTCCGGAGGTGTTCCCGTACCAGATTGCATTCAACCTCATTCCCCATATAGACGTGTTTTCCGACATGGACTACACCAAGGAAGAATGGAAAATGGTCAATGAAACCAAAAAGATTATGCATGATGACAGCATGGAAATTACCGCTACAACGGTTAGGGTTCCTGTATTTAGAAGCCATTCCGAGGCTGTCAACATTGAAACCGAACGAAAAATATCAGCGGGCCAGGCCAGGAAACTGTTGGCTGAGGCCCCAGGTGTTATTGTTCAGGATAGCATTGAAAAAAAGGAATACCCTATGCCGCTCTTTACTTCTGACAAGGATGAAGTCTTTGTAGGAAGAATAAGGGAGGATAATTCTATTGCTAATGGCCTTAACCTGTGGGTTGTCGCCGACCAGTTGCGCAAAGGCGCCGCCACTAACGCCGTGCAAATTGCCGAACTGGTTGTGAAATATGATTGTTTTTAGGAGATGAAACAAATGAAGTACTTGGTGCAAAAGTTTGGCGGGACGTCATTGGCAACCCCCGAGTTAAGGGATCAGGTGGTTGCAAAAGTAATCTCGGCTAAAAATGAAGGGTCTATGCCGGTGGTAGTGGTTTCGGCCATAGGGCGCCAAGGCGATCCGTATGCGACAGACACTCTGCTGAAATTTATAGGCGGTATTAATTCGGAAATACCTCCCAAGGAACTGGATAACCTAATGGCCTGCGGAGAGATTATTTCCGGGGTGGCCATGGTGGCTACCCTTGAAAAACAGGGGTACAAGGCGGTTTTTCTGACCGGGGGGCAGGCGGGAATTATCACTGACGACAATCATACCGAAGCCCATATAATCGAGGTTAATCCAAAGCTAATCCACAAGTATGCGGCGGAAGGAACGATTGTAATTGTGGCCGGGTTTCAGGGTCAGACAGGAGAGGGTCTGATAACCACCCTCGGCCGCGGCGGCAGCGATACTTCGGCGGCCGCACTCGGTGTGGCTCTTAACGCGGAAGCTATCGACATTTATACTGATGTAGAGGGGATAATGACTGCGGACCCGCGGATAGTTGAAAATGCCCGGGTTTTGGATGTTATTACTTATAATGAAATATGCCAGTTGGCCCATGATGGGGCGAAGGTAATCCACCCCAGGGCTGTTGAGATTGCAATGCAGAAAAATATCCCGATCAGGGTCAAGTGTGCCTTTTCAGACGCTCCTGGGACGCTGGTCACTTCGTCAACCGACAATGGTTCTGTGGAAATCAAAAAAGACCGTGTGATTACAGGAATCACCCACATCCCCAATGTTACCCAGCTTAAAATATATACATCCGAATCTCCGGAATCTGACCTGCCGCAGTTGAAGATATTCAAATCAATGGCTCTGGCGGGAATAAGCGTGGATTTCATCAATGTCCACCCTGATGTGGTAATCTATACCGTAAAAGATGATGTTGCCGCGAAGGCTGAACAAATTCTCGAGAACATGGGCTTTTCCCCGGTTGTCACCCCGAGTTGTGCCAAAGTCTCTGCTGTGGGTGCCGGTATGGCAGGTGTTCCGGGGGTCATGGCCAGTATAATGGAGGCGCTGGCCGCGGAAAACATCAAAATTCTGCAGACTGCCGACTCTCATTCCACTATTTGGTGCCTGGTAAAACGGGCCGAGATGGAAAAGGCCATAAGGGCGCTCCACAGTTATTTCTCCCTGGGCGAGTAAGGTGAATGGGCAGTTAGTGAACTCGTTCAGCTAAAGCTGAACATCGAAACTTCAGTGGGGGGACTCTACCCCCACTGAAGCAGAAAAGTGGAAACTCCACCTTATAGAAGGTGGAGTCTTGGAATTGGGATAAAATATAGATAAAGGTTGTTCTGAAATATCTCAGGTTAGACCAATAATCGTAGGCTGTAGTGTAACGGCCTGGAAATGGAAGGTGAAAGTGGTGACTGACTTCGGTCGAGTGCTGACAGCAATGGTAACTCCCTTTGATTCCAACTTAGAAGTGGATTACGCAAAAGCCAGGAAGTTAGCCAGGTATTTGGTTGAGAATGGTTCTGACGGAATCGTGGTTTCAGGGACTACAGGGGAATCTCCTACCCTGACTAATGAAGAAAAGATTAAACTGTTTGAAGCTGTAGTCAATGAAGTGGGAGACAAGGCCAAGGTGATTGCCGGGACCGGTAACAATGATACCGCCGATTCGGTGTTTATGACCAAAGAAGCAGAAAAGGTGGGTGTTCACGGCGTGATGGCCGTGGCTCCGTACTACAATAAACCGCCCCAGGAAGGGATTTACACCCATTTCCGGATGATTGCAGAGGCCACAGGCCTGCCGGTCATGATGTACAATATTCCGGGCAGGGCAGCCGTTAACATGCTGCCTGATACAATTTCCCGGTTAGCTGAAATCGACAATATTGTTGCCCTCAAAGAGGCGGCGGGAAGCCTGGACCAAGCCGCTGAAATCAGGCGGAAAATACCGGATAATTTTATCATGTACTGCGGGGACGATTCCCTCACCCTGCCTATGATGGCCGTCGGCTGCCACGGTGTAGTGAGTGTTGTTTCCCACGTTGTGGGGATTGAACTGCAGCAGATGATTAAGGCTTTTCTTAACAATGACATGGCAACTGCCACCAGGATTCATCTTGATTTATTCCCCATATTTAAAGGGCTGTTTATTACAACCAACCCCATCCCGGTCAAGACAGCCATGAACATGATGGGCCACGAAGTAGGGGGATTGAGGCCGCCACTGCCGGCTGCCAGTGAAGCTGAGCAGGCTGCCATCAGGTCTCTCCTGAAAAGCTATAATAAGCTTTAAAGGACGGTGTGTGTGATCCAACATTTTAGCCCCCTCTGCTTGCAGAGGGGGCTAAGCGGTTTGTACGCCAATTTATCTAACATGACAATTTAGTCCCATCGGCTTTTCCTTTCCATCTTCAGTTTATGTCGGAGGTGCAAACTCACTGACCACAGCCACTTACCAAATAGAGATCTGAAATACATCAATTCGGGCATAATGGTATTTTTGCCACAAATTCTGTCTATAATACTAATGATAGAAGGGCTTAACGGTGTGCGAATTATTTTTTCTTGTGAAGGGTAAGAAAATAAAGTATAATGTTAGCAGGTGTTTGTGGGCGGTTATTCTGGTTTAACTTGGGTGTTTCGAACGGACAAAAACCGAATATTTCCTATACTTCTCCTGGTTTTCTCAAAAATGTTTTTCCACGAGTTATAGCGTGTTTTTTTTGTTTTCAGGAGGTGTAGAAATGGCAAAAGATGCGAAACTGTCATTAATTCCCCTGGGAGGCCTAGGGGAAATTGGAAAAAACATGATGGTTGTGAAGTATGGGGATAATATTCTGGTAATTGACTCAGGTTTGATGTTTCCGGAAGAGGAGATGCTGGGAATAGATGTAGTAATTCCTGATGTCACCTTTCTTCTGGAAAACAGGGAAATAGTTAGGGGAATAGTGTTAACCCACGGTCATGAGGACCACATAGGGGCCTTACCTTATGTGCTCAAACAAATTAATGTGCCTGTGTACGGAACGAAGCTGACCTTAGGTCTGCTTCAGGGCAAACTGAAGGAAAATAATGTAGCCGGAGGTGTGACCTTACATACGGTAAAACCCAGGGATATTGTGGACATTGGGCCGTTTAAGGTTGAGTTTATCAGGGTAAGCCACAGTATTCCTGATGCGGTTGCTATCGCGGTGCATACTCCTTTGGGAGTCGTTGTGCATACCGGGGACTTTAAGTTTGACCAGACACCGGTGGACGGACAAATCACGGATTTTCATAAGTTTGCCGAACTTGGGCAAAAAGGTACTCTTGTTTTGATGTCTGACAGTACCAATGTAGAGCGGCCCGGTTTTACAATGTCTGAAAAGGTAGTTGGTAATACCTTTGACGAGACTTTTAGGGCGGCCGAGGGTCGGATTATCATTGCCACCTTTGCGTCCAACGTGCACAGACTGCAGCAGGCTATCGCCACTGCGTACAAGTATGACAGAAAGGTCGCTATCGCCGGCAGGAGCATGGTCAATGTAGTCGGAATTGCCACCGAACTGGGGTACATGAATTTCCCAAAAGACGTCTTTGTTGAGCTGGATGAGATAAACCGTTTACCGGCGGACCGTGTCGCTATCCTTACTACAGGCAGCCAGGGTGAGCCGATGTCCGCTCTGACCAGGATGGCCATGAGTGATCACAGGCAGGTGGATATACTTCCCGGTGATACGGTGATTATCTCCGCCAGTCCTATTCCCGGAAACGAGAAATTAGTCGCCCGTACCATAGATCACCTATTTAAACAGGGAGCAGACGTGATATATGAATCCTTTTCCGGTATTCACGTGTCAGGCCACCCAAGCCAGGAAGAACTGAAAATGATGCTTAACCTTTGTAAACCGAAATACTTTGTTCCGGTTCACGGGGAATTCAGGCATCTGATAAAACACGCCAACCTTGCTGTAGAAATCGGTGTTCCGCGAAAAAATATATTTGTTGCGGAGAACGGTCAGGTGCTTGAGTTCGGTAAAAACTCGGCCCGTATGAACGGGCGGGTTACCGCAGGCAGGGTTTTGGTTGACGGTTTGGGTGTCGGAGATGTGGGCAATATTGTTCTACGGGACCGTAAACAGCTTTCCCAAGACGGCATACTTATTGTTGTCGTCACGATTGACAAGGAGAGCGGGCAAGTGGTTGCCGGGCCGGACATAGTGTCCAGGGGATTTGTATATGTGCGTGAATCTGAGGAATTAATGGAAGATGCCAAGGAAAAAGTCAAAGCCGCGCTCTTGAAGTGCGAGGAAAAAGGCATAACTGAATGGGCTTCCATTAAGTCCAATGTAAGAGAAGCTACAAGTAAGTACCTGTATGAGAAAACCAGGAGAAGACCAATGATTTTACCAATCATCATGGAAGTCTAAAAAATACGCGGCCATCGGCCGCGTATTTTTTCTTTCTTTCTTTGCATACTAATGAGGAAACCAAGTCAGGAGCGTGATCAAATGTCAGATTTTGATTGGACGCGTAATCCGGGATACAACACGGGTAAGCCGGTACCTGGGCACCCGTTTATCCCTGAACAACCCGGATCACCACCGGAACCAAATATTCTAATCCCGCAAACCCCTGGAACGCCGGGTAACCCGGGCTTACAGCCGGAACCACCTGCAGAGCCGCAGGTAGACCCGGGGGTTGAACCACGTCCAAAAAAGACAAAACAGGGGGTCAACAAAAGAGGGGATATCAATACTATCAAAGAACTGGGCCAAATGACAGTGCCCCAGACCAAAACCAACATTCACTGCCTGCCTATTGTAGGGCAGATTGAAGGCCATATGGTGCTTCCACCGCAAAATAAAACGACCAAGTATGAACATATGATTCCCCAGTTGGTGGCATTGGAGGAGAATCCCGAAATTGAAGGTGTATTGATTATCTTAAACACTATCGGCGGGGATGTGGAAGCGGGATTGGCTATTGCCGAGATGATTACCAGTATGTCCAAGCCTACGGTCTCCCTTGTATTGGGAGGCGGACACAGCATCGGAGTGCCTATTTCGGTGGCGGCTAACTATTCATTTATAGCTGAAACCGCCAGCATGACAATTCACCCGATTAGGCTTACCGGGCTTGTCATTGGGGTACCCCAGACCTATGAGTACCTGGATAAAATGCAGGATAGGGTAGTCAATTTTATTACCCGGCATTCCCATGTCACCAACGAAAAATTGAGGGAACTCATGTTTAGAACAGGGGAGTTGGCCAGGGACATAGGGACGGTATTAATCGGCAAAGACGCCACGGAATGTGGTTTGATTGATGAAGTCGGTGGAATCTCAGGTGCTGTGAAAAAACTCAATCAGCTCATCGAAGAGCGTAAAAAGGTTATAGGAGGGGGGCTGCTCCAGTGAGTATAATATACACCCCGCTCCCCATTGAACTGGTCCTGGAGGGTATAGAAAAGGACGGTCAACCATATCAGGAACTGGACGTCGGCGGCGTAAAACTTCTTGTTGAACAGCAGACGATGGATAAGTGCAGGGTCGTCCGCGTGCTTAGTACTAACCCCATGGATTACCTGAAAGCCGAATTTCAACCCGGTACTGAACTGAAGTTTGTGCCGCAGTTTAGCCCGCAAGCTCCGGAAGAGGGACACCTTACCTAATAAGGCTATAGATGTATATCAAATCAAAAACCTAGACGGGGGATCTAGGTTTTTTAATTTTGGTTGTCCAATAAAAACCCCGCCTCCGAAGCCGGAAGCGGGGCGAGCTATTTACAACCCTTGATTTCACACTGTAAACACTCTTTGTCGTGAGGAAGGAGTTTGGGGGGGACCGGTTTGCCCTCCTGATACAATTTATACCGGGCACATTTCTCAAAACTTCTTTTGCAGTAAAAGGTTTCAATGTTACGGATGAGGGCACTCAACAAATCAACTTCGGCAAATAGAGAGCACCCGGCTTTTTTCGGGCAAATTGTTTTTTCCAAGGATCGGCACCTCCTGTTTTTGAATGAAAAACGACATATGTAATATATTCGGTTAATATCCAGGATAACTTTAGGGTTAATTTAAATTTGAGTTAAACAAATGTTGTTCTTATATGTTTGGCAATATGATATAATTACTGAAGTTGTAAAAATCTTCAGCAGGGAGTTGCCGTTATAATGTCGATTATACAATCCGTTATCCTGGGTTTGGTCCAGGGTTTAACTGAGTTTTTGCCGATTAGCAGTTCCGGACACCTGGTACTTCTACAGAAACTTTTGGGGGTCAAGGGGGCAGTCTTAACCTTTGATGTTCTAGTCCATTTCGGGACACTGGCGGCGGTGCTGGCGGTATTTTGGCAGGACATTGTATCCCTTCTCAGGAGGCCCTGGCAGAAGTTGGGCTTATTGATAATTGTCGCTACCATCCCCACCGGGATTATTGGGCTGTCTTTGAAAGACTTTTTTGAAAGGCTGTTTGAGTCAGGGAAAACCCTGGGCCTGGAATTCATTGTGACCGGCCTTGTTATCTGGTTTGCCGACAGAGTTAGGCAGAGGTCCAAGGGGATTAATGACATCTCATATTTTGATGCCGCTTTTGTAGGGGTAATGCAGGGAATTGCCATCCTGCCCGCGGTATCCCGCTCAGGCCTGACAATTGCCGGTTCTTTGTTCAGGGGAATCGACAGAGAGACGGCCGCCAAGTTCTCTTTCCTGGTGTCTATCCCGGCAATTCTGGGAGCGACTCTGCTTGACCTGAAAGACGTGCTGGGGCAGGGGGTCCCCCCGGGAATGGGACTGCCCTTTGTAATAGGGCCGGTTGTAGCCGCTATTTCGGGCTATTGGGCTATTAAATATATGATTAAGGTTCTGCAAAAGGGAAGTATGAAAGGGTTTGCCTATTATGTATGGATCCTTGGCGTGCTGGTGATAGCCCTGCAATTTACCGGCAGACTGTAACAGTGAACTCGTTCAGCTAAAGCTGAACATCGAAACTTCAGTGGGGGGACTCTACCCCCACTGAAGCAGAAAAGTGGAAACTCCACCTTATAGAAGGTGGAGTCTTGGAATTGGGATAAAAGCCGTAGGCGGTGCAATGTACATCATTGCCCGCTTTTTTTATTGCTTAAGCGTTTTGCTGCACATAATTATTTGTTAATAAAGGGAGGAATTGGGCGGGCGTTGTCGAAAACGTAGTTATTGTAAAAAGCTGCCAGAACCTGGATGATATTAATTGAGGAGAGATGGAAAATGCAAAGAGGCTTTACAAGGAAAATGTCTTTAATTGCGCTGCTCGTTTTACTTTTCTCTTTTTGTTTATACGGTCCTGCCGCGTCGCAACCCACCACTCCTTTTAAGGATATTAAAAGTAATTTTTGGGGGTTCAAGGATATTATCAAAATGCAGGTGAGAGGAGTTGTCAGCGGCTACAGAGACGGCAGTTTCGGAGCAGGCAAAACCGTGACTCAAATGGAGGCCGTTTTGATGGCTGTGAGCAACATGGGTGGTAAGGACCAACTCTCCGGTATTAACATAAACCAACCGCTTCCGGTAAGTGTGCCAAGTTGGGTAGAAAAAGGCAGTAAAAGAGAAGTCTTGTTCGCTATTCAAAAAGGTCTGATCATACCTTCGGAAAAGAACTTTGACGCTAATGCCGGGGCAACCAGGGCATGGTTGGCCCAATTAATTGTCAGGATGATTGATAAAAACGAAGAGGCCTCGCAATTATCCGGCCAGCCCGTCCCTGTGCAGGACGCCGGCTCTGTACCGAGTTGGCTGGCCGGATATGTTAATGTTGCCTTCAAGTATAAGCTCATCGCCGGATACCCGGATAATACATTTAAGCCTGCCAGAAATGTTACCCGTGCGGAAATTGTGGCCATGCTCAGCAGGAGCGAGCAGTATTTGGCCCTCGGGGAATCGGTCATCCTGGCGAAAGTCACAGGCTTATCGGGGCAGAATCTTTCATTACTGGTGAATAATGTCCCCAGGAATGTTAGTATATCTCCGCTGACCTGGGTTTTTGACAGTAAGGGCCAACTTATAAATTGGGCCGGTCTTAAAAACAATGATGCCGTTAAAGTAGTATTAAACGGTTCGTATATTAAATATGCGGAGATTCTGCCCGCCGAGGCTGTTTTAACTAAAATCAGGGGCACTGTTCTCCAGGTGCTGGCTAAGGAAAAGGTTATTGTTATTAAGGATGAAAAACAGGGAATAATTACGAAGACCTTGACCCAGTCCACAGCCGTAACCGGCCAGACTGGGGAAATTAACAGTCTCGATCAGGTGGTCACAGGCAACGAGGTGGAAATAGGCCTGGACTCCACTGACAACGTAATATCTGTCTTGGTACTAAATAATGGGGTTAGCAGCAGCGGCAACAAAGGGGTCATTTATAGTCTTAATCAGGTCCAGAAACTGATAATTATTAAAAACCCGGCCGGGAAATTTAACACTTTTCAATACTCTGACCAAGTAATAGTGAAGATACCTGGCCAAAGATTCCCGGCTATCAAAGATTTGCAAGTGGGGGACGAAGTGAAATATACCGCCACATCCGCCATGCTCACGGAGATTGAGCTGGTTCAAGCCCAAAAACAACTGACGATGTCAGGTGTGGTAGTTCTTATATCCCAGGAAAAGCGGATATTAACCATCCAAAAAGATACCGGTTCACTGGAGGCCTTCGCTATTTCGGACAGCGTGGAAATTCTCATTAATGGAGCAAACAATCCCCTGCTCTCAAATGTTTTGGTAAATGACACGGTGGACCTGAGCATTGAAGAAGGAAAGGTCAAGTCTGTAACAGTCAAAGACCGCAATGCGGAAAGTACCCTGAAGGGCACTGTGATTGCAATTGATACGAACAACAGGATTTTAACAGTTAAGACCGTAAAGGACGAGTTGAAGGTTTATGAGGTAAGCCAAAGAGCCGAGTTTATGATTAACGACAGGACAAGCACCGCTCTTTCGGAGGTGAAAAAGGACATGAAAGTTGAAATCCAGTTAGTTGATAACAAAGTTGTTTACCTGGAGACGAAAAACACTGTAGAGGGAGCCGTGGTCTCTCTTGAACAAAGCCGCCATGTGATTACAATAAAGGTCAACGACCTCAATTCCCAATCTTATATATTGTCCAACAGCGTCGATGTCGATATTGAAGGGGACAGCAGCGCGGATTTAAACGACATTAACAAGAATGATTATGTGGAATTGAGAATCGAGGATAACGTCGTTACAAAGATAAATGTGCAAAGAAGCTTTACCTATCAGGTAATAAATGTTTACAAAAGTTCAAACGAAATTAAGGTCGAAGAGCCGGATGATGATACTAGGTACTTAACCATTAGCGCTAGGGTTGCTGTTGTGGTTCCAGGAGTGACCAACCCCGATATTGAGGATTTTGCGGTGGGTAATGTTGTGAAGGCAACCTTCCTCGGCAGCAAACTGTCCAAGTTGGAAGTCGCCCCAGTCAACCATTCCCAGGTAACTTCAGTTAATACCTATTCAAATACCGTAACCGTTAAATCCTTTGAGGGGACTATTACCACTTATACCTTTGGTGACCGGTGTGAAGTTTTAAACGGCACTCAAAAATCCACCCAGTTAAGTACTTTAGTGGTCGGTGACAGGGTGGAAGTTAAAGAAAAAGCGGATGGTGGAAAGACTTTCAGTGTAATGGAAAAGGTTGTCGGCAAATATCAATCCTATACCACCAGTGACAATAAAATTTATGTATCGAAGGACCCGATCACATGGCGTAACTACTATGTCAGTTCTAAAGTTTACGTTCATAGCGGCACTCAGTCTTTAAGCCTTTCAAACCTGGCAAAGGACAACTCTGTTGATGTATATGTCTTGAATGATATAGTTTACGAAATAGAAAAAAAGTAATACCTGGCAGCTTTGCCATGGCAGAGTATAAAGGGAGCATTTAACCCCGGCTAACCGGGGGTTTTTGTTTTTACTAATAACTTTTGTCATCCTCCACCTATCTGTTTTAAAAAGGAATTTCATTGGCCGATGTAGAATCTAATGCAATAGAGGTGAAAGACGTAATGGCAAGGGCTGCGGAACAGCACAAGAATGAACATAAATACGAAATATTCGGCCTAAGTTTTCTGGCTTTTGCCGTTTTGTGTTTTGTCAGCCTGTTTACCAACTCCACCGGCGCCGTAGGAGGCTTTGTGGTCAAGGCTGTCAAAGTGATTGCCGGGGAAGGGAAGTATGTGTTCCCCCTCGTTATAGCCTTTTTTGGGGTGAAAATGATTAAGGAACGCAAAAAGGCCAGGTTTGGCGGCCAAGTTTTTGGCGGGGCGGCCTTTTTTGCCCTGGTCCTGACTATGCTGCACCTCCAGTTGGATGTTGCCGAAAAAGATTTGGTCAGGACCGGGCTTGACGGAAACGGCGGAGGTATAATCGGCGGAGATCGG
>JAJZQD010000158.1 GCA_021847735.1 Bacillota bacterium | reverse complement strand
AGTTGCTATAATACTAATGATTTGTGCCTTCATTAACCCGGGGTTCCCGTAGAACAGTCCGTCGGCCCCGGCCGGGTTGATTGCTTTGGTGGCAAAAAGTCCGGTGGCAATAGCACCCCAGGTTCCGCCCAAGCCGTGGCATCCAAAAGCGTCCAGAGCATCATCATAACCCAGTTTAGATTTTAGTACACTAACCCCAAGGTAACAAACCACTCCACCGACCAGGCCGATAATCAGCGAGGCCATTGGTGTTACATAGCCTGAAGCGGGAGTAATGGCTACAAGACCGGCCACAGCACCACTGGCAGCACCCAGCACTGTAGGCTTGCCATGGTGCAGCCACTCAGCCATAAGCCAGGATAAGGCGGCAGCTGCTGCAGAAGTATTAGTTACTACAAAAGCGTTGGTAGCAAGCCCATTAGCTGCCAGGGCACTCCCGGCATTAAAACCGAACCAGCCAAACCAGAGAAGACCTGCCCCGAGAACCGTCATTGGCAGCTGGTGAGGGAGCATAGGTTCTTTGCCATGGCCTTTCCGTTTACCCAGAATAATTGCGGCGACCAAGCCTGATACCCCGGAACTGATATGGACTACGGTACCTCCGGCAAAGTCAAGGGCACCCAGATTGCGGATCCAGCCGTTTACACCCCATACCCAGTGGGCCAACGGATCGTAAATCAATGTTGCCCAGAGAACCATAAAGGCCAGGAAGGCAGGGAATCTCATTCTCTCAGCAATAGAACCCGTAATCAAAGCCGGAGTAATAATAGCAAACATTAACTGAAACATGGCAAATATCTGATGCGGTACAGTTGCTGCATAATCTGCATTTGGGGCCATTCCTACCCCTTTAAACCCTAACCAGCTTAAACTGCCAATTAAGTGCCCTTTATCAGGGCCAAAGGCCAGGGTATAACCAATAAGTACCCATTGAACCGATACAATGGCAATTAAAATAAAACTTTGCATAAAAGTGCTTAATACATTTTTCCGGCGGACCATCCCCCCGTAAAACAGGGCCAGTCCAGGTGTCATCAGCATAACCAATGCGCTGGCAATCATCACGAATGTTGTATCACCGGTATCGATAGGTGTCGTTCCGGCTGCCCAAGCCATGCTTGGAAATACCAACAGCAATAGTAAAGATAAGGCAAAAATCAATCTCCCAGTTTTCATCGGCGTCACCCCTTACGGAAATTTCTTATAATTAAACAAAAATACTCTCTTTCAGGAACCGGCGTCAATTCCCAACAGAGAGCATCTTTGCTCAACCCTTAAGTCAACATTGGACTTGGGGATATGAAAACTTTAAACAAAAAAATGCTTTACAGAGGGACTTCCCCTACTGAAAGCATCATTGCCAAAAATAGATACATCAATGTATCGGGTATTTGATTTATGGTTAAATATTAGCATACATTCTTTCGGATGACAATAGGGTTTATTAAAAAACATTGTATACAATTCCTAATTTAACAACTTTCGCCCGCAAATTTCATAGAATAAATCCGGAACAGAAACTTCGATACAACGGCGTATCGATAGGCAATGAGGCCACAGGAATCACTTCGTCCTGGCGGCCTCTTTCTTTACGACGTACTGTTGAGGTGGTTTTTGTTCCATTTTTTAACCAGTTTCAACAGGCTGGATTCTATGATTAGGAGGACGATCACATGTGCGGAATTACAGGTTGGGTCAACTTACACAGCGACATTTCCGGAGAAAAGTACCTCGTTGAGAAAATGTCAGAAACCCTGGCCCCAAGAGGGCCTGATGCTGATGGCATCTGGGTTTCTGATGCCGCTGTCCTGGCCCACCGCCGTCTCATCGTAGTTGACCCCATAGGAGGGGTTCAACCCATGGTCCGCGGACGCGGAATCGAAACTTATACCCTGGTATATAACGGTGAATTGTACAACACGGCCGAACTAAGGAACGAGCTAAGCAGCCGTGGCTACACCTACCAGGGGCATTCTGATACGGAAGTTCTGCTGACCGCTTACATGGAGTGGGGACCTGCATGTGTAGAACGCTTTAACGGAATATTCGCCTTTGCGGTCTGGGATAGTCTTAACCAATCATTATTCCTGGCCCGTGACCGGTTTGGGGTAAAACCCCTCTTTTATACTCTTTGTGGAGACTCCTTTCTTTTTGGTTCTGAATTAAAAGCCCTGCTGGCTCATCCTTTGGTTAAGCCGGAGCTTGATGGCGAAGGCCTGGCAGAAGTTTTTGCCTTAGGTCCTTCCCGCACACCAGGACATGGTGTCTTTAGAAATATTCAGGAGGTTAAGGCAGGACATTATCTGATCTATAATCACAATGGCATTCATATCCGCCGTTACTGGCAGCTTGTGAGCACCGAACACCGGGATGACCTGGCAGCCACCATAAGCAGGGTAAAGCTGCTGTTGCTTGATGCAGTTCAACGCCAGCTGGCAGCCGATGTTCCGGTTTGCACCTTACTGTCAGGCGGATTGGATTCCAGCGCTCTGACAGCTATTGCAGCTGATTACTTTCACTCTGCGGGGCATGGGCCCCTGCACACCTTTTCTGTTGATTTTGTAGACAATGACCAACATTTTCAGGCTACCCAGTTTGAGCCTTCTCCCGACGAGCATTGGGTGAAGCTTGTTTCCCGTCACTTCGATACCTTTCATCATTTTATCAAGTTAGATACACCCCAGTTGGTAGAAGCCTTGACGATGGCTATGCGGGCCAGGGATTTGCCCGGAATGGCCGATATTGATTCTTCCCTGTACCTGTTCTGCCGTGAAATTAAAAAAACTGCCACCGTGGCTCAGTCAGGCGAGTGCGCTGATGAAGTCTTCGGAGGCTACCCTTGGTACAGATCGG
>JAJZQD010000157.1 GCA_021847735.1 Bacillota bacterium | reverse complement strand
TATGTTCCGTGTATACACCAACCTGCCATGCTGTGGGGCCCAGCGTGGTCATGGTGCACCTCAGCCCAAATATGCCTTTGAATGTCACCTTGATGAGATTGCCAAAGACCTGGGAATTGACCCGATAGAAATTCGCATCCGTAATGCCCGCAAATCAGAAACTATGACTTTTAACGAACTTAAGATCAATACCTGTGAACTGGAGTCTTGCCTGAAACAAGTCCGGGATATGTCCGGCTGGGCTGAGAAGAAAGGCAACCTGCCCAAAGGCAGAGGAATTGGTGTTGCTACCGGAGGTTTCGTTACCGGGGCCGCTTATCCCATTTACCGCACCAATCTGCCCCACGCTTCCGCAATGATTAAACTGCATGAGGACGGTACTGCTGCCACCCTCTATACAGGTGCCGTAGACATCGGGCAAGGGTCGGATACCGTACTTTGCCAGATGGCCGCAGAAGCTATGGGCTTTGTTTATGAACAAATGAAAATCGTAGCCGCTGATACGGAAACCACTCCCCATGACTTTGGAGCCTATGCCAGCCGACAGACCTTAATGTCCGGTAATGCCGTCAAACAGGCCGGAGAAGAAGTTAGAGCAAAAGTGCTGGATATGGCAGCACAGATGCTAGAGCGGGATGTGAAAGATCTGGATGTTAAATACGCGCAAATTTTCTCCAAAACAGACGCCTCAGTCACGCTGCCGTTCACTGATGCAGCCAGGGAATACTTTGTCCGCAAAGGTCCCCTGGTAGGTACAGGTTCATATGCTCCGCCCAAGCTTGGTGGTAAATTCAAGGGTGCTGCAGTTGGAACCTCACCTGCTTACAGCTTTTGTGCTCAGGTCAGTGAAGTTGAGATTGACCAGGAAACCGGTGTGACTAACGTCCTGGATGTATGGGATGTTCATGACTGCGGGATGGTTATTAACCCAGGCTTGCTCCATGCCCAGGTGCACGGAGCCCTGTTCATGGGCGTTGGTGAATCCATTTGGGAACAGGTTATCTTTGATGATAAAGGTAAGATTCTGAACGCCAACCTGGCCGAATACCGGCTGCCTACAGCTTTGGATATGCCCCGGGTTCACTCTGGTCTGGTTGATAGTGAAGACCCTGCCGGACCTTGGGGTGCCAAAGAAGTCGGGGAAGGTTCCACCAACCCCACCATGGGCTGTTTCGCCAATGCTATATACGATGCCATGGGTGTACGGGTTAACAGCCTGCCCTTGACCCCTGAAAAGGTTTGGAGAGCGCTGAAAGAAAAACGTGAGCGCGAAGAAGCTCAGAAGTAATGTCTCAGACCGCCAGGTTATTCCGGCGGTCTGATTTTGTATTCATATACCCTGCCTGACGATCAGCGGCTCGCGTTTGGTGCCATTAGGCACTTGTATTCTACCGTTAGACCCTCGCATTCTGCCGTTGGCCCTTAAATTGCAGCCGTTTACCATTTAGTGCTGTTTAACCTCTTGACACACACCTGAAAAAGGGACATAATTTATTATAAAGAACAGTCGTTTTTTATGGAGAACGCCCCAAGACGTTTTTGTCAGGTGTTAACCATTTAGTTAACCGGTGTGTACCATCTAGTTTAAGGAGGTTTGCTTATGTATTTACCTGATTTTGACTACTACGCTCCCCAGACCATTCAGGAAGCCTGCAGTCTGCTGACCCAGTTCGGAGACAAAGCCAAACTGCTGTCCGGCGGAACAGACCTCATGGTCAAATTCAAACATGGAATCTTAGCTTATGAAGTGTTGGTTTCCATGAAAGAACTCAACGAATTAAAAGAAATCAGCTATCAACAAGGCAAAGGAGTGGTGATCGGAGCCAGGGCTACCCATAACGACCTGGTGAATTCAACACTCTTGAACGAAAAATATCTCTCAGTTTCTGAAGCCGCCCACCAGATGGCTTCAAATCAAATCAGACATCTTGGGACAGTAGGCGGCAATGTTGTCAATGCCGTTCCTTCCGCGGATCTGCCCCCCATTCTCATCGCCTTGGGTGCAACTATCACAATGGTTGGGCCTAACGGTGAAAGATCTGTTCCCTTAGAGGAGTTCTTCACCGGACCTGGACGGACAGTCCTTGCTCAAAACGAAATCGTAACCAAATTTACGATTCCCGACCAGCCGACTACCGGTTCCACTTATATGAAGTTCGGTCTGCGCAAGTCTGGCGCCCTGGCTGTCGTAGGTGTAGCCTCCGCCGTTACTATGGAAGGCAACATAATTAAGGATGCTAAAATTGCTCTGGGTGCTGTAGCCGCTACCCCTCTGCGAGCCAGAAATACTGAGGCACTGCTGATAGGCAAAGAATATACCGATGAACTGCTGGAGCAGGCCGGTGTCGCTGCTGCTGCCGAATCTAAACCAATCTCTGATATCAGGGGTTCTGCGGAATACCGCCGCGATATGATCAGGGTCTACACCAAGCGTTCCCTGAAGGCGGCCATAACTAAGGGACATTGTTAATGAAGTGGAGAGTTCCACTCACCACTTGTAGGCTCTCGGAAACGGTTTGATGCAGGAACAATAAAAAACCCGAAGAATAAAAGACAACCGCAGAGACGCAGAGGGAGTGAGCTGCAACAGGTTGATTCCTTCTAGCTGAACATTATCGTTTTCTTGTTATTATTTTATAGGTTTAATTGGATAAAATTTGACCTTATTTTCAAACATGAATAATGTTTCTCTGCGCCTCTGTGTACTCTACCGGTATGTTTTATTTTCGGTTTTTGTTAGTTGGCTACCCTGAAAAACGTGGAGGAAAAACAAAAAAATCCAAGGTGCTAAGCCTTGAATATAGAGAATCTCGAATTTCCGAGAGAGTACAATATGGGTAGGGAGGGTTGAAGATGGCTGATTCGGTATGGGTCTATAGGATTTATGATATTACT
>JAJZQD010000156.1 GCA_021847735.1 Bacillota bacterium | reverse complement strand
TTCTCATAGCTACCGCGGGTTTGGCAGCTAGCTTTTTAGCCAGCACCTGTGCCTCTTCAAGAACGGAATCCGCCGGTACTACTTTGTTGACCAAGCCAATCTTTTCTGCCTCTGCAGCACCAAAGAGTTCCCCCAGGAAAAGTATTTCCTTGGCTTTGACTTTGCCCACCAGTCGTTGCAGGCGCTGGGTGCCGCCGCCGCCAGGGATAATGCCCAGATTAACTTCCGGCTGGCCGAACTTAGCATTATCAGCCGCCAGGCGGAAATCGCAGCACATGGCCAGTTCACTCCCCCCGCCCAAAGCCATTCCTTTTATAGCGGCAATAGTCGGTTTGCCTAAATTCTCAATTTTCTGAAGAGCTACTAAAGACGCCTGGGCAAAGTCATAGACCTCTACCGGTGTCATCTGCGCCATTTCAGAAACGTCAGCACCGGCAGCGAATGCCTTGTCTCCCGAACCAGTCAGAATAACAGCTTTCACCGAAGCATCGGCCTGCAGTTCGTCGATAGCCTGGCTCAGCTCATGAAACACCTGGCTGTTCAGGGGGTTCAGCGGGGGACGGTTTAGGGTGATGGTAGCAACTCCATTTTCTTTTTGCAACTGAATTACTTCATAAGCCATAAGGTTGTTCTCCCTTCTAACCTACCTTAATAACTAAAGCCGCTCCGGTGTCTCCTGCTGCACATCCGGTAAACACCCCGTATCCGCCGCCAAGAATTACCAACTCTTCAATCAGCTCAATAATCCCCCTGCCTGCTGTAGGTGCCTGGGGATGACCGTAGATGAGGGAACATCCATAGTTATTAAAGTTCATTACATCTATACCCATCTCTTTAGCCATATACAAATCATTCGCTATAAATGGATTATGGCTCTTAAATGCCTTCACATTACTGACACTAATGGCCGCTTTTTCTAAAGCCATCATGGCTGCCGGAACCACCGCCATAGCCATGTAGCCCCTTTCCGCGCGGGCAAAACCGTAAGAAAGCACCTGAATTTGGATTTTCTTATCACTGCTCAGTTCCTGGGCTTTATCCTTGGTTGTTACGATAATCCCACAGTTAGCATCAGACGGGAAGGTCTGGGAGCCAAAGGTGTGCACACCACCCTCAAGAACCGGTTTCAGTTTTCTTAATGAATCTAAACTGGTAGGGGTTACCCCTTCGTCTGCATCCACCACTCCTACTTCTTTTTTGCCCTTTTTATATTCAATCGCGAACATGTACCGCTTTTGGAACTCGCGCTCATTGGCCAGTGCATCCAGGTATTGTTCATAGCGCCTGGCAGTAACCGCATCACATTCTTCCCTGGTAATGTTGCCTGCCCTTTTTACGACGTTTTCAGCCGTGTTAATCATGGGATACTTACCGATGGGATCCAAAAAGTTATCCAGTACCCAGTCTTCCGAAACCACTTTTCCCCCTATCCCGTTTGAATTTGGCCAAATAGAATGAGGACTGTTAGACATTCTGTCTACCATCAGGCAAAACGAGCTATTAAGATTGCCCATTTCCAAACCGGCTGCCGCCAGGCTGACACAAGTGGTGCCGGTGGAACAGGCCTGTTGAACGTGAAGGCCCGTGGTTCTCTCTGCACCTAACAGAGCTGCTGCCCAGGGAGCAGTATGAAAAGTACGCAATTGACCGACAGTTTTTCCCACAAATAGGTAATCAAATATTGCTGCTTCCAGGTTCTTTGCTGCCAGCCATCTCTTGGCAGTGGCTGCTCCCAGCTCTATAGAATTCTCGTTTGAAATGCTTCCCTGCCACCGGACAAAAGGTGAACTATAATATCCTCCGTAAGGAATAAATGCTTTTGAATACACAACAATCCCTCCAACCGTTGATTTATTAATAACCTTTTCCGCGCAAAATTAAATTTTTATGGTTCTATTGATTATAGGCATAAAAACCTTTCCCGCTTTTCCGACCAAAGTGACCGGCCTGAACCAACCGTTTATGCACAGTACAAGGCCTATACCTGGGATCTCCTGTGCCTTCATACATGACGTTGAATACGTCCAAAGCAGTGTCCAGACCAAGTAAGTCTAACAACGCCAGGGGACCCATTGGGTGATTCATCCCTAACACACAAGCTTTATCAATATCCTCCGCTGAGGCTAATCCATTCTCATAAGCTGATATAGCTATATTGATCAACGGAATCTGCAGATAATTCACCAGAAAACCAGGGGTATCTTTGGCCCGGATTGACTTTTTACCAATTTGCTCACAGAACGCAGCCGCGGCCTGGTATGTTTCTTCGCTCGTTGCCAAACCCATTACCAATTCTACCAGCTTCATAACGGGAACAGGATTGAAGAAGTGCAGGCCAATAACTTTGTCCGGTCTTTTGGTTACACTGGCAATCTCTGTCAGGGACAGGGCCGAGGTATTACTGGCCAGAATGGTTTCAGGTTTTACAATTTCATCAAGCTGTTTGAAAATTTCTTTTTTCAATTCCATCTTCTCAAACACGGCTTCGATTACCAAATCTGCCTCTGCTAATGATTGATAGTTGTCACATAGAACAATCTTATCAAGAATTTCCTGTTTTTTTTCAGCAGATATTTTGCCTTTTTCAATAAGCTTTTGCAGAACCTTGTCAAGTTTAGCCTTTCCCTTTTCCGCCACTGTCAGATTGGTCTCGAATAATAAGACTTCAATACCTGCCTGGGCAACGGTCTGCACTATTCCGGATCCCATTATTCCTGCCCCGCCAATTACAGCGACTTTATTAAAGTTCATCACAATATCCCCCTTTAAATTAATTAGTTAATAGAAATGGCTTCCGCAACTTTGGAGCAATTCACCACCCTTCATAACATCCTTTTATAACGCGAGTCTTCATTAAATTTGATAGTAAAGCAAGATTCATGCCAATACTGTAATTTTCTTTTAGCCTTACTGCCCCAA
>JAJZQD010000155.1 GCA_021847735.1 Bacillota bacterium | reverse complement strand
GATAGTTGTATCTTAAGTCTGACATGTGGACAAGGTAATTATCGCCTTGTTTTGCGGTTTTTAGGTAAAGATACGGGGCGAAGTAATTCAGGGTCTGGCCGATATCTGTGGCCAGAGCGGCTTTTTCTGTGGGCCCTACAGTTTCCTTGAGCAGGCGTTGGTTAATCTTTATGGCCTTGCCGGGAAATGATACCGTACCCAAGATATATTCGTTGGGGGAATCCACAATATAGTTCCAGGAATTCACCCCAAACATACCGGGAATTATGGCTATTCTGGCCGGTGATTGACTTTTGAAGCTCAGCGCAACAGCTTGTTTGAGGTCTTGGTGAATATACACTCTGGTCCCCAGGTATAGGGTTAACACCAGGAAAACCGCCAGACCTATCTCCCTCCTGGCTTCTCTCAGTTTACCGAATCTGCCGAGAATCAGGCCGGTAAAAAATATCCCCCACAGAACCGGGTCAATAATCATCAGAATATCAGTTGACACCGGATATGGCGTAAAAGGCCAAAGTACATATGTAGAATAGGTGTTTAGCAAATCCAGGGATATATGCGAAACAAGTCCTAAAAGAGCCCAACTGAACAGGGTTGACTTTTTTCTGGCAGGATATACCCTGGCCAGCACAAGGGTCAGCAATATCGCCAGCAAAAATATCCCCGGAATCGAATGAGTAGGCCCACGGTGGTATTTAAAATAAGCAAAATCCCCGCCCAGCCTGAAAATAAAATCAATATCCGGAATGGTAGCAGCTATAACTGTCGTAATCAGAACAAACCGCGGTACTGTTTTTACATCCGTGTCAAGCTTTTGCCCCTGCTCCCCCTGCCCTGTTTTGTTCTTATAAAAAAGAGTAAGGGCTGCGCCTGTCAGCCCGTGCGTTATGGGGTCCATATTTAAACACCTCTGAAATTTTCCTTAACCGGCATAAGGTTCGACTTTAAATAACAGGTGATTCGGCATTTCCAAAATAGAGTGCATAGCCTGTTCCCTGTCTTTAGGCAACTGGGACTGCATCACCGGATTAATGGTCAGGGTAACGCCTTCGTCATCATCCCTGTTGTAAAAGGACCATGAAGGCTTCCTGGTGTTTTTTACAGTTAGTTTGCCGTTGTCTTCATTACAGTTGAGCAAGACCCGGATAGCGTCATTGCCACACCCCTGACTTTCAGCGACAACCGTAATGTTCTCTGATTCGCCAATAATATCTACGGCATATTTGCACGCTTTATATCCTAACAGTACTCCAAAGCAGACATGACCGTGATGATCCGCCACAGCTTGCATATCCTGGGGCAAGGATTTCAATTCCAACGTAATTCCTCCTCCAACTCCCGAAGGCTTTAATTACCTCTTGATGACTACTCTGGTTCCCACCGGGACATATTGAAAAAGCTCTTCCATATCCTTAGAATACAACGCAACAGAGCCGTCAGTCCAGGAATTTCCCATTAGAGGCCCGTCCCCTCCGTGAATGGAAATGCTGCCTCCCAGAGGAGTCTTTTGCGGTGGGGTGGTGTTTTCGCCGACAGCTTTCTCTATGGCCAGGAAATCACTGCCGGTAATTATGCGCTCCCGGAAGCCAATCATGGCTGATTCCTTGTTGGGATAGTTGAGCAATAGCAATTTGGAACCTATAAGACGTCTGGGTGGAGAGTAACTGGTAGCCTCGGTGATAATAAAGCTGCCCTCAGGTGTTCTTCTATCTCCGGCCATCCGCTTATCCTGCAAATAATCTTTACTCAAAGATATTTGATAAGATTTTAAAGGTATTTTACCGGAGTAAAGGGTCAAAGTGTGCTTGGATTTGACAACCTCCAGCAAAAGGTTGGGAATCGGCGGCCCCACCACTTCGGATTTGATTACCTCAGACAGGGGTTTATGTGGAGAATCTGTCCCAGCTGCCGTCAGAAACGGGCTGAGCAGAGTACCCTGATAAGCCCAAAGGTTATAGGCGATAATTGCCATAATGATACCTGCAAATGAGATAAATATAGTCTTTTTTAGTCTGTTTTTGGTCAAAGAAATCGTCTCCATGCGATCAAAGAATTAAGCCTTTAATTTGGCTTAGAGATACTGCCACCTGCACAATTTAGCTTCAATAAAATCGAGAATTACATAAAGAATCAAGCCAAGTACACTCATCCCGATAATCCCGGCAAACATCTGAGCATACGAAGCGGTGTTCCATGAGTCCATAATAAAATAGCCCAGTCCCTCCGAAGTGGCGAAGGACTCCACGAAAAACAGGACGGCTATGGCTGTGCCAAGACTAACTCTCAATGAAGTAATAATTTTAGGCAGACAGGCTGGCCAGATGACATGGTAATATATTTGCCACCGGCTGGCTCCCAGTGAGGTCATGGAATAAATATTTTGCACAGGAACTCCCTTTGAAGCATCCCTGGTGGTAACCAGAATCTGAAAAAAAACAATAATCCCAATCATGAATATCTTGGGCAGGTCATCCAACCCAAATAACAGGAACACGATAGGCAGGAAAACTATTTTTGGAATGGGATAAACCAGGTAGACTACTGGGGACACATATCTGTCTAACCATTCTTCCCGGCCCAGCACTAGGCCCAAAGGAACGGCGGCCAGCAGTGACAGCATGATGCTTACAACCACCCGGTAAGTACTGATATAGAAATGGACCCACAGGGTGGACCTAAAGATAGAAAAGAACTCTCTGACCGCTTCCCATGGTGTAGGCAGCATATTATTCTTAATGAACAACGCCAGGATATACCAGAAAGCCATAATTATAAAAGTTGCCAAGAATATTTCGGTTGATTTTTTTAGTAGTGAAATTTTTGGCATCAGGTTTCTACCCCCAGCAACCGGCGTAATTTCGAACATAACTGGTGAAACTCCGGCTGCTGTTTGTAACCGGTTTGCCCTGCCCGCGGGTTATCAATTATTTCCACAATTGAACCCGGCCGGTCAGAC
>JAJZQD010000039.1 GCA_021847735.1 Bacillota bacterium | reverse complement strand
TGTAGGCTGCCTTTTTTTGTACACTGGCCACTCAACACGCCTCCGGTTGCGCCGTGGCGGGCGCCTTGCCAAATGCCTTTTTTCTACCCCCGGGTCGGAAGGTGGGCTGAGAGCGTCCTGTTTTGTGGGCCTCGGTGTACCGTTGGTACACCATCGGGGGGCACTGTAGGCTGCCTTTTTTTGTACACTGGCCACTCAACACGCCTCCGGTTGTGCCGTGGCGGGCGCCTTGCCAAATGCCTTTTTTCTACCCCTGGGTCGGAAGGTGGGCTGAGAGCGTGCTGTTGAGGGCCTCGGTGTACCGTTGGTACACACCATCGGGGGTGGAGTGGGTGTTTTTCTAGCCCTGGATCGGAAGGCGGGCCATGTTAGGGGATTGTGTGTGGGAAGCTTACCGGCTGGACCGTCAAGGCTTCGGTGTAGGAGAAACACACCTGGCCACCTTGCACGGTTTGCGCAATTCTCAACATACGGCTCAACATTGGTTGCGGAAAGGCGAACAAACGTTTGCCCGAACGACCAAATCATGTTATAATTACTGTGGTACAACTGTTTAGGCGCAGGGTGGGCGGTCAGAACCTCCAATGGAAGGAGGTGATGGCCTATGACTGTTTTTGAAAGTCTGGCATTAATGGTTGCATTTGCATCGTTAATTGTTTCAATAATAGTCGTAACAAAAGGAAAACAGTAGCCTCCCCTGCTAAGGTAGCTACTGTTTTCAGCTATATTCTATGACCGCTTATCTTGGCGGAAGTTGTACCCCGAGGTGTTTCTGCACCTCGGTTTTATATTTTACTCATCTATTAATCAATATTATACACAGAAAATGAAACTAAAGCAACACATTGACTAACGCAACCTCTACATGTATTGCACATTGGGTGCCTTAAAGGTCAAATCCCTTTATCCCAATTCCAAGACTCCACCTTCTATAAGGTGGAGTTTCCACTTTTCTGCTTCAGTGGGGGTAGAGTCCCCCACTGAAGTTTCGATGTTCAGCTTTAGCTGAACGAGTTCACTGAGGATTTGACCTTTTTATAATATTTGCGGCATGGATATTACTATAGACGTGAGTAAAAAAATAAAAAGTTACCCATATCGACTAAACATGGGTAATAATTTCACACGTTTCTTTGCCCACCGGGGCAAAGAGAGAATCGGAGGTTTGCTCCCGCAAACTTTCGATTATAAAAAGGAATCTGAAAAATATCCTAGAAGATGAGAACCGAATACCTGCCAGCTTTATCTAATAATCAAGAGGACGAAAAAATGCCAATGGGGACCCGGGGGAGTGGTGTGAACCTGCGGGTTATTGTTATCCTTTACTCCTTTGAGGACCTGCCATTGAAAGATGTGGCCCAGGCCTTGGAAACTCCCGAGGGAACGGTGAAATCCCGCCTTTCCAGGGCCCGGGCAAAGCTCGCGCAGCTGCTGGGAAACAGGGATGAAAGGGGGCATTATCATGGCGAATCAGTTTAAATCAGACCATGAATTTGACCTTGAGTTCAAAGGGCTGGTTAAGGAAGACCTGGTGAAAGTTCCGGAGACCGTACAGGCCAGAATTAAGGAAACCCTGTCGGCCCTGCCGGTCCGGCGGCCTGCCCTTGGCAAGGTTCGGTACATTGTATTTGCAGCGGTGTGTTGATGGGCTTTACGATTGGGTTAGGGTTTGTCTCACCGAGGGTGGCCCAAGCCCTCAGACAGGTTCCGTTAATCGGCTCTATATTTGAATTGGCCGGTGACCCCGGGATGAAAAACGCCAGTACTAACGGGTTTGCCACCCCGGTAAACGAGACTGTGACAGACGCAGGTATCAGTATAACTGTTACCGCTTAGAGTAAACATGAGTTCCTGGAGTAACACCGGGAAACGTTACACTGGGAAACAAATCAACAAGAACCGGTATGCGGGTGTCATAGACGTTATGACTTCCCAGGAACTGCCCGATAAATTTACACTTCAGCTTGACATCAAAAAAATCGGTGAAGTCACCGGAGACTGGAATTTTGATATCCCGGTCTCCAAAAATAAAACGGCTTCAGCTACCAGAGTATTTTATCCTTCTGCCGGAAAAACTGATAACGGTGTCACCCTAACAGTAAAAAAGGTTGCCTTTGCTCCCAACGCCACCGAAATTAGCCTTGAATTAACTGAACCCCTGTCAGTACAGGAAATACAGGAAGCGGGGTCAGGGGCAGGACGAGAGCAGAATAGTTACCGTTTTGAAATACTTGACGACCAGGGCCGGAAACTGGCAGCAAACGTCGCCGGTGGAGTGGAAACGCAAGACGGAGTCAGAATAACCCGGTATAAGGCTGTAGCCACAACTTCGTACCAGGGAAAACCGGCGTATTTGACAGTTCAGCCGGTTTTGGAAAAGGTGTTCTGGGTGACCGCCGACCTGGGCAACCTGCCTATTATTCTGGAGGTGGGATCACATCAGCAGTTAACCATAACCCAGGTGGAATTCCGGCCTGACAAAACCCTCCTGCACTTTAAAGGAGTAGACCCCTATAACACCCTAAACATTCGGGACCTATCCGGTAGGGAATACAGCTTCGATTATAAAAAACCACCGGGAAAAGATAAGGAAAATGCGTTTGTCAGGGAATATCCACCCCTTGACAGAAACCAAAAACTGACCGTAGAAACCGTTAAGCATGAAGAACCGGTAGAATTAAAAAACCTCAAAGTAAAAGTTCCGTTAAACTGGTAGGACGACAGGGGGAAAAGAAATAGCTTGGCTATTTCTTTTCCCATGGCCCGTCTTACTTGAAGTTTTAAATACTAAAGGAATTGCGGTGTTCCTCCGAGCGAGTCTTAGGAAATGACAGGTGTGTTCCACAGAGTGAGGCTGACGTCAGCCGGCCCGCGATCCGCGCAGCGGGAGTGGTACGCCAGCTGAGTTGTTGCTCACTCGGAGGAACATACCTGTCATTTCCACGCCCAAGCTCGGAGGAATACGCCTGCCCATTCCTCACCTTGAAACTTTGCCTGCTCAATGTTATAATATCCCATGATATCCTGTATTTCCGGCCAGAATTTAAACAAACGGAGGTTTTATGGGTATAAGCAAGCTTATTTCTACCTTACATAGAAAATTCACCGTACCGCAGATGAAGAGGCCGCTTGCCGGAATGATTCTTGCGGTATTTGTGCTTGCATTAATCCTTAATGTCCTAACCGGTATACCGTCCGCAGCCAGTGAAAATGGGAAACCGAAGTTGATCATGGTAATTGTTGACCGGGTCACTGTTGAGGACATCACCAACGAAAAACATGAAAATATTAAAAGACTCATAGCACTGGGTGGGTTAGGCCTTACGACCATCAACAGTGGGGGAGATTTTACCGATATCAACTCCTATGTTTCCCTGGGGGGAGGAGATAAATTTATCGGTTCAGTTCCGACCGGGGAGAGTTTTAACAGAGAAGAAATTCTTAATGACGGTTCCAGGGCTTTGGAGGCCTATCAGAGAAATACCGGTCAAAATCCCGGCCTCAGCAAAGTCTTAAATATTAGTATAGCTACCATTTTAAATGTGAACCAAAAGCGTTACACCGTATCAACCCCAGGCCGCCTGGGGGCAGTTTTACACCAGGCCGGTCTGAAAACTGCGGTTATCGGCAACAGTGACCTGGCCCCCAAAGATGAACCTAACAGGCTTGCTGCAGTTATCGCCATGGACGATTGGGGACGGGTCGATGAAGGCAATGTCGGCCTGGGAATGCTAACCAACGACCCCATTTCTCCTTACGGATGGCGAACCGACTACGGAAAGCTGAAAACAGAACTCGACAGGCTGTCCGACCTGGCAGATTTTGTTGTGGTTGAGACCGGCGACACGGTGAGAGCCAATCAAAGCAGCAGCCGGCAGATGAAAAAGATGGTGGACTTCCACCGGGACAGAGCGCTTAAAGAAGTTGACGGGTTTATCGGCAGCCTGCTTCCTCTGGTGAGTAAAGATACTATGATTATGCTGGTTACTCCCCTGCCGCATGCCCAGGCCCTCCGGGACGGTGTGAGGCTTGCCCCGGTAATTATAGCCGGTGGGTCCGTTGTTCCAGGGAGTGTGCTGACATCACCAAGCACCAGACAAAAAGGTTTGGTGGCTAATTATGACATAACAGCAACTGTTGTGGACCACCTTGGCGCCAAGCCGGCGGAAGGGATTGTCGGCCTGCCGGCCCACGGTATAAAAGTACCCGGGCAGACTCAATATATTAAAGATATGTCTAAGTGGCTGACAGCCAACTCACTCCAAAGGATCGGTGTCTTATACTACTTTACCAGGTACCAGTGGGTTGTTTATGCCCTGGTGCTACTGCAAATAGTTTTCAGGTATTTCCGCCGAATTGAATTAGCCAGGTTCTTACTGGCGGCGATACTTTTATACCCTTTGGCTATTTTGCTGCTCCCATTAACAGGGTCTGTCAACCCCTCGCTGACAATTACCCTGTCCCTGGCCATTGTGGCGCTTCTTACATATATCGTGACCCGTATCAGGGATGACCTTAAATTGTATCTGGCTGCAGCCGGAGCCAATGTTTTATCAAGTGTGGTGGATGTCCTTACCGGGGGCAGCCTGATGAAAAAAGCCGCCTTGAGTTACGACCTGGTAGTAGGCGGCAGATTTTACGGCATTGGCAATGAGTATATGGGTGTCGTGATTGGGTCTGCCATATTGGGCACGGCGGCATTACTCCAGTTATACCCTGAAAAGAGGAAGGGCCTGCTGCCGGTTATCGGTCTGCTCTTTGCGGGCCTCATCGTCTTTTTTGCCGCCCCTTCGGTTGGCAGTAAAGCCGGTGGTGCTTTAACGGCAATGGTAGGTTTTTCTGCGGCCCTGTACCTGTTCCTGGGTGGGAAAGTTAAACTGCGGACAGGCCTCCTTCTGCTTAGTGCCCTTGTAGCAGGTGTGGCTGTACTGGCGGCAGTTAATTACTTCTTGCCGGCAGGCCAACAGTCCCATATTGGGCGCGCTTTTAACAACCTGTTTGCCGGAAACTATCTGGCCATCTGGCAGATGATTCTCCGCAAAGTTGCGGCAAACTTCTACCTACTTAAGCATTCGCCCTTTGCCACTATACTTTTACTACAGCTGCTCATATGGGTCGGCTTGTTCTCCAGAAACAGGAGAAACCTAAATGCGATGTACTGCCAAATGCCTTATTTAAAAGCCGGCTTTACGGGCATGCTTTTTGGGGCCCTGGCGGCTATTATTCTTAATGATTCAGGTGTAATTGGCGCCCCGTTACTGTTGAACTACCTTATTGTACCCCTTGTTTTTCAGTCCCTGAGACTTGCTGCAGCGAATAAGGGTGCCAATGAACAGGCAAATAGGGGGTAAAAATGTACAGCTATCGTTTCAAACAGTCCACAGAAAGCCGGGGTATGTCAAAATCCGAAAAAATATTGTTGGCAGTAATACTGCTTACAACCCTTGCGGTCAGGTTATATTATGTATATACCACTTCACTGCCGTTAAAGCTTACCCACGATGAGGTCGGGTATCATAAAATGACCCTGCAGTTCCTTGACAGGCATATTATGGGATATTATTCGGATAAGCCCAGGGCTTTTGTAACACCCGGATACCCGCTTTTTCTGGCGGGAGCTTACTATATAGGAAGACTGCTAAATACCGGGCCGTTGATTACAGCCAGGGTTTTTCAGGTAATGATAAGTGTGGGTTCTGTTTTTCTGGTTTACAATATAGCAAGCAAATCCGGGGGCCCCAAGGTTGGCATTTTCGCTGCCATGCTGTCAGCAATATACCTACCGTCCTTTATGGCAAACAACCGTATTCTAACCGAGGTATTGTATACCTTTCTGCAGTTGGGTTATATCTATTCCGTAATTATTGTTTTTGAAAAACCCGGGCTGTGGAGGCATGCTTTGTCCGGCGGCCTTTTGGGTCTGGCGGTCCTGGTGAGGCCTTCTATGGCGCCGTTTTTGGTTATACCATATATAGTCCACCTGGTTTTGAAGCGTGATACAAGAATCCTGGCCGGGTTATTGGCCGCCATAACCGCCTTCTGCCTGGTGATGACCCCCTGGTGGGTCCGGAACTACCTGGTCTTTGACAAGTTTATTATGTTTGCCACTCAGACAGGGAACCCACTGCTTCGCGGGACAGACCCCTACGATATCTATGACCGCATCGGACCGTCAATTGTCAAGAATGTCCCCGATTCCCAGATGACCCGGGTGGCAGTTCAGAGAATTATGGAAGGGTTAAAAACCGACCCCTGGCTGTGGATAAAGTGGTATACTGTCGGAAAGCTTTCTTTTCTTTGGCTGAGACCCTGGGGCGTAACTGCCCCTTGGGCCAGGATGCTGCACCTGTGGATGTTTGTTGTGGTTGGCTGGCTTGGCACTTTTGTAAATATTTTTGACAGGCATATGCGGTGGCCGGCCCTTTGGGTAGTATTTGCAGCAGTAACACAACTGGTTTTCATTCCAATTGAAAGATACACTTATCCGTTAACTCCTATTATGGCGATAATGGCCGCTACTTTACTTGGCAAAATTGTTGATAAGGCTCTTGACAGTGCTTATCTAAATCGATAAAATATACAATGTAGTTTGATAAAAGCCCGTATTGTGTTTAAGATGCTTCAATATTGTCGTATCTCAACAGTTTAGATAAGTTTGGTAACAGTGGTTCCATCGAAGTTAAGAGATGGTAACATCCTGACCTCGGTAGTGATTACAATTCACCCCCGGGGTGTTATATTATCGGGTTATGGTTACATATGTCCTTACATGTGATGATAAGGCACATATTTTATTTGTTTTCATATAATTATTTCAGAGATATGGAGGAGCATAAATGAAAGTAAATATGGAAAAGATAGAAAAAAATGTTATAGCACTGGAAATCGAAATTGAACAGGACAAAATGCTGGAGGCTTTGGAAAAGGCTTATAAGAAGGTGGCTCAAAAGGTCAACATACCCGGATTTAGGAAGGGAAAAGCCCCCCGGGTGCTTATTGAAAGGCACGTGGGTAAGGAGTACTTAAGAGAAGAGGCCCTAGACTTTGTTATCCCTGAAGCATATATGGAGGCCTTAAAGGAAACCGGAATTGAACCTATTGATAAACCGAAAGTTGACATGGTACAGTTTGAAGAAGACAAACCGGTTATTTTTAAGGCAACAGTGGAGGTTAAGCCGGAAGTTGAGCTGGGGCAGTATATTGGTCTTGAAGTAGAAAAACAGGAAACCGAAACCACCGATGCGGAAGTAGATGCCGAACTGGAAAAGCTGAAAATGCGCCATGCCCAAATGGTTAACCTTGAAGAAGGGCAGGCCGAATTGAAAGATTTGACCGTTATTGATTTTGAGGGGTTTGTCGATGGGGCTGCCTTCCCGGGCGGCACCAGTACTGACTACTCCCTTGAATTGGGATCAGGCTCCTTTATTCCCGGGTTCGAAGAACAACTGGTAGGCGCCAAGGTCGGTGAAACCAAGGAAATCAATGTAACCTTCCCGGAGGATTATCATTCCGCTGAAATGGCCGGTAAGGAAGCAATGTTTAAGGTAACGGTGAAAGCTATCAAGAGGAAAGAACTTGCCGAACTTGACGATGAATTTGCCAAAGATGTAAGTGAATTCGAAACCTTGCAGGAATTAAAAAATGATATATTGAATAGACTAAAAGAGGCAGCGAAGGCTCAGGCGGAGAACAAGATGAAAGATGAGCTGGTAGAGAAAGCCACGCAGGGTTCACAGGTAGAAGTTCCCGAGATAATGATCCAGCAGAAGATCGATTTTATGACCCAAAGCTTATCCCAAAGACTTAGTATGCAGGGGCTAAACCTGGAGGATTACCTTAAATTCAGCGGCACCAGCGTTGAAACTATGCGGGAGGAATACCGCCCGGCCGCGGAGAAAGCAGTCAAGATTGATTTAGTTTTGGAAACGATTGCCGCTAAGGAAAATATTGTAGCAACCGACGAGGATATTGACGCCAAGGTTGCCGAAATGGCGGCACGTTACAACTCAGAGGCGGGGGTATTTAAACAGTGGCTGGTTAACGCCGGTAACCTGGAACCCCTTAAAACGAGTATTGTAATTGACAAAACTGTTGACATGTTGCAGGAAAGGGCTGTCATTAAATAAAATAATTATCAATAAATACCAGGCTGATTTTAATACCGTAATGTTTACCAATAAGAGATTGTTGATGTATAATTGAGAAAGAAGGTGAGTGTTTTGAATCTTGTCCCTATGGTAGTAGAACAAACCAATAGAGGTGAACGGGCGTATGATATTTATTCACGCCTGCTGAAAGATAGAATCATTTTTATCGGGGGACCTATTGATGATATGGTAGCCAATGTGGTTATTGCCCAACTGTTGTTTTTGGAGGCCGAAGACCCTGATAAGGATATTCACCTATACTTAAATTCCCCGGGCGGGGTTGTTACATCCGGTATGGCAATATATGACACTATGCAATATATCAAACCCGACGTTTCGACCATATGCATAGGACAGGCGGCAAGCATGGGGGCCTTCCTGCTGGCGGCTGGAGCTAAAGGGAAACGTTTTTCACTGCCTTATGCCCGCATTATGGTACACCAGCCGGCGGGCGGTGTCCAGGGCCAAGCGACGGAGATTGAGATACATGCCAAGGAAATTTTACGCATGAAGGACATACTAAACAAGATACTTGCCACGCACACCGGTCAGCCGCTTGAAAGGGTGGCTCAAGATACGGAACGCGATTACTTCATGTCAGCGCCGGAGGCTAAGGACTACGGTATTGTTGATGAGGTGATCAGCGTTCGCAAGTAAAGGAACAGAGGTGAATAGCTGTGTATAAGTTCAGCGATGACAAGGGCCAACTAAAGTGCTCGTTCTGCGGCAAGCTCCAGGACCAAGTAAAAAAACTTGTGGCAGGGCCGGGGGTCTATATCTGTGACGAATGCATCGAACTTTGTAATGAAATAATAGAAGAAGAGCTTAGTGAAGACCTGGGGATGGAAATTGGCGACCTGCCAAAACCTAAGGAAATCAAGGAGATTCTTGACCAGTATGTTATTGGGCAGGAGTCAGCTAAAAAAGCCCTTTCTGTTGCAGTATACAACCATTATAAGAGAATCAACATGGGCAGTAAGGTTGATGATGTGGAGCTCCAGAAGAGCAACATTGTAATGCTCGGCCCCACCGGAAGCGGAAAAACACTTTTGGCCCAGACCCTGGCCAGACTATTGAATGTTCCGTTTGCTATTGCGGACGCGACCTCTCTGACGGAGGCCGGTTATGTCGGCGAGGATGTTGAGAATATCCTCCTTAAACTGATTCAGGCGGCTGACTATGATGTTGAAAAAGCCGAAAAAGGTATAGTATATATTGACGAGATTGACAAAATCGCCCGTAAATCTGAGAACCCGTCTATTACCAGGGACGTCTCGGGTGAAGGCGTCCAGCAGGCCCTGCTAAAGATCCTGGAGGGGACGGTTGCCAGTGTTCCCCCGCAGGGAGGACGCAAGCACCCCCACCAGGAGTTCATCCAGCTTGATACTACTAATATCCTGTTTATTTGTGGCGGGGCTTTTGACGGGATAGACAAGTTAATTCAAAATAGGATAGGGAAAAAGAGCCTGGGATTTGGCGCAGAGATCCAGTCGAAAAAAGAAAAGAACCCCGGTGAAATCCTGAAGCAAATTTTGCCTGAGGATCTGTTGAAATACGGTTTGATTCCCGAGTTTGTAGGGCGTTTACCCGTAATCGTTACCCTTGAGGCTCTTGATGACAGTTCCTTGGTACGGATTCTTACTGAACCGAAAAACGCCCTTGTCAAGCAGTATCAGAAGTTCTTTGAGATGGATGGCATTAATCTCGAGTTCAAGGAGGAGGCCCTTGAGACCATCGCCCGGGAGGCTATGAAGAGGAATACCGGGGCCAGAGGTTTGCGGGCTATTATCGAGGATATCATGCTTGAAGTCATGTATGAGCTGCCGTCCAGGGATGATATCACCAAATGCACCATTACAAAAGAGGTTGTCAATAAAAAGGAACAACCGATTTTGCTCACTGTAGACAGGAAGAAAAAGAAAGAAGAAACTGCTTAAACAAATTGGGGGGCTGTCCTAAAAGGGACAGTCCCTTTCGTTAGCCAGGGAAATGGCAGGCATGTTCCTGCGAGTGAGCAACAACTCAGCCGGCAAACCGCTCCCGCATACGCGGTCACGGGTCGGCGGACGTCAGCCTCACTCTCCGGAACATACCTGCCATTTCCCTAAATAAATTAAAGCCAATAAAAATTAATGTTTTTACAAATGGAATTTTAATATTTTTGGAAACTGCCCAGGACAGTTTCTTTTTTTTGCTCCTTTGAGAAGGCAAATCGACCTTAAATTTGATGGGTCGGTTTGCTTATTTTGGCAGGAATTTGACGGCCGTAAGGAGAATTTAAAATAGATTGGAACTGGGAGGTTGGCAATGTTTAAGCGGCATCTGTCTGATGTGCAGAAGGAAAAATTTATTGGAGCTGCAGTTGTTATACTTGGCGCTTTGGTGCTCTTGGGACAGGTTGTGGAAACCAGGTCTGCCTTGTTCCGCGACTTACTTACCGTTTTGCGCTTATATGTTGACCCAATTCAGTACATGGTCGGGATGCTGGTGATTAATTTTATCCTGGTCTTAACTGCTATTAAAAAGTATGAACAGTATCCGAACCCATTCCTGAATACCCTTAAATGGTATTTTTCCCTGCTTCTGATGAACGATTTTATGGTGCTCGTCCTGAGGGTTTTTCAGAAAAGCAACTTGGTCGCTCTAAAGAGCAACCTCGGAGTGGGCATGGGTAGGTCGTACATGATATTGTCCACTGTCAGGGGATTAACGGAACTGACTTTTACATCGGCAGCCACCTTTTTATTGGTTTACGGTTTGATTAGGTATTCCCCTATTGGACAAGACCCCCGCTTCCTTAACAAAAGACTTGGCAAGATAATGCTTAGTCTGGTTATTTTGCAGTGGTTTTTTTCTATTCCCGTCAATCTTACGCTGATTGTATCCAGCAGGACTGTATATGCCTTTTTCCTAGGCTTGAGCCAAGCGGGGCAGGTTGCCGTTGTTGTGCTAATATATTGGGTGGTCAAAGAATACCACCTGAAATACCACACCAGGTTCTTCCGGCATTTGACCTCCTACTTTACCCTGACTCTGGCAGTGACAGGTCTTATTTTCACCTATTCGATGGGCTCTTATGGATTGATGCAAAGGTTTCCCGCCGGTGAAAACGGGATGATTGGCGGGTTCGGGCAGTTGGTTTTCTATATTTCCCGCGTTGCTTTCATAGTGTTGAACTATCTCATGTTTCGTGCCATTACTGATTACGCCGAGGCCCCCAAAATAGCGGAGAGCCAGGAATTCAGACCCGGAAGTGAAAAGCTGGGGTGTGGCGTGACCGGGGCAGGCAGTGAGCAATAGACCAGACCAGGGTATATGGCCGGTAGGCGGCCAAAATGGAATCACCGCCAGTACAATCGGAAGGTTCGCCACCGGGCGAACCAACATTTTAGTTGACCTCCGTTGAGACGGAGGTCAACGTTTTTTTGACCTACTCCAAAGCATGGGGGCCACGCTTATAAATTCTTCTTGGTCAGGCAATACTATCCTTGGGTATGATGTATAGGATTCAAGGAGGTTATGGTGTGGATTATATGAGCGGTATTGGCGGATTTTTAAGCTTTGTTCAGCTATTTTTTGCGATTGTTATCGGGTTGTATTTTCTTAATTTACTTAGGGCCCAGCAGGGAAACAAAGTAGCCGTGGAAAAGGAATCCAGGAAGGAAATGGATAAGCTCCAGAAGTTAAGGGAAGTAAACCTTACAGAGCCCCTTGCGGAGAAAACGAGGCCAACAAAATTTGAAGAAATAATAGGACAGGAGGAAGGGTTAAAGGCATTGCGGGCCGCTCTATGCGGGCCTAATCCCCAGCATGTCATTATATACGGTCCTCCGGGCATCGGAAAGACGGCGGCGGCCCGGCTGATTTTGGAAGAAGCCAAAAAAAACCAGGACTCTCCCTTTGGCGACAAAGCCAAATTTATTGAACTGGATGCAACTACGGCCAGGTTTGACGAAAGGGGAATTGCCGACCCGCTCATAGGGTCAGTCCATGACCCTATATACCAGGGGGCAGGACCCCTTGGAATGGCGGGTATACCCCAGCCAAAATCAGGCGCGGTTACGAAGGCTCACGGGGGAATGCTGTTTATCGACGAAATAGGGGAACTTCATCCTATCCAGATGAATAAGCTGTTAAAGGTCCTGGAAGACCGTAAGGTCTTTTTGGAAAGTGCTTATTATAGTTCCGAAGATACTAATATTCCGGTACATATCCACGATATTTTTCAGAACGGCCTGCCAGCAGATTTTCGCATGGTAGGGGCAACCACCCGGACATCCCAGGATATATCCCCGGCTATTAGATCCCGGTGCCTGGAAGTGTTCTTCAGGTCCTTGCTGCCCCAGGAGATAGCACTGATTGCGAAAAACGCGGCCGAAAAAATTGATTTTGGTCTTGAAGAGGGAGCCGTTGATGTGCTAAAAAAATATGCCACCAATGGCCGGGAGGCTGTTAACATTATTCAGATTTCAGCAGGCATTGCCCTGACAGAACGGCGCAAGGAAATCAAGGTGGCCGACGTTGAGTGGGTTATTAACAGTGGACAGTATTCGCCCCGCCCGGAAAAAAAGGTTCCGCAGGCCCCCCAGATTGGTTATGTCAACGGACTTGCCGTGTATGGGGCCAATATGGGGACTCTTATAGAAATTGAAGCCACAGTTATCGCTGTCGGTAAAGGCAAAGGCCGGGTCATGGCGACCGGGGTTGTAGATGAGGAGGAAATAGGCACCGGGAGCAAAGTAATGAAACGTAAAAGTATGGCCAGGGGTTCTGTGGAAAATGTTCTTACAACCCTCAGGCACAACTTCAAATTAGATCCGCAGAACTATGATATTCACGTGAATTTTCCCGGAGGGGTTCCAATTGACGGCCCTTCGGCGGGTGTAGCCATTGCCACTGCAATATATTCGGCTATAAAAAACCTACCGGTGGATAACAGAGTCGCGATGACGGGAGAAGTATCTATCAGGGGCGCTGTCAAGCCGGTGGGTGGTATTGTGGCAAAAGTAGAGGCCGCAAGGCAGGCCGGGGTCAGGCGGGTTTTTATTCCCCGGGAGAATTATCAGGCGATTTTTAAGGATATGGAAGGTATAGAGGTTATCGGTATAGACAATCTGGTGGACATAATTAAGGGTTCCTGTATATCGGAGTCCGCCGGGCCTGACGGGTATTTCTGCGCGGATTCATTAAGCGCGGCACCGATGTAACGGGCTGTTTCAAAGAGAACACTATCATACCATAGGGGGGTATAACTGCCCTGTAAGCCCCGTTGATTAGTCCGGGGCTTTTAAATTAAATCCTTAACTTGCAGGAAATTTGAAAATAGGTATATAATAAGTAGTGTACTTGCAATAGATAATCTGACAACAGATTTGGAGGTGGTCTTGAATGGCTAAAGAATTTGAAATGAAAACTACATTACGTCAACTGCCACTTCTTCCCCTGCGTGGTATATTGGTTTTTCCTTTTATGATTATACACTTGGATGTTGGCCGGGAGAAATCTGTCAAGGCTATAGAAGAAACAATGCTTCAGGACAGGATTATCTTTTTGGCTACCCAAAAAGAGGCTCAAACTGATGAACCCAGTGAGGAGGACATCTTTGAAATCGGTACAGTGGCTGAGATAAAGCAGCTTTTAAAGCTGCCCGGGGGCACTATCCGGGTCCTGGTTGAAGGTTTATCCAGGGCCAGGGTTGAGCGTTATATTGAACACGAACCTTATTTTAAGGTGGAAGTTACCGAATATCCTGAAACGGTTGAGGTTAATCCGGAGATTGAAGCCCTCATGAGAAGCCTCGTCAACCAGTTCGAGCAGTATGTGAAAATGAGTAAACGCATACCGCCCGAAACTGTTGTAACTGTAGTTAATCTGGAAGAACCGGGCAGGCTGGCTGATATTATTGCTTCCCACCTAGCCCTAAAGATTGACGACAAGCAAAGGATTCTGGAGGCAGTCGATATTTCCAAAAGGCTTGAGATTTTATGTGAGATAGTGGCCAAAGAAATGGAGATTCTGGAGCTTGAGCGCAAGATTAACCTCAGGGTTAGAAAGCAGATGGAAAAGACGCAAAAGGAGTACTACCTGAGGGAACAGATGAAGGCCATTCAGAAGGAGCTTGGAGAAAAAGATGAGCGGGTGGCCGAGGGTGAGGAATACAGAGAGAAAATTGAACAGGCCAAACTGAATAAAGAGGTAAAAGAAAAGGCCCTCAAGGAAGTTGAACGATTGGAAAAAATGCCCCCCATGGCTGCAGAGTCAGGGGTTATTCGTACTTACCTGGACTGGCTGCTGGTGCTGCCTTGGAACAAGAAAACCAAAGACCGGCTTGATTTGAACCAGGCCGAAATCATTTTGAATGAAGATCATTACGGTCTCGACAAGGTGAAAGAGCGGATTTTGGAATACCTGGCTATCAGAAAACTGGCCAAGAAGATGAAGGGCCCAATATTATGCTTTATCGGCCCTCCCGGAGTCGGCAAGACCTCCCTGGCCAAATCCATTGCCCGCGCCCTGGAGCGTAAGTTTGTCCGTATGTCTTTGGGCGGGGTGCGGGACGAAGCTGAAATCAGGGGACACCGCCGTACCTATGTCGGAGCGCTGCCCGGCAGGATTATTCAGGGCATCAGGCAGGCCGGTTCCAACAACCCGATATTTTTGCTTGATGAAATTGACAAGATGAGCATGGATTTCCGGGGCGACCCTTCTGCCGCGTTGCTGGAGGTATTGGACCCCGAACAAAATAGCACTTTTAGCGACCACTACATTGAAGCGGCCTTCGACCTCTCCAATGTGATGTTTATTACTACCGCCAATACGATGCATCCAATCCCCAGGGCATTGCTGGACCGGATGGAAGTTATTTACCTTTCCGGATATACCGAGGAAGAAAAGGTTAACATTGCGACCAAATACCTGATTCCTAAGCAGATTAAGGAACACGGGCTGAAAGCGAAAATGCTTTCAATTTCTGAAAATACGGTCCACAAAATAATCAGGGAGTACACCAGGGAAGCCGGCGTCAGAAACCTGGAACGCCAGGTTGCGGCCATCTGCCGTAAGACGGCCAGGGAGATTGTCCAGGGAAAAACCAAACATATCAAGGCTACTATTCAAAACCTCGAACATTACCTTGGAATCCCGCGCTTCCGTTATGGGACAGTAGAAAAAGAAGATGAGGTGGGTATTGCCACCGGTCTGGCCTGGACGGAAACCGGAGGGGATGTCCTGGCCATAGAGGTGACTTCTGTAAAGGGAACCGGTAAGCTTACGCTTACAGGCAAGTTGGGCGATGTAATGAAAGAGTCGGCTCAGGCCGGGTTTAGCTATATACGTTCAAAAGCTGAGCAGTTGAATATCCCCGAGGATTTTCACGAGAAATATGATATCCACATCCATGTCCCCGAAGGGGCTATTCCCAAGGACGGGCCTTCGGCCGGGATTACGATGGCCACAGCCATAGCTTCGGCCCTGACTAATAGGGAGACCCGGCGGGAGATTGCCATGACCGGTGAGATTACACTACGCGGACGGGTTCTGCCTATCGGCGGGGTCAAGGAAAAAGTGCTGGCAGCCCACCGTGCGGGGATGAAAACCATTATCCTGCCGATGGAAAACAAAAAGGACCTGGAAGAGATACCTCATAAAGTTAAAAGCAAGCTGGAATTTGTTTTTGTAGAGCACATGGACGAAGTTTTGGCCAGGGCGCTGAAGGAGGCTTAAGATGCGTATAGTCTCTGCGGAATATGTTATCAGTGCACCAGGTCCGAAGCAGTATCCTGACGAAAACTGGCCGGAAATTGCCTTTGCCGGTCGTTCCAATGTAGGCAAATCCTCTTTGATTAACAAGCTGGTGAACAGACGGGCTTTAGCCAGAACCAGCGGCAGCCCGGGGAAAACCAGGCTGCTTAACTTTTACCGGATAAATGACAGCTTTCATTTCGTAGATTTGCCCGGTTACGGGTTTGCTAAGGTTGCTAAAGAGATAAAATCCCAGTGGGGGCAGATGATTGAGGGCTACCTACTGAACCGGGCCAACTTGAAAACTGTTATCCAGTTGATAGATATCAGGCATGCCCCCAGCAGTGAAGATAGAGAAATGCATGACTGGTTAAAGCATTACGGAATACCAACAATAATTGTCTGTACCAAAGCCGATAAAGTACCCAGGGGCAAGTGGCAAAACCACACTAAGCTGATTCTTGCAGCCCTGGCTCCCCTTCCCGGGACGCCGGTAGTGGTGTTTTCCGCGGAAACGGGGCAGGGCAAGGATGAAATCTGGGGTCTTATTAACAAATATATAGGTTAATTCAAGCGGGTGACACAAGTCACCCATTTTATCCCAATTCCAAGACTCCACCTTCTATTAGGTGGAGTTTCCACTTTTCTGCTTCAGTGGGGGTAGAGTCCCCCACTGAAGTTTCGATGTTCAGCTTTAG
>JAJZQD010000154.1 GCA_021847735.1 Bacillota bacterium | reverse complement strand
CGCGAAGTCTGTTATGATGGTTCCCTTAATAGGATAAGGATTTCCTTTCATAACCGCCTCAGGAAATACAGTCGCTATCCCGAAAGGTGACTTGCGTCCCCAAAGGCTGCTGAATATAGGATATTCACTGGCACGGATAGGCTCCTCCAGATCAGGCAGGCTCAAGTTGGCCAGTGGAATACGGGGTCCTTCCACCCAACCACCGGGAACGGCAAAGTTTCCGGTCACCGCCATCATGATAGATAAAAGACGGGAATTTTGCAAACCGTTCTGGTGCTGGTCAAGAGTATTGATACCTTGCATGATACAGGCAGGTTTAGCTGTAGCAAAAATCCTGGCAATGTTTTTGATGTCTGCGGCAGGTATCCAGGTAACTTCCTGAGCCCACTCAGGTGTGTATTGTTGAACGTGCTCAACCAGCTCCTTAAAACCAACTGTATAATTTTCAATAAACTCTTTATCGTATAAGTCTTCATTAATAATTACATTTAACATGGCCAGTCCCAGTGCTGCATCTGTACCTGGGCGAATCGTAACATGATAGGCCTTTTCCGACAACGGTATCCGCTTGGGATTGACAACTATTAATTGAAAGCCTTTTTCCTTGGCCTGTTTTTCACGGATTTGTTCAGCCAGCATAGGCTTAGAGCCATCGGGGTTATGTCCCCACAGAATGATGGTTTTGGAATCCTGGGGATCGTCCAGCGGGTAACGACCGAAGGTCAGCTGGCGGGCCAGAATCCTAGTCCGGTAGCAAATATTCTCTACTGACAGGAGATTTGGTGTACCATAGGACCCTTTGAACCGGCGGGCAAAGGTGGCTACTTCGATATTCTCTACCCCAACGGAACCGCAGAAAATGGCAAGAGCCCTGGCACCATACTTCTTCTTGATATCATTTAATTTTTCAACACAGAAATCTAAAGCAGTGTCCCAACTAACCTTTTGGAAGCGGCCTTTTTCTTTCAGGAGTGGTGTTGTTAAACGGCTGGGTGAGTAAACATAATCAGGCAGTGCTTCCCCCCTTGGGCAAATATACCCTTTGGTTACCGGGTGCTCAGGCAGCCCCTCCACTTTAACTAAACGACCGTCTTCAAGGTGTGCTTTTATCCCGCAGTCCCACACGCACAACATGCAATCACTAACTACTGTTTGTTTTGACATCCTTAACTCCCCCTAAATATTCATATGTATTCATGAATGAACCCAATAAATTTTAGGTGCTCCTTGCACCATCCAAGGGCATTACCACTCCGGTAACAATCTTCATCTTATCTGATAACAGGAAAGTTACTGCTTCCGCGACCTCTTCAGGTGTTACAAGCCGCCTGGCCGGTATTCCCTTAATGATACCATTATATATCTTCTCGTCCTGAAAAAGTACTTCTGTAAGTGGTGTCCTACCATAGCAAGGAGCAATAGCATTGACCCTGACACCGTATCGGGCCCATTCACGGGCCAGCAGCTTAGTGATAGACGCTACTGCACCTTTACTGGTAGAGTAAACGACGGTATTGTTTTCGGCAACCAGGGCATTAACTGAAGCCACATTGACGATCTTGCCCCCACCATTGTCGATCATCTGTTTCCCTACAAACTTAGTCAGGAAAAATGTCCCTTTGACGTTAAGGTTCATAATCTTATCCCAATCATCCTCAGTAACATCCACGGCCGGTTTTCCCGCCGATGTACCGGCGTTGTTAACTAGAATGTCTATCCTGTTGCTTTTCCCAATTACCATATTGACCGCTTTTTCAATTTCCTCAACCTTAGAGAGATCCATCTGAACAGGAAAAACTTTTCCGGGGTTCAGCCGTTGTGCAACTTTTGTTGCCCCATCCAGGTTGTAATCAAAGATATAAACGAAGGCCCCTCTGTTGTAAAGTTCTTCGGCAATTGCTTCACCAAATCCTCCTGCACCGCCGGTAACTATAGCCACTTGTCCATCAAAGCTCATATTTTTCAACTCCCCTCTTGTCTATCCGGTTTAATAGGTTGCCCGGCCACCACTGATGTCAAAACACGCGCCGGTACAGAAGGTTGCTTCAGTCACTAAAAAGCTTACTAAAGCGCCTATTTCTTCAGGTTTACCTACCCGGCCCATGGGGATTTTGTCTAACAGCGTATTAAGATGGCTGTCAGTCATTTCTTTAATCAAGTCACTATCGATTAGCGCCGGAGCAATACAATTAACAGTTACTCCAGTCTTAGCTACCTCTTTCCCCATAGTCTTGGTCAACCCCATTACCCCTGCCTTAGAAGCTGAATAGCCTGCCTGGTAAAGATTGCCTTCCTTGCCGGCAACAGATGCCATGTTGACTATCCGGCCATAGCCTCTTTCCACCATTCCCTTAATTACAGCCTGGCAGCAAAGAAATGTTCCGGTCAGGTTAATATTAAGTATCCGATTCCAATCTTCTACCGGCAGGTCTTGAACAGAAGCAGCCGGTCCAAGAATTCCAGCGTTATTTACTAAAATATCAATTTTACCCAGTTCTTCCTCTGCTCTGCGAGCCATCTCACTAACCTGGCTGGGAGAAGACACATCAATCTGGTGGGATACGGCCGAAAGCCCTTCCGCTCTAATGCTTGCCGCCACATTTTCTGCGTTGGCCGCATCCAGATCGGCAACCATAACCTGTGCCCCCTCAGAGGCAAGCCTCCTGGCAATAGCCTCGCCAATTCCTTTCCCTGCTCCAGTAACAATAGCAACCATTCCTGTTAGTCCCTTTGTCAATCAAAACACCTCCAAAGTTTTATATACTCTTAAGCTTTTGTTTTTTGCCGGAAAGATTGGCCAGGATTATCCCGCCAATTATGAAAATCCCGCCGACAATTTGACTTACCACTATATGTTCACCTAAAAGAAAAACGGCAAAGATGATACCTGCTAAAGGAACAATATTCATAAACACAGCCGCCCGGTTTGAACCTAGTTTAATTACGCCCTGATTCCACCAAATATAAGATAATATACCGGTGAACACA
>JAJZQD010000153.1 GCA_021847735.1 Bacillota bacterium | reverse complement strand
TCCTTTTGAATTTTTATACATGGGGTAATACTGTGAGACAAAGGAGTATAAATTGCATTAAGCAAAAAATAGGTTTGGTTGTTATGAAGGGAATTAAATCTGAAGATAGAATTTATAAAGTTACTATCCACTCACCACTAATTTTTTTGGAGGTACGCTATGTCCGGGGGGTTTGTGCATCTACACGTCCATACAGAATACAGTTTGCTTGATGGTGCTGCGAGGATCAAGGAATTGGTGGCCAAAGCGGCCGAGATGGGCATGGATTCTCTGGCTGTGACCGACCATGGCTCCATGTTCGGGGTGATAGACTTTTATAAAGCAGCTCACAAGGCAGGAATTAAACCGATTCTTGGCTGTGAGGTTTATGTTGCTCCCCGCTCCATGGATGACAGGGAACCTGGGATAGATGATGCCAATTACCACCTGGTCTTGCTGGCGGAGAATGAGGCAGGCTACCGGAATCTACTGCATATTGTCTCCGAGGCTTATACCAGGGGTTTTTACTATAAACCGCGTACAGATAAAGATTCCCTGCGGAAATACAGCCAAGGTCTGATTGCCCTTAGCGCCTGTCTGGGTGGAGAAATAGCCAAAGCAATTATCAACAGGCAGCCGGAACGGGCCAGAGCATCGGCTGTAGAATATCAGGATATCTTCGGGGCTGGGAACTTCTATTTGGAATTACAGGACCACGGATTGGCTGAACAGGCCAATGTAAATAGGGAACTGATCAAGATGAACCGGGAGATGGGCATCTCTTTGGTAGCTACCAATGACTTGCATTATGTGCAAAAGGAACACGCTGAAGCTCAGGATGTCCTGCTGTGCATTGGAACAGGGCGGACCGTGGAAGACGAGAACCGGATGGAATTTGGTGCCCAGGAATTTTACCTTAAAAATGCCGATGAAATGAGGCTATTGTTTGGGGAATACCCCGAGGCCTTGCTTAACACTGTTAAAATTGCCGAGAGATGCAATGTTGAGCTTGATTTTTCACATATGTTTCTTCCGGAATATGAGATTCCGGCAGGGCACACTTTAGATTCATATTTACGGGAAATTTGCCTGGAGGGACTATCCAGACGTTACCCGGAGACCGGGCAGATTGTAAAGGACAGGCTGGATTTTGAACTCAAAGTAATTAGGGAGATGGGATTTTCCGGGTACTTTTTAATTGTCTGGGATTTTGTCAGGTTCGCCAGGGAAAACGGGGTCTTGGTTGGCCCGGGACGGGGAAGTGCGGCAGGCAGCCTGGTGGCCTACGTTTTAGGTATAACCAACCTCGATCCTCTAAAATACGACCTGCTTTTTGAACGATTCCTCAATCCGGAGCGGGTCAGCATGCCTGATATTGATATCGACTTTTGTTATGAAAAAAGGGAGCAGGTTATCAGGTATGTTATTGACCGGTATGGTGCTGACAGGGTTGCGCAGATCATCACCTTTGGGACCATGGCGGCGAGAGCAGCCATCAGGGATGTCGGCCGGGCTTTAAATATGCCTTATGGTGAGGTTGACAGGGTGGCTAAATTAGTGCCGGCTGAGTTAGGCATAACTCTGGATAAAGCACTGGAAGGCGGTAGTGAGCTGCGCCAGTTATATGAATTAGACCCCGGTGTACGCAAACTGCTGGATATGGCCAGAACAATTGAGGGAATGCCGCGCCATGCTTCAACACATGCGGCGGGTGTAGTTATCAGTAAAGAGCCTCTGACTACTTACCTGCCTTTATACAGGACATCAGACGGGGTGGTGGCAACTCAGTTTCCTAAGGATACCGTAGAAGAAATAGGACTTCTGAAAATGGATTTCCTGGGTCTGAGGACACTCACTGTTATCGGAGATGCCGTCGATATTATTAACCAAACAACAGGCAGCAATTTGGATATAGATAGGATCCCTTTGGATGACGGGCCAACTTTTGAAATGTTGGACCGGGGTGATGCAATTGGTGTTTTTCAGTTGGAGAGTTCGGGGATGCGGGCTATTCTGAGAGACCTCAAGCCTGAGGTTTTTGAGGATATTATAGCCATAAACGCACTTTACCGGCCCGGGCCATTGGGCAGCGGGATGGTTGAGGACTTCATTAAACGTAAACATGGCGACAGCCGTATAACATACTTGCATCCTATTTTGGAACCAATCCTGAGGGAAACGTACGGGGTAATTCTTTACCAGGAACAGGTTATGAGGATTGCCAGCGACTTAGCCGGTTTTACCATGGGTGAAGCTGATTTGCTTAGAAGAGCCATGGGTAAAAAGAAACCTGAGGTTATTGCCGGGCTGCGCAGTCAATTTGTTGAAGGGGCCGGGCGCAAGGAGGTTGACCCTGATATTGCCGGCCAGATTTTCGACCTGATGGAGTATTTTGCCGGGTACGGGTTCAATAAAAGCCACAGTGCTGCATATGCCTTGGTTTCATATCAAACCGCATATTTAAAAGCCAACTACCCGGTGGCTTTTATGGCCGCACTGCTTACCAGTATAATGGACTCCAGTGACAAAGTTGCCCAGTACATTGACGAGTGCCGGAAGGCAGGTATTGATGTGCTGCCCCCGGATATCAATGAAAGCCTAGTCAATTTTACGGTAGTCGGCTCTAAAATACGGTTTGGGCTGGCAGCTGTGAAAAACGCAGGCCGGGCAGCAATTGAGAATATTATTGCAGCCCGCAGGCAGGATGGGCCTTTCCGTTCTCTGCAGGATTTCTGTGATCGGGTTGACAACCGGCAGGTCTCTAAGCGGGTTATTGAAAGCCTGATCAAGGGGGGTGCCCTCGATTCATTAGGAGCTTACCGGGCACAGCTTTTGAATGCTATGGAGCAATGTGTGGAAGCTGCTCAAAGACGGCAAAAAGATCGGCAAAATGGTCAGATTTCCCTTTTTGATCTGGGCGGGGACGTCGAAATTGTGGACCTGACAGATGCTGAACTGCCTGATGTCCCGGAATTTCCGCAGAAACAGATGCTGGCTATGGAGAAAGAGGTTTTAGGTTTATATATTACCGGCCACCCTTTAAAAGAATATGAAGCTTTATTAAGAGAAAAAGTCTCCCATAATACGGTCCAACTGGCG
>JAJZQD010000152.1 GCA_021847735.1 Bacillota bacterium | reverse complement strand
TTACTAAACTGCACTCTACAATACAAATAAGTTGCCGACCACATTTGACCGCGACTTTATGTATGGAAATAATATATCACTTCTACTTTATGGTGTCAACAGTTTTCCCTAACTCCCATATTACCCTCCCATATTACCCCTGCTGCGCCAAATCCGGCCTCAGTCCGGCTGCGTCACCCAGGTACAAGTGCGTGATTTCAGCTTGGGTTTTGGTAGTATTCACGTGCAGCAACACTCTGATCAGCTTGGGCATGGCATCGGGAACATCAATCTCCCGGGCACAAAGCATCGGGACAAGGTGCCACCCCATTTCCCTTGCTGCACGAGCTGGAAAAACTGCATTCAAATCAGGTGTGGTGGTCAAAAATATGCTGGCAATATCCTCAATAGCTATCTGATTGGCTTCAATTGTTGCTTTGAGTAGTTCCTTGGTGGCTAAAAATATGTCATCCCTCGTATTAGCTTTAACTGTAATAGCTCCTCTGATTCCGCGTACTGAACGTTCCTCCATTGATTTCCATTCTCCCTTCCTGCAATTGCTCTGTGATTATCCCTGAGGTGCAGCCCTGTGGCCAAGGCCAACGGCAACTTCATCCAGATGCAGCAAGCCAATTCCAAAAAACATGGCCACTGTAACGTGATCATTATGCCTGGCAATGCCTATTTTGCCCCCTACATTAAGCCCAATGGCTTTGGGCATTATCTGGGAAAGGGCCTCTCTGGTCGCCCCGGCAACCGCCCCTTCGTCGGTGTGGGTATCTTTGATTACACCCTCCCGTTTGGCCGCTACCACTGCCCGTTCCACTATTTTTTTGACCGAAGCGATGAACTCACCACCGTAATCCACTGCAGCAGTGCGTATTCCCTCCGCGGCAAACACCTTCATTAATTGTTTTTCTTCATCGCGGTCCTCAGTCAAAGCCATTTTTATAGCTACTGCGGCCGTCTTCCGGCTGCCCGGATGGTAATTTGTCAAGAATCATTCACCCGCTCTCTGCAAATTAGAAATTAAAAAAGCACCCCGCGGGTGCCCTGCCAGATATCTCGTTCTGCCATCCTACACCGTATCTTGTATTATTTTATTATAATATATGGTCCTGCAAAATGCAACGGAGTTGCTGTTACTGCCCCGACACACTGGTCCCGGCCACATATCCCATGGAAAAAGCAGCCTGTAAATTAAAACCACCGGTATATCCGTCTATATCAGCTACTTCACCGGTTATATACAATCCTTTTACCAATTTGGACTCCATGGTCTTTGGGTTAATTTCTTTAACAGATATTCCACCTGATGTAACAATGGCTTCTTTGAGCGGTCTGGGCCTGGTGACCGTCAGGGGGAGGCCCTGGATTAGTTCTGCCAGGCTCCGCCTTTCTTCTCGGGATACCTGGTGCACCGGTTTGTCTTCAGAAATCCCAGACAATCTTACCATCACCGGGATCAGGGATTTTGGCAAGAGTTCCCCCAGGGAGTTGCGGAATTGCTTGTTCACGAATTTACTGAAATCCCTTTGTATCCTGTCATCTAACTGATCCAAGGTCAGTGCCGGTTTAAGGTTAATTTTGGCCGTAATCGGCCTTCCCTGTTCCAGCAGTCCTGTCATAGGCCTGCTGATGGTTAAGATAATCGGCCCGGAAATACCAAAATGGGTAAAGAGCATTTCACCAAATTCCGAAACTACCTTCTTTGAACCGTCAAAGACGGCTATTTCTACATTCTTAAGAGAAAGTCCCTGTAATTCCTTAACCCACTCTTCGGCAGTTTCCAGAGGAATCAGGGCAGGTTTTAAAGGTGTAATTGTGTGACCCAGCTTTTTAGCTATGGCATAGCCGTCTCCCGTGGAACCAGTGCCCGGATAAGAGGCCCCGCCTGTCGCTAAAATCACCACATCAGCATCATAATACCGGCCGTCCTTCAGCCGGACTTGGGCCACCCGCCCATTTTCGGCCGTTACCTTATCCACTGCAGCTGAAAATTCAAACTCAACTCCCTGCTGACGGCAAAACCCAACCAAAGCGTTAACCACATCAGCCGCTTTATCAGAAACCGGGAATACACGTCCACCGCGTTCGACCTTAGTTTCCACACCCAGATCGTTGATAAAGCCCACCATGTCATAATTGCTGAACTTCGCCAGCGCACTGTACAAAAACTGTCCATTGCCCGGAATATACTTAATGAAATCCGGCATGATTTCCATATTGGTAATATTACAGCGGCCTTTTCCGGTAATCAGCAGCTTTTTACCCGGTCGCTCATTTTTCTCCAGCACTGTTACCTGTGCACCAGATGCGGCGGCTTGTCCTGCCGCCATTAACCCTGCCGCCCCGGCTCCAATCACGATAACCCTCATAAGAAGCTCCTTTCAAATCAACCACCGAATCAAATAAGGCGCAATCAGCGCTGTAGTCAGCCCAGTCAGCACAATAGCCGCCCCACTCATGGAGCCTTCGGTTTCCCCGAGTTGGATAGCCCGCGAAGTGCCGCCGGCATGAGAAGCAGTGCCGATACCGATCCCTACGGCAATTCTGCTCTTAACCCTGGCCAGTTTCATCACCTCAGCTCCAACAGCCCCGCCAAATATCCCTGTAACTGCAACCGCCAGGACGATAAGGTTATCGTGCCCACCCAGGATTTTCGTTATTCCCAGCGCTATTGGCATAGTGGTTGATTTGGCTGTCAGGGATAACAGGGTAACCCTGCTCGCACCAAGTGCTTTAGCCAGCAACACCGAACTTGTGATTGCTGTTACACTACCCACCAGAACCCCGGTTATGATTGACCGGAAATTGGCTTTAATCGCAGGCATTTGCTTGTAGAGGGGTACCCCCAAAGCCACTGTGGCCGGCCCCAGCAGAAAGGTAATCATGTCGCCGCCTTTGGCATAGACAGAGTATTCTATTTTGGCATAATTCAGCAGATATATCATAATTGCCGTGGCCAGCACCAGCGGGTTGAATAGAAAAAAGTGAAACCTTTGATACAGGCGGTTTACCAAGGCATAGACAACCATCGTAATGCTGATTTGAAATATTGGGTCTTTAAGAAGGGAGTTTAACATTTTTTCGCCTCCCTT
>JAJZQD010000038.1 GCA_021847735.1 Bacillota bacterium | reverse complement strand
CAATACCCACCAAACTTCCATCCCTCACAACCGGCAGCCGGTTAATGCCGGAATCGGACATAATTGTGGCAATTTCATCAACGGGAGTATCTTCCTCAACAGTCAAAGGGTCTGTTGTCATCATATCCTCGACCTTAATAGCAACTGATTTTTTCAGTTCCTCCCTAAAATCTTCCGGGTCATCCAGGTAAATAACCCCGCCAAGTATTTGGATATATGAAGGTACGTGCAGTTTCTGGGTTTTTACCATCAAATCCCCTTCGGTAACTATTCCAACAACTTCATTTTCCCCGTTTACCACCGGGACCCCACTTATTCTGTTGTCAAGAAGCAGCTTAATCACGTCTTCCACGGTATCTTCCGGGCGTACTGTAAGAACATCAACAGTCATAATATCTTTTGCCAACATAAAAGTACCTCCTTAATGTCACTAACTGAAATTTTTCGTGGCCTGGGGCAGGAAATCCAATAGATCGCCCGCTACCAGGGACAGCATACCCTTTTCCAATGCTGCCAGGTCCCCCGCCAGGCCGTGGAAGTATACTCCCGCCACTGCCGCCTCAAGGGGGGCCAACCCCTGACCGAGGAGACCGGCAATTATCCCGGTTAAAACATCTCCCGTCCCGCCGGACGCCATCCCGGGGTTGCCTGTGGGATTCACATAAAGCGAACCGTCAGGCGAACTGACCACCGTATGGGCCCCTTTCAATACTACAACGGCATTCCATTTTTTTGACGACTCCAAAGCAATCTCAATCCTATTGTTTTGTACTTCTTGGGTTTTTATCCCCATCAGCCTGGCCATCTCACCGGGGTGGGGAGTAAGGATGAGCGGAGCCTGGCATTTCCCCGTCAGCTCCTCTGCCCCGACCAGGGCATTAAGCCCGTCGGCGTCTATGACCGCAGGTTTGCTTAAGCCTGCCACCAACTGCCGGACAAATTCAACTGTTTCTGTATTCGTAGACATCCCAGGCCCCAGAGCCAACACGTCTGCGGAATCCAACAATTCCTGAACTGCCGGTAACGCGTTCACGCTTATACTCACACCTTCGGTTTCAGGGAGAGGTTTAGTCATTACCTCGGTCAGCTTAACCTCCATTAGCTCGTGGAGGCCGACAGGAACAGCAAGAGTCACCAGTCCTGCTCCGGCTTTCAAAGCAGCCGAACTGGCCATAGCCACGGCCCCTGACAGACCTTCCGACCCACCGACCACCAAAACTCGGCCATATGTGCCCTTATGACCGTCCGGCCGTCTGGCAGGCATGATTTTCCTCACTATTTCCGGCGTAATCAGAAACCTTTTTACCGCTTGTGACCGGATTAAATCAGGAGGTATTGAAATGTCGGCAACCACCAACCTGCCTACATGTTCCGGCCCCTCCTGGATAAGCAGGCCAATCTTGGCATACGCAAAGGTTACTGTGCAGGCGGCCTTGACACAGGGGCCGTGAATCTTGCCGGTATTTGCTTCCAGGCCCGAAGGGATATCAACGGCAACCACCGGTTTGCCTGATGCGTTGATAATTTCAACAATATTCCCGACATGGTCCGGCACAGTACCCCTAAAACCTGTCCCGTAAACGGCGTCAACAATCAAATCGGTATACACCATGGCCAGTTTGACGATATTCAGGCTATTGGGATTCGCTATAGGGTACACCCTATGACCCATTGACTGAAGTATGTTCAGGTTAACCTTGGCATCCCCGGCCACTTCCGTAATATCGGCAAACAGCAGTACCTTCACCTCGGCCCCGGCATTTAGCAAATGCCGGGCAATGACAAAGCCGTCTCCCCCGTTGTTGCCCTTGCCGGCAAAAATTGTCACCGTTTTCCCTTTAGGGTTGCCAATGATACCGTGTATCTCTTCAACTACCTGTAGGCCCGCGTTTTCCATAAGAACCACCCCGGGAATGCCCAGCTCATTGATGGCTGTCCGGTCCAGCTTTTGCATCTCCTCTGCGGTAAGCAGATACAAGGAAACCACCTCATTTTTGAATTAATCGTTAAACTGAGTCTATCTTTATATTAATATGCAACAACAAAGGCTACAGCGTACTCGTGACAGTGGCTTAAGGACAGAGCCATTTTCGAAATGCCCAGTTCACCGGCGACCTGTTGGGCTGCCCCGTGTAACCTAATCTCAGGCTTTCCGCCAGGATCGTTGACAACTTCTATGTCAGTCCATTTAACCCGGCCAAAGCCTGTCCCCAAGGCTTTGGAAACTGCCTCTTTAGCAGCAAACCTCGCTGCCAGGGATGACCACCGAGGCTTCCTCGCCAGGCAGTACCCCAATTCCCCGGCGGTAAAAATCCGGGAGGCAAACCGTTCCCGCGATTTTACCGCCTTTTCTATACGTGATATTTCTATAATATCAACACCCGTTCCCTTAATCAAGATAATTACCTTTCCTTCCGATTTCTGTGGAACCTGTTTGTTAGACAGTTTTTCCCATTGGCATATCTATATTTACCAAATTGACCCTCCGTATTCATTCCACAAAAAAACAGAAAACCCTGCAACCTGTGCAGGGCATGTCTCAACCGCTCCTTATGCTGTTTCCTCATGCATGTCCTGAAGCTGAGCCTTTTCCTCATCATTCAGAAGCTGATCAAGGTCAAGTAAAATCAGCAGCCTTTCCCCAACTTTGGCAACACCCGTAATATATTTCGAATCAATACTGCACACTATATGGGGTGCCGGCTCTATATTTGACGAGTTTATCCTGAGCACTTCCGATACCGAATCTACTTCTACCCCAAAAGTGTTCTGGCCTACCTGGATTACAATAATTCGGGCATCTCCCGTATATTCTGTCAATATAAGTTCAAACCTTTTCTTCATGTCTACGATAGGTATTATCTGCCCTCTAAGGTTAATAATGCCTTCGACAAAAACCGGTGACCGGGGCACCTTGGTGGTGGTTGTCAGCCTATTTATCTCTTTCACCTGGGTAATGGGGACACCATACTCTTCATTACCTAGCCTGAACACCACAAACTGATATTCCTTTCCAACCGCACACTGCTCTTCCATATGTGCACCTCCTAGAATCACGTTACCGTTATATTTGATTCTTCGACATAGTTTTTCAAATTCCTTTATTACATACCCAGTATCTTCCTTAACTTCTTAGCCTGGGCCCGGCTTACGGGAACTTCACTCTTTTCACTGTCTTCGACAATTAGAGTATAGGTTCCGTTAAAAAACGGGATAATTTCTTTAACTTTATGAAGGTTCACCAAATAGCAGCGGTGGGTTCTGAAGAAAATCGAAGGGTTTAGACGGCTTTCAAGTTCTTTAAGGGTAAACCTGGTAAACAGCTTGTCATTGAGGGTCTTAATATAAACATAATCCTGCTCGGTAAAGGCAAAAATGATATCTGATTCATTAACCAAAATGGTTTTTCCCTGTTTCTCTGCGGGAATTCTGTCTATTTTAATGTGCTGCGGCTTTTGTCCACCGGACGGGATACCTTCCGGAACCGAATCCTGTTGTTCCACCTGGGAACCGGCAAAGGCGCTCGCAGCCTGCTGTTGCTGCTGTTGCTGGGTTATCTTAACTATCTTATTAATAGTCTGGGTAAGCCTTTTTTCATCAAAGGGCTTAAGAATATAGTCTACGGCATTGACCTCAAAGGCCCGAACTGCGTATTCGTCATAGGCCGTAACAAAAACAACATGCGGGGGGTTCGGCATTTCCTGAACTTTGGCACCAACCTCGAGACCATTCATTCCGGGCATCTCAATATCGAGAAACAGGATGGAATAATCCAGAGCTTTGATAAGGGTCAACGCCTCCTGGGCATTAGTGGCCTCACCCACAACTTCAATATTGTCAAACTTATTCAACAAAAACCGAAGTTCTTTTCTGGCAGGATATTCATCATCAATTATTAGAGCCTTAAGCTTCATTAACCTGTCCCCTCCCATCTTCATGTACGTCTAAAATCAACGGCACTCTGACGTGCACCGTGGTCCCCTGGCCAGTATCACTGGTAATCTTTAAACCATAGTTTTCCCCAAATAAGCTTTTTAACCTCTCGTGGACATTACTTAAACCAACACCGTTACCAGACCCCACTCCAGGTAGGAGAACCTGGTTTATCCTGTCCTTTGGAATCCCGACCCCGTCATCCTTAACCATAATCCGCAATTCTCCGTGCTCTTTTTTGATTATTATCTGTACCGCCCCTGAACCCACTTTGGGTAATACACCGTGTTTTACCGCATTTTCCACAAGGGGCTGCAGAGTCAAAACAGGTATCTGGTAATCCATAAGTTCCGTATCAATATCTCTTAATATTCGGAGCTTTTCTCTAAATCGCGCCTTTTCCAGCACCAGGTACGTGTTTATATACTCTAACTCTTCCTTTAGGGTATTAAAGTGACCGTGCCTTTTTAAGGTTTGACGGAAAAATGTAGCCAACCGAATAAGTAACCTGCGGGCAGTCTCCGGATTTGTCCGGCTGAACATGATAATGGTATTCAATGTATTAAACAGAAAGTGGGGATTAATCTGGGCATGTAACGCCTGAAGTTCCGCCTTGGTGACCAGTTGGGTCTGCCGGTCAAGTTCGGCCAACTCCATCTGAACACCCAGCAGTTGGGCAATACCTACTGAAAGCTTTACCACATGCGGCGGCATTTGGCCTTCCTTGGTCTGGTACAGCTTAACACACCCCTGGACCTGTCCCCGGCATTTTAGCGGGGCAATAACTGCGGCCTCCAGGGGGCAATTGCAGTCTTTGATCGGGCATTTAAGTTTTTCCTTGTTATCAACAATCTTCAACTCACCCGTCTGAATAACCTGTTTCGTAGCCTCTGTCAGAATAAGCCTACCCGGCTGATGACGTTCACAACCGGCCCCTACATAAGCCAAAACCCGTTCCCTGTCAGTAATGGCCACGGCAGCAACATCACTGATTTTAAGAATAATCTCGGCCGCCTTTTGAGCAGTTTCCTCGTTCAAGCCCTGTCTTAAAAACGGCAGGGTTTCGTTGGCTATCTGCAGAGTGGAGTCATAGTGTTCGTCCCCCTTTTCCATTCGGACAGTGACCACTTTGCGGGATGCCGACGTGTAATCAAAGAGCAGGTAACACCCGAGAGCATTAAGGCTAAAAAAGACAACTGAAATTATCAAGGGGTGCCGGGTAACATCTGTAGCCATAAAAACCACGCCAAACTGAAGCAAGGTCAACCCCACTGCAATGGCAAGTACCCTTAAGAAGTGCATAAATCCTCTCTCCCAAAAGTATTTTACAAACTATCAAAATATTGGGATAAACGGTCCTGATATTCTCAATTTTCTTAATATTAATTAATTATTCTACTTATTTTTCTATATTCCTTCATTTTAAGACTCCGAAAATATTACTGGAATTTACTGCGGCAGCCATTTCTAAAAAGATTATATCAAATATATATCAACTTGAAAAATAATACCAGATTATTTATGGATAATTTTCCATCTTATGGGAACAATGATACAAATATGAGATTAACAGAGATACGGAGGTGATATCATGGGTAAATCAAATTATATCTGCGGCCGGTGTGGACGGATTTCGGGCCTGCCTGATTTCTGCTGCGAAAGGGCGATGGTACAAAAGGGCAGTTACGTTTGTAAAACCTGCGGAGCTACAGCCGGGTGCCCTGGCGAATGCTGTGGACAGCCTATGCAGCAATTATAACAAATCTAGAAAAATCCTCCTTACGGGGGATTTTTCTAGATCCACAGTGGTGTACCGATTTACATTCAACTAAAGGCGCAAATCAAATACGGTGTTGCTCCGGACAATTAAAGCCCGCAGCCCAACTCCCGACAGTCAACTGGCCGTTAATTTGGGGATTAATGTCAACACGGTAAGCAGAGTATACTCGAACCGCGGCGTTTTTTTGTCTGGAGGTTTACAAATTTCTTTTTTACAAAATATGTAGTATAATTTTGTAAAGGCTTAATACATCTTGTGCCACTACTTTCAAAATATTACTCTTCGGAGGTACTTTTTATTATGAGACCGTTTAAACCCCAACCCCAATGTAATAATTGCCGCCAAGCTCGAAGGCACCAACCCCGGCGGCAGCGTCAAAGACCGGCCGGCTCTGCATATGATTGAGATGGGCGAAAAGTCGGGTCAACTGACCAAAGATAAAGTGAACTCGTTCAGCTAAAGCTGAACATCGAAACTTCAGTGGGGGGACTCTACCCCCACTGAAGCAGAAAAGTGGAAACTCCACCTTATAGAAGGTGGAGTCTTGGAATTGGGATAATTATCGAGCCTACCAGTGGGAATACCGGTATTGGATTAGCTATGGTTGCCGCCATTAAAGGTTATAGATTGATGGTAACCATGTCCGAATGGATGAGCATGGAGCGCCGCAAAACCTTGTCAGCCTTTGGAGCAGAGATTGTCCTGACCGACGGTGAAAAAGGCACCGACGGCGCCATTGAAAAAGCCCATGAAATATATGAAGCTAACCCGGAGCTGTACTTTATGCCCAACCAGTTTGCCAACGAAAACAACATCCTGTCCCACTACGATACAACCGCCGTAGAAATTTGGGAACAAACAGAGGGAAAAATAACGCACTTTGTGGCCGGTATGGGAACTACGGGGACTCTGATGGGGACCTCGAAACGCCTTAAGGAATTCAACCCGGACATTAAAACCTGTCCACCGACCTGTTTTGTTTTAACCCATGCGGTAATATAACCTGCCAGCTTAAAGGAGAATAGGTCGAGGTAGTTTTGCCTGTTTTGATACTATAGCAAGGAATGGACAGGCATATTCCTGCGAGCGAGCAACAACCTCAGCCGGCTAGCCGTTCCCGCTGCGCGGGTCACGGGCCGGCGGGGGTCAGCCTCGCTCTCCGGAATACGCCTGTCCATTCCTTTAGTATTTTTATCAAAAGGCGAGACTGTCTCGGTGAGATAAGGTATGAAAAAAATTCGCGGGTCCTCATTAGAATCGAAACCAAATGTTTATTTTTTAAGTAGTTATGTAGAATTTATCGATGAGAAAGACCTCTGATTTCTCAGAGGCCTTGACCGTTTGAACAAATCATTTAGCAGGTGGCAATCTGCATCTCTTCAAAGACCTTTTTCAAGGCGTGACGGCTGCCTGTTCCGTCCTTAAATGATTCGTTCGTGCTTATTGTATGATAATTATATTGCAAATATTAATACTTGTCAAGACCCACTACCTTGGAACCTTTTTAACTGTTCCACACCTAATATATTCATTCAACTTTTCTTGGGAAATCGGATAACATGACCTTACAACAAATTTCCCTCTCTCTTTCATTCTGACTCCAACTAACATAATTTCATCAATTCGTTTAATATATTGAATACTCCCATCACTTGGATGCAAACCAGCATAATCAGGATTTTTAATCATGGTGGGAATTGCCTCGGTATGTTTTTTATAATCTTCTTCTGATTTAAAATCATTTTTATGCTTTTCAATATATTTTATTCTATCTTTCCAAATTATTATCTGTTTTTCTGGAATTCCGAGACCTAATAGACTAATAATATTATTTGTAAGATTTCCAACTCTATAAAGATCTTTATCTAAACAATCTAAATTTATTTTATCAATTTCAGAGTCCTCAAACAATACCAAAAATCTCCCTCCAATCTATCTAACGCTAATTAGACAAATTCAAGGAAAATCCTGTAATTTTACCGAAAAACTGGTATGAAAAAGCAAACTTATTATCAAGTGATATCAGACTGCGATGATACCAGTTGCTTATTCAATATATTTTCTTCTCTTGGGAGCAAGGATTAGAACTCCCAGGGCTCCTGTCACGAAACCGCCGATGTGGGCCCACCAGGCTACCATGTTGCCCGCCACCCCGAGGGTTACAAACCCATTTAGGAACTGCATGATAAACCAGATAACCAAAAATACAAAAGCCGGAATTTCAACAAAAGTGATAAAAAAGAAGATTGGTAAGAGAGTCAGCACTTTAGCCCTGGGGTAACTTACAAAATAGGCGCCCAGAACTCCGGCAATAGCTCCACTGGCACCGATGATCGGTTCTGCCGACAGGGGATTGGCCCAAATTTGGGCTAACGAGCCGGCAATTCCGGCAGCCAGGTAAAGAAACAGGTATCTTCCCCTGCCCAGCCTGTCCTCCACATTGTCCCCAAAAATCCAGAGGTACAACATGTTACCAAGCAGATGAATCCACCCCCCATGTAAGAATATAGCGGTAAACAACGGGACCACGGAAACCCTCCGGGGAACAACCCCGAAAATTGAAATAAATCCGGTTAAATGACCCTGGCTGAGGGACAACTCGTAAATAAAGACCAGCACATTTATCACGATTAAAACTACATTTACTACCGGAAAACGGCGTGAACTGATGTTATCCTTAAGTGGTATCATTACTGCCTCCGTTACTTTCTTGTTTAACTAACTAATATATATAATACCCTGCAATAAAGAAATATAAAATATATGAGTTTTTCCCCGGGCAGACCAAGGGGAGAGGCGGTTATTAAACCGCCTCTCCCCTTATATGGCTAAAACACCGACTGGGGTAAGTAGCCGGCGGTTATTAACCATAATCTATATAAATATTACATTGAAATCGGCTCCAAGGGCAGGAAAAATTATGCCGTTCCCTGCTGCTACCCTGCCCCTAGATCTATTCATAGTGTCCAAATTCATTATCGAGCAAAAACCTTAATATAATATTTCCAAACTATTAAGATTTCATTAATTAAACAAAGATACCCCGAACCGCCACAGATAGAGAATCTGCGACAGCTTGGGGTAATGGGGGAGCACTACGGTGTTTTGATACCCATTGATTGGGCGACCAGGTCGGCCAAATGCCGCACCTTAAGCGGAGATTCAATTTTGGCGGCGCCGCCTGATAAACCGGAAAAGCAGGTCGGACAAGGGGTGGTTAGGTATTCGGCCCCCGTTGCCTCGGCATCCCTTATTCTATAAACGGAAGCTGCTTCCTGGAGGTCATGGTTGGCCATTTTTAGCCCGCCGCCTGCACCGCAGCATCTGGAATGCTGCCTGTTCCTACCCATTTCAACGAGTTCCAGGCCGGGTATGGCCCGAATTATCCTGCGGGGAGGTTCATAAATACCGATATGCCTCCCAAGTAAACACGGGTCATGGTAAGTTATCTTTCCCTCAATGGGGACCTCTAACCTGATTGTGCCCTGGGCCAGCAGGATGTCCATATATTCGGCCAGGTGATATATTTTATAATTCTGTTTGGCAATTTTACTGTAATCGTGTTTAAGGGTCTTAAAACATCCCGCACAGGCAGTTATCAGAGTTTCAATTCCCAGATTGTTTAACCTTGCAATATTGGAATTGGCCTTTTCCGCAAAATCAGGATCACCGATCCGCCGAAGCTTGCCATAGCAGCAGTCTTCGTCGGGCCCCATGATGCCGAACTGAATCCCGGCCCTGTTCAATATATTTGCCGCATGCTGGGCAACAAGGTTTATTTTTTCGTCGTAACTCGCAGTGCAGCCTAGGAATAACAGGACCGGCGCCCGGTTATCAGTGATAAGTCCGGGTCTTTCCAACAGAGTTCCCCTACTCAATCCTGATTCAATCCAGGCGGTTCTTTCCACCTGTTCTTTTTTGTATGGGTTGCCAAAGGTTTTCAAGGTGTCACAATAGGTCCGCTGTTCAGGGACCGGCCCTATACCGGCAACATACATTGCTTCCCGCATGTTTTCCCAAAGTTCTACAGTATCCAGTCTGGCAGGACACACAAAGTGGCACTGGTTACAGCAGGAGCATTCCCAAAGGCTTTTTGTAAATGTAGCCAGGGCCTGCGGGTCAGTTTTGCCTTTTCCTAACCCGAAGAATCCCGGCTGCTGGCTTTTCAACAGACCTTTAAGGCTTTTTATCTTCGCCCTGGGGGTCACGTCTTCCCTACTGTCAAGGGTGTAGATGGGGCACCATTTCTGGCATTCACCACACCTTGTGCAGGCATCAAGGCCCATTAGCTGCTTGGCGCTGACTTTATCCAGGGGCAACTTACCCTTTGATTGTGTCATAAATACAAGTCTCCCCTCATACGTTCCTCGGAAGCGTTGAGGACAATTTCCACCGGACTGTTAATAACATGGAGAAACTTACTGTGGGGAATGTAAACCAGCAACGCGGCGTTGAGGGTAGAGTGGAATATCCAAAGACCGGTGCCCAGGGACTTAATGCCCTGCATCCCACGGAATACCCCGGCTATGTGGTACCCAACAAAGGAATACTGAATTTCAGGAGTTAGAGGCAAAATTGCCATTCTCACGGCCTCCAGCAAAAATCCGGTGACAGTGAGGACCAAAAGGAATATCAGGGCGGTTGTATCAGTAGAATCGGTATACAACTGGCTGTCTTTGGCAATATATCTTCTATAGAAGGCCAGCAGCAGCCCGACTAAAATTACCAAACCGAAAAGGTCCCCTGCCGCCTTGTAATAATTGTGTCCCTGGCCGTATAACATGTACCGGCTGATGGAGGAATCCTGCGGGACAATAGTTTCCAGCACAACCGCTATGGCCGACAACAGCAGCAGTCCCATGAATCCGTAAAAAATTGATACATGGATAAACCACCGTAGAAGGCTTAGCTTAGCCAGTTGTTTCTGAACGACCACATACCGGCAAAAAGCTTTTGCCATCAACCGGTAGTCAGGCTTTTTATATAGTGATTGTTTTTGCCCTTTTTTATAAAAGGAAAACTTGTAAATTACTCCGGCCCCGAATAGAAAAATCCCCAAAGACTGTACAATCCCAAAAAACAGCCAAGGCTTATAGAAGACTTCAGCCCCTTGCACTGTCCCTTACACCTCCCATGACGGCGTTCTCAAGCTTGAGCCGGTCCATATCTGAGCCGATAAAAACAAATTTGTTTTCGTCAATTTCCGTCAACTGCCCGAAGTTAATGAGACCGTGGACGTAGTCGAAGGACTCGACACCCCGGTCGGTTTTAATAATTCCTTTGGCTCTGAAAATGTCCCCGAATTCTTTGGTCCTAAGGTCTTTTAACAGGCCTTCGATTTTTTCCCGGTCAATAACGCCGGGAAAGGCAAAGACTTCTGCCTGGAACTGGGGCGAAAAATGAAAATGCTTAACATCCCCTTTGGCCTCTGTTTCAGGAAGCTCGGTCTGGCAGTAAACAGTAGGTATCATCAAAGCCGTCGGGTTAATGGCAGATATTCTTTTCTTACTCTCTTCCACTATTTCGGCGGTTACCAAATCCGCCTTATTAAGCAGGATGATATCTGAATTCAAAAGCTGGTCTTGGAAAAAATTTCCTATGTTTTCACTATCCACCTCAGAGTAGAAGGTTAGGTCAACAACTCCCACAACCGGCGCAAGCTGTATCTGGCTCCAAAAATCGGCGCTTTTTAAACCGAGGATAACAGATGAAGGTGAGGCTATCCCGGAAGGTTCAATTATCAGCTGCCTGGGGTTGTAACGTTCAATTATTTCCCTAACTGCCTCGGTTAGGCTTTCTCTTAAGGTACAGCATATACAGCCACTAGGCATTTCCACTACATTGAAGTTGTTGCCCTCGGAAATCAGTGCCCCGTCAACGCCCAGTTCTCCAAATTCATTCACCAGCACCACGGTGTCAGAGGTTTGCTGTTTTAAAATATTCTTTAGTAAAGTTGTCTTTCCAGCCCCAAGAAAACCACAAATAATCTGTATTTTCATCTGGCTTATCTACTCCTTTTTTAACAACCGTCTTCAACCTTTGTTATTTTCATCGATACTTCCTGCTCAACTGCGGCATCGACGAGAACCTGTATCGTTTTTAATATTGCGCTTGGTACAGGACAGTCAACATGCTTCAAATGTTCGGAGCAGACTTTATAGATATATGAATCAAGCATCTTGGCAAAGATACCTTTTTTCCAATTCAGGTTAATAAACTCTTCTTTCATTCCGGTGACAAGGTTACAGGCACTATGAAAATTAATGCTCAGCAGATTTTTTTCATCAATTTCCGCCAGCACCACTACCTTAAAACCACACGCCCCCGCTTCAACAACCGCTTTAGCAACTTTCATTTTTTCTTCTGCCTCCCAGCGGGCAAGCCAGTACACAAAGCCCGCATATATACTTTTGGAATACCTTGACTGTATAACTCATGTAATCTGCACAGGTATCCACATCAATGAATGTCTCGGGTTTTTCGCCGCGCTTCCAGTTTTCGTCCTTGATAGCCGAAACCGGACATGCATTGACACACCTGGAACAACTCCCACACTTGCCTTCCGTGTAAGGTGTCGGGCAGGTTGTCAGCGGCGCATCGGTCAAAACCGTGGCCCAGCTCAGCCGCGCCCCGTAAAGCTTGTTGACAAGTAAACCGCTCTTGCCAATCCAGCCCAAGCCCGCACAGGTGGCCGCAGTTTTATGTGGGAACAGCGAATAGAGCTTGGACACAAAACTGCCGTCAGCCTTGGCTGAATCCGGCGGAATGGCCAGTGTCCGCCATCCCTGGGATTTGAGAAGGGTAGTAACCTTCTTTTGGACCGTTTCCAGGACCCGGTCAACTTCCTCATATTGATTCGAATAGGCTGTCATAGAACCGCATTTATATGTCCCGCGGTACAGAGGATGCCTCACGGCCAGTGCAATTGCATTTGGTATATAGCGGAATTCCGGGGCCAGCCCCACGCTTACATCTCCAAAACCGACAAGGGTAGCCCCCCAGTCGGTGATTTTTGTTTTCAAATCTTCTGAATCAATAGTTTTCAAATGTATCTCCCTCCGCTGTAACGGGAAATTAAGCATACCCTGGCACCTTCTCCTTAATTGGGGTAAATAATGTTGGGAGGGGCCTTAAGCCCCTCCACCTTGTATTTTTTAGTAAACGCCGTGATCCCATTTCGGTGGCGGCAGGTACTCCCACGGTTCGCCTGCCTGAATCTGCTGAGCCAGTTGAACGCACTTGTAAGCATATTCGAAGCAGTAGGGGATACCGGGTCCGCCCGGGACAAATCCGCCCAGCATCATGCCGATTGCAGCAGCTTCAAACACTTCCTCTACAGTGGCTCCGGCCTTAACTGCCGGGTAAACATGGACAATGCACCGTGGTGAACAGTAACCTACACCGCCGGCCATAAAGATCAGTTCCTTGATTTTGCGGCTCAGAGCACCGTCTGCCCACATACTGTTGTAGAAATCAGCAAAGGTCTTGCCTGCCAACGGGTTCACCTGGTTAATAACCTTAAACATCCGGGGAACAAAAAGCATGGAGTCCATCATGTACTGGTTAACTTCATCCGGGGTCATTTTCTTGTCTTCACTCATAATTGGGGGATCGCTCCTTTCGAAAAATAGGTTTCTCAGTCTGCTAAACCATGTTTCATAACTACTTTCACCTATTTCGGTTTCACCTCCTTTTATTTTAATCCAGTCCCCGCGTTATGGAAACTGGAGATTTTAGGATTCGATTATTTCCAGTATACTTCTCCTGTTGCGGCAGAACTCAGTATCAGTCCTATTTCGAGGCCGGGGAAGGTTGATATCCAGGACCCGTTTAATCCGTCCCGGTTTGGATCCCATCACTATTAACCGCTCAGCCAGAAATACTGCCTCATCTATATTGTGGGTCACAAACAGGATAGTCTTCTTTTCCCTGGCCCATAAATCTATCAGTTCCGTTTGCAGCATGTTTCTGTTTAAGGAATCCAGGGAAGCAAAGGGTTCGTCCATTAACAGCAGTTTGGGGTTGTAGGCCAGCACCCGGGCGATAGCCACCCGCTGCTTCATCCCGCCGGATAACTGACTGGGGTAGTAATCCCGGTAATCTGCCAACCCCACTTTTTGCAGGTTGTGCTCAATAATCTGGCCCCAACTGCTTTTGTCAACTTTCCTCGCCCTTAGGCCAAACTTTATGTTCTCTTCCACTGTAAACCAGGGGAACAGGGCGTCTTCCTGAAATACAAAACCGATTTCGCCCTTGTCCAGTGACGGGGGTTTGTTGTCCAGCAGGACTTCACCCTTCACAGGCCGGTACAATCCGGCGATAATCCTTAGCAGTGTGCTTTTGCCGCACCCGCTCGGGCCTACGATGCAGCAGAAACAGCCTTCCTCAACCTGTAAGTCGAGGTCTTCAAATATCTTAGTTTCACCGAACCGGTGGGTAACTCCACGTAAAATCAGCGCCATGGTATCAACCTCTTTTCCAGGAAGACGACCAGCCTGCTGATGATGCTTCCCACTATTCCGATGGCTGCCATTCCGCTGATTATTTCCGCCGTTCTGCCCCCCACAGAATACGAAGACCAGATATAATAACCAATACCCATCTTCCCCCCCACGAATTCCGCCGCCACTATACACATCCAGCCAATGCCAAAGCCCACGCGGATACCGTTGAATATCGACGGCAGCGCGCCTGGCAGCATTATCTGCAGCAGGATTTGCCTGCGTGAGGCGCCCATCGTTTCCGCCGCTTCTATGTGGATGCTGTTGACGAGACTTATCCCGTGGATGGTATCCAGTAACACGGGAAAAAAGGCGCCGATGAAGACCACAAATATTTGCACATACTCCGTGGGCCGGCCGGCATTGGCAAACAGGACGTAAGCCAGCGGTATCCACGCCAGGGGCGGAATGGGTCTTAACATTTCCAATACCGTGTCGGAGTATTTCCTAAGCCAACCCACCGAACCCATTAAAACACCCAGGGGCACTGCTATTACAAAACTTAATAGACACGCTTTTATTACTATCTGCAGGCTGGACCATACTATTTCCTGCAGTGTCATGTTATACAGCGGATCCCCCTTTATCAACAGGCCGATAAATACCTTTAGAGTTGCTGTAGGGGTCGGCAGTTCCAGCAGGTGTAAGCCTGCTACCGCCTGCCAACCGGCTATGACCGTAACCACTGACAGCAGCTTCAGGAGGTAATCTGTCCCCTTCCGGGAACGGGTCCTCGGGGTTTGATCTGCAGCCTTTGCCGGTGTGTAATTGAATAGGCCCATTCCATATCATCCTTTACTTGATTACCGGACGCAGCCCCTTTTCTTTTAATGCCTTCTCCAACAGGGTGTACTGTACTGTACCCATCCCGGGTACGGCTATCGTTTTGCCCTTTAGGTCGGCTATAGTATTGATACCCAGGTCGCTTCTGACTACCAGCCCGGAACCTTCGTTATTGGCCCCCGCTACTATTTCGATGGGGATGTTGTCATTTATTCTCTTGAGAGTGGCCGGCGCTCCGCCCAGGTATGCCATATCGATGTCTTTTGCCTTGAAGGCTTCCATTACGGCGACACCGTTCGGATATACCTTGGTTTCATAGTTGCGCCCGGTTACCAACCCGATTTTTTGATAGTAACCCTCTTTTTCAGCCACATAAATCGCTAGCTGGTGCAGGTCGTGGTTTATATAGCCCACGCGCAGTTTGGTGCTGCCCAATACCGGGACCGGTGCCCATTTGGGGTCCCTGGCCAGTTTGTCAGATACGTCTTTGTAGACCGAGTTTTGCAGGAACCCGGCAAAGAACTTGTCAGGGTCTGAAAATCCAATCTCAGATACCGATTTTTTTAGGAGTTTATCCTGTTCCAAACTATTGTAGTATTCTTTAAATTTGTCCTTGGCGGGATATTCAACATAAGTTATGTTCTTTAAAGCCTGTTCTACCACCGTCTTGTCTTTGCCGGTAAAGGCAGCGGCATAGCTGATGACCTTATCCTTGTTTTTGGGGTCATTGATAAATCTGATAGCTTTTATGTGAGCCCACGTAAAAGCTTCAACTGTTTTGGCATCTTTAAAATTCTGGCTTACTGCCAGCACACAGCAGGGGTGGTTCTTCCATATGTCAGGCGACTTGAACAGGTATTTCCCGTCCCCAGCCCTGACCGCAACGGTGTCAAAGGGCTCCCAGGCGATAAACCCGTCTATCTCTTTGGCCGTTAACTGCTTAAGCATGTTGGGCGGAGGAGTTTGCACCAGATAAACCACAGCATCATCCTTCTGTGATTTCTGCTCCTGCCCCGTTTCATTTTTGCTCTGACCCAGACATCCAGCGAAAAGTATTGTCATTAATAACATCGGGGCGATAAAAAACCATGCCTTCTTCCTCATCACTGCTCTCCTTATTATATCATTTTTTTCGGAACCGTGACCGGTCAGCCCTGCAACTGGCCGGTCGGTTCCACTATAAGTTAACGCCAAGACTTTTATTTGTTTTTACGGACCCACTTTTCTGCGCCATATTTCTTTGTGGTATCCACAAAGGCTTTCATGTTCTCCAGGGGAGCCGTCGGCCAAATGTCACAGCTCGGCCAGATAGCGTCAACCCCGCCCTCGAGGGCCTTGATAACTGCTGCTTCAACATCTAATGGGCTTCCGGTAACCAGGACATTATAAGCGTCAACATTCCCGAACAGCAGGGTATCCCAGCCGAGGTCTTCCCGGCTTTTTGGCAGGTCGTTGCTCTGCTCAACGGAAATGGCCGGTGCACCGGTATCTTTAAGAATTGCCATAATGGGATTAGTTTTGCCGCACATGTGAAGTACGGCCGGGCAATTGATTTCGGCAAGGGCGTCAAAGATCTTTTTCAGGTGAGGAGCAACCACGTTCTTAAATACCTTCGGGCTTAATACATCTGTAGGCGCTCCCATTTCACGGACGGTAATATAATCGGCGCCGGCTGCCCGGTATGCTTTGGCAATGTCAATAATCACATTAGCCAGGCGGTCCAGGGCGGCATTTATATGGTCGGGTCTTTTGAAGGACAACTTCAGCAGGTCGTTCAGGTCCATAAGCTGGCCGGCCAGAGTAAAGGGGCCGAGGACATAAGTTCCCACTGCCACTTCATTACCTATGTCAGCCTGGAGCAGTTTGATTGCTTCACATACCACCTGCACCCTGCCTTTGGAAGCGATGTTATCGGGAATCGGGAAGGTGGTCATTTCAGCTTCCGAGTGACAAACTTTTTCTTTGATTGTCGGGTAGAGAAGGTTTGCCACATCTTCGTACGGGTTCATCACACAGCCGATAGCCTCAGCCTCAACACAGAGGTCATAAGGAACAACAACGCCTTCCAAACCAAACAGTTTATGGGAGGAAGCGGCGGTCTCAGCCAGCATTTTGGCATCGCCGTGCACAGAAGCAAACTTATAGCCCAGTTGGTCCAATCCGGCGGTGGTTACGTTGCCCATCCCGCTGTAGCAGGCCGGACGATCCACTTCTTTTCCCTGAAGCAGCCGAAGAATTCTTTCT
>JAJZQD010000151.1 GCA_021847735.1 Bacillota bacterium | reverse complement strand
TACAGACGTATTCATCCCGTCCTGCCATACTACCGTCATATATAAAACCGTCCTGCTAATACTACCGTACTGCCATAGTTATACGGAAATTCTTTGGCACAAAGAAAATGGAAAAAATATACAAGAAAATACGTTATTTGCTAAAAAAATAATACCACAAAAGTGGTTATTTGTAAATTCTTTTTTGCCTCCGGGGCTGTCTCTCACCGGTTAGTTTTCTACTGTAAAAACTTCTTGGAGTAACAGGCAGGAGATTGTGCATTTTTTCTCGAATATATGCCATTGACTTGTTTAAATTCTACAAAAGAGAGGGTCTTTCTATGAAAGTTTTTGCTGTTAACGGGAGTTTTCGTAAGGAAGGAAATACGGACATTATTATTGATAAGTTACTTGAAGGGGCAAAAAGCGGGGGGGCGGAAGTTGAAAAGGTTTTTGTTGACGACCTCCATATTAATTCCTGCCAGGGCTGCCTGGAATGCCGCCAGGAAGGTGTTTGCCGGCAGGAGGACGGCCTTGGGGGTATAGTTGCCAAAATCGAGGAAGCCGATGCCATTATTGTGGGATCTCCTATCTATGGAAATTATATGACAGGCCAGTTGAAAATTCTATTGGACCGGTTAATGGGTGTAATCAGCAGAATAACTTATGTCCCCGGAGGGGGTATCAAGTCCATAACCAGGCTGAATCCTAAAAAACGCAATGTAATAAGTGTCCTGACCGCTGGTGCGCCTACTCCCGAATGTGCCGATGATACTCTAAAACTGCTGAGGAGAATGCTCGGGTCTCTAACTAACGGGGGTTTTATGGAAGAGGTTATAGCGGTCGGCATTAACGCCAAAGGGGCCATCGTGTTTCCGAAAGAAGAGTGGATTTTGGCCGCCCGGAAATACGGGGTCGGGGATACTGAATCCTATGCCGAAAAGGCTATGGACAGGAACCGGGATGTCCTGGAGCGGGCCTACGAGTTAGGACAAAAACTTGCCGAGTAAAAGAAAAGGTCTGATGATTGCCCTGAGTCTTTCAGGCAAACATCAGACCTTATTTTTTATCTATTTCATATTTTAAACTTGGCAATCAAGTCTTTTAACTGATTGGCCATTTTGAGCAGGGTTTTGGATGTTGAAGCGAGTCCGTGGGCAGCTTTGGCCGTCTCTTCCGTTGAAGCGGAGACTTCTTCGGCTGCCGCGGAAGTTTGTTCGGAAACAGAGGCGATACTGTTGACGGCATTAACGACTACATTGCTGTCATCTGTCATCTTATAAGTAGACTCGGTGTTTTGAGATGTTATTGACGCCACATTGTTTATCGCCTCAACTGCATGGTCACCGTGGGCGGCCAGTTGTTCGGCCGCTTCACTGATTTCTTCAATCTCAGCCACCACGATATTTACATTTTCCACGATTTCTTTTAGAGCCTTGCCGGCATCACCGGCCAGGGAAACCCCTTCTTCGGCCTCCAGTGTGGTTTTATTCATCGCATCAACGGCATCATTGGTACCTACCTGGATGCTGCCAATAATGGAGGCAATTTGTTTGGTGGCCTGGGAGCTTCGTTCGGCAAGTTTTCTGACCGCATCGGCTACTACAGCGAAGCCCTTACCGTGTTCACCGGCCCGGGCGGCTTCTATAGCTGCGTTAAGGGCCAGTAGGTTGGTCTGTTCGGCAATCTCTTCAATAACCTGGGCAATATTGCCAATCTGGGCTGATAGCTGTCCAAGGTCCTTAATTCGCTGGGCGGAATCCAAAATTGTTATCCTGATGTTCCTCATGCCGGTAACAGACTGTTTAACCGTTTCCCCACCCCTGGAAGCGACCAGGGAAGTTTCGGCGGCCGATTTGGAGGCATTGCGTGCTTTTTCTGCCACTTTACTTATAGTGCCAGCCATTTGGTTGATAATCTCCACTGTGGAGTTAACGTCAGCCGATTGTCTGGCGGCGCCGGCCTTGATGGCACCGATGGACAAAGTAAGCTGGTTTAAAATCCCGGCTGTGTTTTGAACTTCTTTGGATTGCTCCTGGCTTCCTTTGGCCACTTCCGAAATAGCCGTGGCAACTTGGCTTGTACTTGTCATGATAAACTCGGAAAAAGAGGCTATGTTCTCACTGGTTTCAGTGACTTCCCTGGAAGAACTGGTGATGTTCTCAGTGAGGCTTTTCAGCCCGGCCAGCATTTCCTGAAAAGCCTTGTTCAGGTCTTCAATCTCATCCCCGGTATTTATGGTAGGGACATTTACTGTAAGGTCGCCGCCCGCGACCCGGTCTGCCAGTGTTGTCAGGGATTTTACCGGGCGGGAAATTTTTATGGTTAAAAACAACCCTCCGCTCAGACCTAATAAAACCGTAAAGGCAATGGCAGCAACTGTAACTATATTTGTGGTTTGGTTAGTTTTTCGCTGCCTGGTCATCTGGTCTTCGACGTTCTTTGCTATAAAATCAGTATACCGGGCAAAAATGTCATTAAATTTGGTATTTAACGAGATTAAATCTTCTTTAGCCGGCGCTTTAGCAGCAGCCAGAAGGGAAAGCTGTTCGGACAGGGACTGCACTTGATTGACCAATTGTTTGCCTGCTGCGGATTGTTCTTCTCCGGCTATCCTGGCAGTCAGGTTTTTAGCTTCCGACTCAAACTGCCGGCTGCGGGTCTGGTTTTGCCCTGAAGGGTCACTTAAGGCATTAAACTGCCCCTGAACGGTATCCTTGAGTTTCAACAGGTTAACCAATTGCGGGGTATTACGCAGAATTTCCGTGTACCTGTTTTCCTGTTCATAAAGGCTTTTTATACCCCAAAAACCTATCAGACAGAGCATCAGCATAGCCCCAAGGGTTGCCCCCATAAGTTTTGTGCTGATTTTCAGTTTTAGCACATTCACTCCCCCAGCAAATGATATCCTTCACAAATTATTCGCTATAATAGAAGATTTTTCCTTTAATATCTACAAAAAAGATTCCGGGGCCAAGACTAAAAAGCTCTGAAAGCTATGGGGTCTTACGTTATTTAAATAATGTTAGCGATTAGAATGCCTTCTAGGGAATACAGGCAAAAAAATTGGGAAAACATATTTCTATGGAGGTGATATTTTGAACCAGGAAATTTACTGCTCGGTTGATTCATGCCATTACTGGAATTCCGGCAACCAC
>JAJZQD010000150.1 GCA_021847735.1 Bacillota bacterium | reverse complement strand
ATCATAGAGCTGGTCAAAGAAGAAATACACCGGACTTTTCTTTAGTATATTTAAAGAAGGATAACGAGGGGGATTGAACATGAGATTCAAAAGAGTGCTGACTGCCACGCTGCTGCTGTTATTTACGATGACTGCGGGAGCAGGTCAGTCTGCGGCGGCAGGTAAGTCAGATCAGGTGATTACTCTGGGTGCCGATTTAACTGCCGCCGATAAGGCGAAGGTAAGCCGGGACCTTGGTGTTGATCTGCAGACTACAGATATTCCGGTAATAAAAGTGACCAATGAAGAAGAACGGAAATACCTGCAGGAATTAGTGCCGGACAATGTAATCGGGGACCGGGCCATATCCTCTGTGATGGTTAAGGTATTGCCGGCGGGGAGCGGGGTTAGTGTAAGCTCCAGGAATATTACCTGGGTAACCAACGAGATGTATGCCAACGCCCTCACCACGGCCAAAGTAAAGGATGCCACTGTCACTGCTGTAGCGCCTTTCCCGGTTTCCGGCACGGCCGCGCTGACCGGTATTTTTAAGGGGTTTGAAGTGGCCACCGGCCAAAGGCTGGATGAAAACTCGAAAAGGGTTGCCAATGAAGAGCTGGTACGTACGGGTGAACTGGGGAAAAAGGTGGGTAATAAGGATAAAGCGACCCAACTGGTTATGAAGGTAAAGGAACGGGTTGTGGCGGATAAGATTACCGACCCGGCGCAGATCAGACAGATTATTATAAATGTAGGCCGGGATTTGAATATAAATCTTGATGCCGGAGATATAGACCGACTTGTTGCTCTGATGCAAAAAATAGGCGGCTTGAACCTCAGTATTAAAGACGTTTCTACCCAATTGGAGGACATAAAGATGAAACTGGACAAGGTTATTGCGCAAAACCAGGAGGTTAAAGGGATTCTGCAGCAAATACTGGATTTCCTGAACCGGATCATCGAACAGGTGCGGGCATATTTTACCGCCTGATAAATGGAATATCTCTCTAAGAAAGCGGGTTGATTAGCCCGCTTAAAAAATGGTATAATGTGTTATCATATTGACAGGCAATCTGCCAGGAGGTTCAGTTTGAATGGATAACGGTATCAGAGTAAGATTTGCCCCAAGCCCCACCGGCCCGCTGCATATTGGCGGTGCCAGATCCGCCCTGTTTAACTGGTTGTTAGCCCGTAGACACGGTGGCACAATGATTGTGCGGATTGAAGATACCGATCTTGAACGGTCAAGCCGCGAATCTGAGGAGAATATATTGAACGCCCTTAGCTGGCTGGGCATTGACTGGGATGAAGGGATCGGTAAGGGCGGTGACCATGGCCCTTACCGGCAGACAGAGCGCCTGCCTATTTACCGGGAATATACGGAAAAGCTACTTGCCTCAGGCCAGGCTTACCATTGCTATTGTTCCGAAGAGGAACTGGAGGCAGAACGTCAGGATTTAATGGCCCGGGGTGAAATGCCTCAGTATATGGGAAAATGCCGTAATCTTTGTGACGAAGATAAACGAAGATATGAGGCCGAGGGCAGGAAGCCAGTGGTCCGTTTCCGGGTACCTGTAAATGAGGACGTAATCATTGAAGATCTGGTCCGGGGCAGGGTGGTATTTGAGAGTAACGGCATTGGAGACTATGTCATTGTTAAGTCCGATGGGATTCCTACATATAACTTTGCCGTTGTATTGGATGATGCTCTGATGGAAATTACGCATGTTATCAGAGGCGAAGAGCACCTGTCCAACACACCGCGGCAAATTTTGCTATATCAGGCTTTGGGACTTAATATGCCGGTGTTTGCGCATGTTTCCCTTATTTTGGGCAAAGACCGGAGCAAAATGAGCAAACGCCACGGTGCCACCGCAATAGAGCAGTACCAGAGCAAGGGTTACCTGCCGGAGGCCCTGGCTAATTTTCTGGTTTTGCTGGGCTGGTCACCGGTGGGGGAAGAAGAGATATTTTCACTGCCCGAGTTGGTCCAGCAGTTTTCTTTAGACCGGGTGGCCAAGAACCCGGCCGTTTTTGACCTGGAAAAGCTGAACTGGATTAACGGCTGCTATATCCGTCAGACCAGCGTGGAGCGACTTACGGAGATGGCCCTGCCTTTCCTGCGAGAAGCGGGTTATATTACCGGGGAGATTACTTCGGACCGGTATGAATGGCTCAAAATGGTGGTATTATCAGTACAGGAATATCTTTCTTATGTAGCTGAAATTACTGAATATGTAAATATTTATTTCGACGAGGAAATTGAATTTGAAAATGAAGAGGCGCGGCAGGTTCTGCTCGGGGAGCAGATCCCCACAGTGATGGCAGCCTTCCGTGATAAGGTTCAGGAAATGGCTGAAATCACCCCGGAAGCCGTTAAGGCTATGCTGAAGGCCCTGACCAAGGAGCTCAAACTTGGCGGGAAGCATGTTTATATGCCGGTCCGGGTAGCTATGACCGGTCAGACTCATGGTCCGGAACTCTTTTACATCTTACCTATCTTAGGCCAAGAAAAGATTCTGGCCCGGCTTCACAGATCCCTGGCCAAGTTATAATTGACAAGAATAAAAGTCCAAAGGTATAATTTCTGTAAGCTATATAGTACATACGCGATGATCGGGAATAGTAAACCCGATACGGCCTTTAGAGAGAAACCGTCTTGGCTGGAAACGGTTTCAGGCACGATCAGGTTGAATGCGCCCTGTGAGCAGCGGACCGAACGCCTTGCGGTTATTAGTTTTCGCCGGCCGACACCCGTTAATGTGTCTTAAAGTGGGGTATATTACCCAAACAGTGTGGAACCGCGGACCCTCCGTCTCTGTGTGGACGGGGGGTTATTTATATCCAGAACTCGAAATTTAAGGTATTTAATATGATAATAACGGTTCTATTGCCGTGAATGGTTTAAATTTTTTTCATTGTGGGGGGTTATTATGTTTGGGAGAATAAAAAGAGACATAAAAGTGATTTTTGACAGAGACCCTGCAGCGCGCAACATATTAGAAGTGATTCTTTGTTACCCCGGTTTTCACGCCTTATTATTGCACCGTATAACTCATTACTTGTGGCTTAAGAATTTTAGACTTTTGGCCAGAGTAATTTCGCAATTTTCCAGATTCGTGACCGGTATAGAAATACATCCCGGAGCCAAAATAGGAGAAGGG
>JAJZQD010000037.1 GCA_021847735.1 Bacillota bacterium | reverse complement strand
TCTCGTTATTGGCCTCCAGAATACAGCCGTCCCGCTGAATAAACAAAATGATGTCACGGGCACGTTCGGACAGGAGTTGATACCTTTTCAACACCTCCTCCGCCTTTTTGCGTTCCGAAATGTCTTCACCTATTGAAGTAGTTCCGATAGCCCGCCCCAGAGAGTCGCGCAAAATAATGGAGTTCCACGAAATAGTGTGCTTTTCTCCCTGCCGGGTTTGAATTTCATTCTCATAACAATAGTTAACGGGAGTACCACTTTCCGACATTTTTTCTAAGAAAAGCTGCTCCCAGCGCTCACTGTCCTGATCGGGGATAAAGGTTGCGAACCAGTTCTGTCCGGTGACCTCATCCTGCTGCCAACCTGTTAACTCCAGCAGGTAACCGTTGCAAAAGGCAATGTTTCCCTGCCTGTCAAGGGTGACAGTGACAAGCCGGACATTTTCCAGCATCTCCCTAAAACGCCGTTCTGACTCCCGTAAGGACTCTTCAGCCTGCTTACTTTCTGTGATATCCCGGGCGATACCCTCAAAGCAGATAATATTTCCCTCTTTATCATAAATGGGTACAGTCCGGTGTTCAGTTGAAATTATTTTACCGTCTTTGCGTATGGAACGAAGAAAAATTTTTTCTTTTTTTTCGCCGGTTAATAACGGCATATTATGCAAAAGATGCTGATCATCAGGATGAACTACTTTAAAAATCAGGTCAGGGTCAGCATAGTGCTCCTCAGGGGTGTAACCGATTATTGCCGTGGCCGAAGGGCTTACATATTCAAATCCGCGAACCGGCTTAAACCGGTATCTGTAAATCATATCCTGGGCGTTCTCGGCCAGTAATCTAAACCTTTCTTCACCCGAACCTAAGTCCTGCCTCACCTTTTGGAAATAGACCAGCAAAGTACCGATGGCCACTGTAAGTTCCAGCAGGGCAGCTGTAAGATATCCGATGGGCGCTAACCAGGCTATAGTTTTTATGAACGGATAATTCGCTTTATGAATACCCCATAAAATAAAGGCCCACCCGGTAAATTGTTTGCCAAACCCCTTAATATCCCTGGAACGTAATAATACTACCCCTGTCCAACAATAGATTAATCCCATAAAAATGAAGGTTGGTAAATTAAGCACCAGCCATGAGGCATGCAATGAAATCCCGGAAATCATCCATTGTGTATCCAGTATGGCCCCATATACCATCCACCGGGAAACCGGTTTGCCTAAGAAGGCGTGAGTACCCCACAGTACAAAAATGCCGCTGACCAAGGTTGCCAGCTGCTGTCCGACAACCAAGACCATCATTTCAGGGTGTAAATTCATCAGTAATTCAAACACAAACCTCACAGTATAAACGGACCAGCCAACGGCCCAAATGCCTATATACCGTTCGCGGTACTGAGAATACAGGTGCCAGTACACCAAGGTAAGCACAAAGGTGCCGCATAATGTTGCAATTACTGAAGGAATAACCCAGGTCATATACATTACCACCTAACCGGCTTATTTCCTGACAACACGGGTTTTGTAATGATAAAGCCTGCTCCCGGAGGAACAGGCAGAAGACCAAGAATTAATGCAACTTGGCTATCCTAGCCTTCCGGCCGTAGACCCATAGCTTTGCGCCCCCCGCTTTCGCGGAGTATGCCAGTAATTATGTAATTCAGGTAAAAAATTCTACACTAATTATTACTACATTTATCGACCTTTTTCCTGCTATAGAACATTTATTCTTATTAATCTAGTCTACCCTAAGAAACTAAGTGAACTCGTTCAGCTAAAGCTGAACATCGAAACTTCAGTGGGGGACTCTACCCCCACTGAAGCAGAAAAGTGGAAACTCCACCTAATAGAAGGTGGAGTCTTGGAATTGGGATAAACCCGTGCAGTCAACATAACTGCACGGAATGGCTACTGAGTGTTTTTAGCCTGACGGCATTTTTCACAATACCCGTAAAACTTAACCTGGTGGTCAACAATCTCAAAAAATTTATTTTTTTCAATGACCGACTCCAGGGTTTCCAGCAGGTCGTCCTCAACCTCGGCCACCAAACCGCACTTCAGGCAAATCAAGTGGTGATGATGGTGAACCTCGGTCTCGCAGAACTCATATCTGCCCCGGCCGTCACCGAAATCCATTTTCTGCAGGATCTCAAGCTCCGCAAAAAGGTCAAGGGTCCGGTATACAGTAGCCAGTCCGATTTCGGGGTGCATTTTCTTGACCATTCCCCAAACATCTTCGGCACTGAGGTGTTTCTCAGGGCTTTTGATAAACACTTCCAGGACAACTCTTCTCTGCGCGGTAAGTTTGTATTCCCTGTCAGACAGTTTCTGCTTGACTGCATCGATGGTATGCTGCAACCCATCCACCCCTTATTTTTAAATACTCCACCAATCCTCTCAACTAATTATATGGTAACAGCGAAAACATTGTCAAACCCTACTTTTTGCCCTCACACTTGTTGCAGTTACCATCACACCCCGTTTTATACAACTGGGCAAAACACCTGGGACACCGCAAAAGAGTCAAATCCTGCATTTTGTTGTGGCAGGTGGGACATAAAATAAACACCGGTCCCGCCTTTTTCTTTGGGCAGTCGTTGAACATAAATTATCCCTCCGTTACCAGGTAGTTTAGACCGAAGACCGCTGTTTGACATTCTGGTCGATGGGGGAAGTATTCCCGGGTTTGGGCATTTTTCCGATAATCACGGCAGCCAGCAAAATAACTGCCACTGCCCCAATGACGGCATATACCGAGCCAAACAGCCTGAAACCCTGGGCCACCAGGCCGCCAATAAAGAAGGCCAGAGAAAGGATGGCTGGCCATATAATCAGTCCCTCTCTCCTCCCGCGTTCCTTAAAAATTACGAGAAGGGAAGCAATACAGGGCACAAACAAGGTAATCGTAATTAACCCCACGATAGTCTGGATCTCACTGAGCGGCAGGCTGGCCAGTCCAGCAGCCCCGAAGTCCCGCCGCACAAACCCCATAATAAAGGCGTTGGCCGCTTCTTTTGGCAGGCCCAGCCAACCCACAGTAAGCGGGGCCAATAGTTTCTGAAGAACGTCCAACAGCCCGGTTACCTGGAGAATTCCGATTAGTAGGGCGCCGACGGCAAATAAGGGTGTAGCTTCAGCCAAAAAATTGTATGACTTCGTAAAAGTTTTTTTCAGGACATTTTCAATTCTGGGCAGCCGTAACGGTGGCAGATCAATTAGCAGGTCAGTGGATTCACCGGGCAGGAACCTGTTTAACATAGTGCCCGCCACAGCCAGGACAGTGAAAATTGTCAGTGCAAACAAAAATACATAAGCCCCGCTTACCCTGCTGATTAAGCCGGCAATAACGGCCAACTGGGCAGAACAGGGTATTGCAAGTCCCAAAAGAAACACCGCAATTCGACGTTCCCTTTCGGAACCCAGCAGTCGGGTAACAATAGTGGCCAGGGTGACACATCCAAATCCCAGGATGATGGGAATGACGGCCCTCCCGTTTAGGCCGATGCCGGTCATAGCCCTGTCAGTCAAAGTAGCGATCCGCGGTAGATATCCCGAATCCTCAAAAGCCGAAAGAGCCAAATAGAAACCGATAACCAGCGGTAACAAAAGTCCCAGAATATAAGTAACAGTCATCGTCAAAACGCCAAATTCTCCTGTCAGGATAGTCCCCAGGGCAGTCTTTTGGGGAATGTAATGCCCTACCAGAGCCCTGACAAAGGGTTCGTACTTTTCTTTCATGATTATTTTTTCTGTAAAATTTACGATATCCACGGCAATAAATACACCGATAAACTTGTACATTGCGTATAGGAAAACAGCGAGTATGGGCACCCCGGTAAGGGGTTGAATCATCAGACGCCCTAATACAGTGCCCATACTGGCGCCTTGGCTGGTCTGCCTGACAACATGTCCGACGATATCGTTGACCCTGGCCCTCCTCATCAGGTATATCTCTTCCCGGTCGTTCCCAGGTTTAATCCCATGTCTTTCTGCCACAATAGGGTCACCTTCCAGTATTAACAGGGCTTCCCCCTGGTTTCCTACCCTGTCATGCAGCAAGTGCAGTTTACTGTGGAGTTCGTGGTCTATATGACCGGAGCGGGCGTAACTGACAGCAGCCTTTAGTTCCTCAATCCCTTTTTTCTGGGTGGCCACCGTGGGGATAACCGGTACCCCAAGTAAATCACTTAAAAGGTCAACATCCACCTGCCGCCCCTGGCGAACCGCCTCATCCAGCATATTTAAGGCAACTACCACAGGAATTCCGGTATCAATAACCTGTTGGGTCAGAAACAGGTCCCGCTCCAGGTGAACAGCGTCAACTATGTTTATAACCACGTCGGCACTAAGAATAATATCACGGGCAATCTTCTCCTCGTCATTAAAGGACGAAATACCATAGACCCCAGGTGTGTCAATAACCACATCGGGTCCGAATTTGCCGTGAGAAATTTCCAGAGTTGTCCCCGGATAATTGGAAACATCAACATACAACCCGGTCAGCGCATTGAAAAACACAGACTTGCCGACATTCGGGTTACCGGCCAGAACAATCATCCTGGCCTCTGGAGGAATATCTATTTTGATTCCTAAATCATGACAATGCATATGCTTCATCTCCTTTCACCACGTCTCCCGGGGCTCGTTAAATGATATGCTCTACCTCTATCTGCCGGGCCAACCCCCTGCCAATTGCAATTTCCTGGTGATTCTTGCGAACCACCACCGGTCCGGCCGGCAAAATTTCTTCACAACTTACAACCTCGCCTTCGGCTATACCAAACCTTATAGCCTGGGCCCTGACATCCGGGTTATCAATCAACGACACTTTAATTAACTGGCCGCGTTTACACCTATCCAATCTCATATGTAACCACCCCCTCTGTGAATGATAATCATTTTCATTGTTGCTGCATTAAAAAAGTGAGATTTATTCTCATTTTCAATTATAAACATTTTTCAATTAGCCGTCAATATCTTTTTAATAAAAAAGGCCCGTGTTAAAGGCCTATCTTTGTGGTTCACTCGATTTCATTAATTCCACTATCATCTTGTCAATCACACAACTCTGTTCGTACACCTCGGGGTCAGTCAAGATACAATCTTTCTTTTCCGCAAGCGTAATCAGTTCCTGCTGCTTCTTCTTGATCATATCGGCAAGGTCCATATGGCAGGCCTCCTCCCAATCATTAACAATCAGTTTGGGCCGACCGGATGGCTATCAACGGTCTTATCTAATTTTATTTAATTACCGTTGAAATTATACCATGATATTAACCGCCAACATTGTCAAAGGGTGCCGAAGTTATTTGCTGCGTACTACCTTTCAGATTATTTTTCTGGCCACCCGGTCTAACTGCTGGAGGTTTCTGCACTCAAAAACCTGGTGGCAAAATGGACCGTAGACTGACATTATACTGTCCTCATTGTCCCAATTCTCGCTGGGTTCAGGATTTAGCCAGATAACCTTTTTTACTTCTTCACACATTTTTTGATAATAGTCCGTATGAGCCCTGTGATAATTATTACGGGCATCACCTATGACAATAAGAGTAGTCTTTTTGTTTAGGACAGCCAGATAATTTTCACAGAATTCGATAAACATTTGACCGTAGTCGGAAAACGCTGTTTTGGAAAATCGCGCCTTATTATATATATCCCTGATACCGTCTTCTATCTCCCGGTTGTGCATGTATTGGGTAACTTCGTCGGGAGTATCCACAAACACAAATGACCGTACGTGAACAAACCTGTTCTGGATGGAATAAACCAGCTGAAGCATGAATTCACTGAATATCCGGACTGAGCCGGATATGTCACAAAGGATAACAATCTCGGGCCTGGTGGGATACCGGTCCCGAAAGGCCGGTTTAATCGGAACGCCTCCGGTCGCCATTGATTTGCGGATGGTTTTCGGCAGGTCGATTTTTCCGTGCTTTGCCCGTCTCCGCCTAAAGGAAAGCCTGGTGGCCAGTTTATGGGCTAGTTTGCTGATTTTCTTTTTAATTTCAGCTGTCTGGGGAGCGGAAATTGAGTAAAAATCAATTTCATTAAGGTTTTCCCTGAATAGAATAGTATCAAGCGCTTCCTGCCCCAGTTGATTAATAATGGCCTTTTCCAGTTCCCTGTACAGCATTTCCTCCATTTCAGTAAGGCGCTCCTGCCACTTCAGTGATACCGACTCATCAACTTCACATGCTTCTCTTTCCAGCCTGTAGACCCCCATGTTCCACTCGAGGAAAACCTTCACCTGCCTGACAGCAGCCTTCATATCCCGGAGGTCTTCTTCCCTGATGGCCCCCAGGCTCTTCACACCCTTTTTAACTATGTCGGCCATATCCTCATGGCAGCCAATCTTTACAACCTGCATAAAGTCATCTATGGCGGCTGTCGCCAGGCCCTGCCCCTGGCCAAAACCTGTTGAACGGCCCCGGTCGGTTCCGGCATCGTGCTCTGAGTCCTGGCTCCGGCCTTTTCCGGAAACCGGGTCGGAACCCGAACAACCCGATTCGCCCTGAAGGGGCAGCATTAATTTAGGCCACCGTTTTAGTGCCTCTTCCCGGTGGCCGAAAAATTCCGGGTCGAAATAGTAGTTAAATATCTTATCAAAAATGTTAAAATCCGACCAGTCTTTGACCATTGTCACCGCCAGGGAGTCGTAAAAGACCCCCTTTTCCAACCCGGCTAAAGACAATGCCTGAAGGCTGTCGGCAACTTCGGAATGGGAAACCTTGACCCCGGCCTTTCTTAACAGGGTGGCAAATTCCAGGATATTTCTGTCCATAAATCCCGCCGGACATTATTCCGGCAGCAAACCCCCTATCCGCTCTTCGACCTTTTTGATATCCTGCTGGTATTTCAGCAGTATGTTAACAGTGTTGGTCACGAGCTCCTCGTCGAGGCTGTCGGCACCCAATAACACCAGAGTGCGGGCCCAGTCAAGAGTTTCGGAGATGCTGGGTGCTTTTTTCAGGCCCATTTTGCGCAGGGACTGGACAAAAGCAACCATTCTTTCGGACAAAGCCTCTTTGATTCCTGGAACCTTAAGCCTGACAATGGCCAGTTCCCTGTCAAAAGAAGGGTAATCAATATATAAATGAATGCAGCGCCTCTTCAGAGCATCACTAAAATCCCGGTAATTGTTACTGGTCAGAATAACAACCGGGATGGATGTGGCTTTGACAGTTCCCAACTCAGGGATAGACACCTGGTAATCGGACAGGGCTTCCAACAGAAAGCTCTCAAACTCTTCATCACTCTTGTCAAGCTCGTCCACCAGCAGCACCACCGGGCGCTCAGCCCGAAGGGCCTTTAAGAGCGGCCTGGCCAGGTAAAAATCTTCCGAGAATATATTGGCTTTTGTTTCTTCCCAGGTCTTTTCAGTTAAGTGGTTGGCCTGTATCCGCAGGAGCTGCTTCTGGTAGTTCCATTCAAAAAGAGCCTTAGACTCATCTAAACCCTCGTAGCACTGCAGCCTGATAAGTTCGGTGTCCATTGCCTTGGCCACCGCCTTGGCCAACTGGGTCTTGCCCACTCCGGCCGGCCCTTCAATCAATAAAGGCTTTTGTAGGTTAACAGCCAGGTAAACGGCAGTTGCCACCCTGTTGTTTATCAGGTAATTCTGTTTGGTCAGTCTTGCTTTTACCTCAGGTATTGACCCAAACAAACTAAACACCTCTCCCAATAACTCTTCATAACAAACAGTTACCGAGGCCGAAGGCGTACTTAGCGTACGTTAAGGCCCCGGTAAAAGTAACTTTAAGATTTGTTACATTAGCTTGCACGGATCAAATATAGTAGTATACTGGTCCCAGTTGCAGTCTCCTTTATTCTCCAGCCAGATAGCAAAATACTGGAGTTTTTCCCGGCTGGGACGGTATTGTTCAAATATGAGCCCCATATCGTCAAAACTAACCAGATTGTACAGGACTTCCGTAACCAATTGGTCCTTTGGTTCACCGTACTGGGTAATCATTTCATATGCCCACCCGGAAACCTCATCCTGGGTGATTTCACCCGCCAAAAACTCATCCAAAACGATGCGTAGGGTTTCCCTGTCAACCATTTACTGGTCCACCCCCATTGAAATATTATGATATTTATTATATCACCAATAATCGGAAATTTCCAATATCCAATTTATAAACTGTAATTTGGCGCCTCTTTGGTTATTGTCACATCATGGGGATGGCTTTCCCTGAGACCGGCGCTGGTAATCCTGATAAAGCTGGTCAGGGTCTTAAGCTCACTAATATTCTTTGTACCGCAGTACCCCATACCTGCCCTTAGCCCGCCCACAAGCTGGTATACCGTTTCCGACAATGATCCTTTATAGGGTACCCGGCCCTCAATTCCTTCAGGTACGAACTTCGATTCGTTTTCCTGGAAGTAACGGTCTTTGCTGCCTTCTTTCATGGCACCAAGGGAACCCATACCGCGATATACCTTGAAACTCCGGCCCTGGTAGATTTCTATATCACCGGGGCTTTCCTCCGTGCCGGCAAAGAGACTGCCTATCATAATCACATCAGCGCCGGCAGCAATCGCCTTGGTGATGTCTCCGGAATATTTTATTCCGCCGTCCCCGATAATGGGGATACCGTGTTTGGCGGCTTCTTCAGCACAGTCGGCGATAGCTGTAATCTGGGGAACTCCTATCCCGGCCACGACTCTCGTTGTACAGATTGACCCGGGCCCAATTCCCACTTTGACACAGTCAGCGCCTGCCTTGATCAAATCCCTGGTGGCCTCGGCGGTCGCTACGTTACCGGCCACAATTTCAACTCCCGGGTACTTGGATTTTATCATATAAACCGCTTCCAGCACACCTTTGGAATGCCCGTGGGCGGTATCTATGCAAATGACATCCACCTTGGCACTGACCAGAGCCTCAGTTCTTTCCATCATATCTTTGGATACCCCCACTGCCGCCCCGGCTACCAACCTTCCTTTACTGTCCTTGGCGGAATTGGGATAAATTCTGGCCTTCTCGATGTCCTTGATGGTGATAAGTCCTTTGAGGTGATTCTGGCTGTCAACAATGGGTAGTTTCTCTACCTTATGGTTGAGAAGTATTTGTTTGGCACCTTCTAAGGTTGTCCCCAGGGGAGCCGTAATCAGGTTTTCCTTTGTCATTACATCATTGATGCTTCTGGTGTAGTCTGTTTCGAATCTGAGGTCGCGGTTTGTTAAAATACCTACCAATACGTTGTCAACTGTGATAGGGACGCCCGAAATCCTATACCGTGACATTATTTCCAGGGCATCGCTAACCGGGTGATCAGGGGACAGCGATATGGGGTCAGTAATAACGCCATGCTCAGAGCGTTTTACTTTGTCTACCTCCATAGCCTGCTGCTCAACGGGCATGTTTTTATGGATAATACCTATTCCGCCCTCCCTGGCCATAGCCACTGCCAGCCTGGACTCGGTGACGGTATCCATTCCGGCACTCATTAGGGGAATATTAAGTTTAATGTTCCTAGTCAGAATTGTAGTAGTATCTACCTCCCGGGGAAGTACCCCGGATTTTGCCGGGATTAGCAGCACATCATCAAAAGTTAGGCCTTCTTTTACAACTCGGTTATTTGCCATGTCCCCACTCCTTCCCTGTATTGATTACCTGCTTTCAATTTTGAATATTATATCACAACCTGCTTAAAAGTGCCATTAAAAATATGATGCCCTGGCGGGCATCTAGCGGTAACGCATGAGAATGCTTGTCTTTCCTTCCCTTATCCATTTCCTTATCCTTCTTTTCAGGAATTCACGCACCCGCACCCGGGTAAAGGGGACCAACAGGAAAAAGCCGGCCAGGTCTGTCAGGAGGCCGGGGGTAATTAAAAAAACGGCCCCGATCAGGATTAGCAACCCGTCAATCAGTTGGTTGCCGGGGACCCTGCCGACCGCTATTTCCCTTCTGACTGCGTTCATAATTTGAAACCCCTGCTGTCTGGCTAAAATAACCCCGGCAATTCCCGTCCCAAAAATCAGGGCAAGGGTGGGAAGGAGCCCGATGATTTTGCCCAGTTTAATATAAATAATTACCTCTGCCACGGGAACGGCGATAAACAGCAATATCCATTTAACCACAAGTATATCTCCCCATTTTTAGCTCAATCCAGGTATTTTTCGTTTTTATCGTCTGTAATTGGATATTGGATTATTCACCGGAGTATAATATTATTTAATTGGAGGTGAAATTCTTATGAAGGAATCCGATAAGAATGCGAAAAAATCTCCGTTTCCGCCATACAATGTTTCGGTAAATTACTACACAGACCCAATCTACTCGACGGATTCGTTTTATGGTTATGACGAGGCAGAAAGCCTGCGGGAAGATGCAAAGGAAAAAAAAAGCGAAGAAGCGTTGGATGAGCCAGTAGAAAGCTGGGGGTGGATAAACAACGTTGACTAAAAGGGACAGCCTTTTTGCTTTTTGGCAATTTAGGCAAGGAAGAGGCAGGTATATTCCTCCGAGCAAGCCACAACTCAGCCGGCAAACCGCTCCCGTATGCGTGGATCTACCCGCGGGGCACAACGGGGCTCTAAGCGCTGAAGCGCAGAGACCCCCGACGGCGGTTGGCGGACGTCAGCCTCGCTCTGCGGAACATACCTGCCTCTTCCTTTTCCTTTGCGAAAAGCAAAAAGGATGCCCTTTTTTGATACTGGGAAATAAAAAGGGGCTGGCTTTTTTAGTCCTGGCCTACAGTGGTGCCCAGGCCTTTTCTGAAAAAGTGTTCCTTTAGACAGGCGACAGTCTTTTCGCCGACCCCGAATTCCTGAGACATTTCCATGTCCCCTTTACCGGCGCCGATGGCTTCTACAAACCTGTCCATGTCAATTCCTACCTCGTCCGTCATTTCCTTAAGGTTGGGGCCTGCCTCCCAGGGAACCCTGGACCTCAGAAATGTCTCCATAACTAACCCTCCCCATGATTCCTTTTTATTTATGTTGCCCATCAAAGGGCCAACGTAAACAGGAAGCCTGGGGAGGTTTTATATTTATCTGAAAGTTTGCGAAACGCAAACCTCCTACCCTCTCGGAGCCCGTAGGGCGTAGAAACAATTTTTTATAAAGTTGAAAAACGGGAATAATACCTTTGATAATATTAAGAAGGTGGGGATATGGTGAAAAAACGCGGTTCAAGAATAATGTATGGTTCAATTATTGCAATTGCTTCGGGATTCATTCTCATAATGCTGATTTTTGGAGCCTTCAACAACAAGCAGTACAAATTGAATAAATCCGGTGGACAGGATCCTATATTCCCGGGTGAATTCGAAAAACAGCAGGCTATTTGGATGCAGTGGCCGACAGAGGTGTACAACGCCGGCAGCCGCCCTGTAAACCCCGTCATGATCAGTATTATTAAGGCTTTTGCCCCATATATAAGGGTTAACCTTATATCACAGAGCGCAGAAGAAATCTCGCAGATCAAAAATTTACTCCAAACAAGCGGCTATTCAGGTAACAACGTCAGCTACTACATCGTAAACCATATGTCCATATGGGCCAGGGATGTTGGGCCGATATTCGTCAAAGACGACCAGAACAAGCTCCGTGTCGTAAATTTCGGTTTTAACAACTACAGCAGGGATGGTAATCAGAACTATATCAATGTCGAAGGCCAAGTTGACAAGCACACTGCTGAACTGCTGGGGCTTCCGGTTATCAATACAAACCTAATCACTGAAGGTGGTGCCATAGAGTCAAACGGCAAGGGTACACTGATGTCCACGGAATCGGTCACCCTTAAACGCAACCCCGGAATGACCAAGCAGCAGATTGAAAATGAATACAAAAGGGTTCTCGGGGTGAAGAAAGTCATATGGCTTAAAAAAGGTCTTGCTGAAGATGACTCGATTACAAGCGGACACATCAATGAAATAGCACGTTTTGCAGATCCCAATACGGTACTGTTGGCTCAGGTCCTGCCAGGGGACAGGTATGCAAGCTCGGCATCAAATGATTCGTACCTGCGTATGGAAGAAAACTACAGGATTCTGCAGAATTCCACTGACCAGGATGGAAAACCGCTGCGCATTATCCGGATTCCGATGCCGCCTACGCTTTACTCGGAGGCAGACAAAACTGGGGGTGAAGTACCTGTGCGCAGCTATTTGAACTATGCTGTCACAAACGGTGCAGTACTGATGCAGACTTACTGGAAACCGGGCCGTTCAGATACACTGAAAACCACGGAAGACCAGGTCAAGGGTACATTCCGGAGTGTATTCCCCGGGCGCGATATAATTGGCATTGACGCTGAAAATGTAAACCAATGGGGCGGCGGAATCCACTGTATAACCCAGCACATGCCCGCCAGTTAGTTTCAAAAAACAACCGCAGAGGCGCAGAGGGAGAGTGCTGGAACAGATTGATCCCTTCTATACTAAATATTATCTATTTTATTGTTATTGTTTTAATAATTTTATTGTAGATACCCTCCGACCCTATACCCAAGCTGAATAGGCTCTGCGCCTGGTATGGTTATATTTACAGACACATTTTACGCCTTCGAAAGACTTCCAAAAACATACCACAGAGCGCACAGAGGCCACAGAGGAAGAATGCTGCGACAGATTGAACCGCTAGTTTTTCTCTGTGTCCTCAGTCTCCTCTGTGTTTGCTTTTTAATCTAATCTGAAAGTTTGCGGGACGCAAACCTCCTACCCTCTCGGAGCCGTGAGGCGGAGAGACAACTCTACAACCTACTCAAGATATCAGGTCCTTTGGCTGTTATAGCCACCGAATGCTCAAACTGGGCTGACCATGAACCGTCCACTGTGACCGCCGTCCACCCGTCATCCAGGATTTTTAACTTGTAGCCACCCACATTTACCATAGGTTCTATGGCTATCACCATTCCCTCCTGGAGCATCGGGCCGGTACCCGGCTGGCCAAAATGGGGCACCTGGGGGTCCTCGTGCATTTGCCTGCCAATGCCATGCCCGACGAAGTCCCTGACAATAGAATATCCCTGACCTTCCACAAAGAATTGGATGGCATGGGAGATATCCCCTATCCTGTTGCCGGGGACAGCCTGAGCAATCCCGATTTCAAGGGCCTTGGCCGTCACCTTGATGAGCCTGGCAGCTTCCCTGGAAATCGACCCGACCGGGACTGTGATTGTTGCATCGCCACAATAACCGTTTATTCTCAGACCGGCATCAATACTGATGATGTCACCGTTTTTCAGCGCCCGCTTCCCCGGAATAGCGTGAACCACTTCGTTGTTTACAGATGCGCAAATACACGCGGGATACTCTACATATCCCTTAAAGGTAGGCTCAGCACCATTTTTACGGATAAAATCCTCGGCAATGGCATCAAGTTCCCCGGTCGTAATGCCCGGGGTAACTAATTTTCTGAGTTTTTCCAGCAATTTTGCCACAAGCCTGTTGCTTGTGCGCATCAGTTCAATTTCTTCTTTGCTCTTGAGGGTTATCAACTACTCACTCCTCCCCGAATAAGGGTGTGAACTTAAACCTGGTAACATCAACAAGTCCCTTGTCGGTTATTTTTAAATCAGGGATTACCGGCAGGGATAAAAATGACATAGCCATAAATGGTTCTGCCAAGCTGCACCCCAACTCACCGGCTGCTCTTTTTAACTCTTCTACCTTACTTGCAACTTCTTCGGCTTCCATATCTGACATCAGGCCTGCCACTCCAAGCGGCAGCCTGGCCTTAACCGAGCCTTTGGCAGTTACGGCCAACCCGCCTCCCATGTTCATTATCTCCCTTACGGCAATTTCCATGTCATTGTCTTCGACACCTACAACAATAATGTTGTGGCTGTCATGGGCGACAGAGGATGCCATGGCGCCGTCACACAGGCCGAACCCGCGCACAAATCCAAGGCCGACATTGCCCGAACCGGTATGTCGTTCTACAACTGCGACCTTCAGAATATCCTTTTGTATATCTGAAACTGCCAACCCTTTTATTTCTTTTAGGTTCGGCAATCACTTTGCGTGTAACGATTTGGCCGGGGATAACCTCAATTACTTTCATTTTTTCTTTGCGTGCCTTAATTTCAAAGGGTTTATCCGGTAACCTGACATTCATACCGGTCATCACGGGAAAATTCTCCCGGGCCCATTCCCTTACCGGTTTCCCCCGTTCGACAACCAAGTCCCCTTTTTTATATACCTGTATCGGTTGGAATTCGTGCAGGTCATCCAGGAGCACCATGTCTGCCTGGTAACCCGGCGCCACCGCACCAAGGGTTTTTAGGCCGAAATACACTGCCGGGTTAATAGTCACCATTCTTATGGCCAGTATCGGGTCAAGCCCTATTTTCACTGCCTTTTTAAGTATGAGATTGAGATGTCCGCCCAACAAGTCGTCAGGGTGGATGTCATCGGTCACAAACATAAACCTGCCGGCATTTTGGTAGTTTACCACCGGGACAAGGGTTTCCAGGTTTTGACCACATAGCGGCCCTGCAAATCATGTTCAGCATAGCCCGCATAGTCCCCGAGGCCAACTATGAATCCATTATGTATAGCAATACTTGATTCAACGGTCTCACCCGTAAAAACATTCACCACTCTGGCGTTCCTGAGGACCAGGTCTGCCGACCTTTCACCCCTTGCCACCGACAGAAAATCCGCAGACAGCATTTTCCATCCCTCCTTACCCTTCTAATATATCATTTCCATCAAACAGCCAAAACCCCTCCAAGAAAACGCAGTTTTTTTATCGGCCACAGATGAACGCTGATATGAATTAGATAAAAACAATCGGGGTGGTTCCCTTAATTACCACCCCGACAGCGCTCAATTACACGTATTTTACTCTACTGAATTGGAATTTGTTGTTTAATAGTACTGGTTTATTATTTGTTCCGGTGTGCCGGCCACAAAGCGCTCCATTAACAGGAAAAGTACAGCCAGGTCATCCAACTGGCCCAGCAGGGGAACCCAGTCAGGAATGATGTCATAAGGCATCAGGAAATAAGCCAACGCCCCCCCTAAAAAGAGAAGCTTGTTTGGCCACTGGACCCTTTTGTCCCAGGCCAGGTTCCATACCAGGGGAACCGACCGCGGTAAATTCAACAGCATAATCAGCCTTTTTTGCACATCATTATCCAGCCAGGCCATTTCTTATCCCTCCCAGGGCATGCAAAGTTCTTTTAATACATTTTACTTGCCCTCTCCGGGACTTATTCATCGGAATAAAGTCAAAGGAAATTATTTTTGACAAAGTGATTAAACTAATTGGAACAAGTTATGGCAGCTATCCCGCTTCAAAAAAACAGGGCGGGCACCCCTTACGCCAACAGTGTTTATTTTTTGGCCCGCTTTTTCATATAATAACTTGCTTTTGTGAACTCACTCTTTGTACCTTCTATCAGGTCAGGTTCTATTTCAGGGGGCCCTTCTACTTCAAAATTAACTCCTTCAGCCAGCAGCTCCATTCCTGCTTCCTGTAAAGCAGGTCTGTGGGATTTTTTTTCTATTCTTGCATTACCCATTAGCAGACTGACGACTACACCTGAGATTACTATGAACATCGCCACCAGAAAAACCGTATGAAGTGAGTCTGCCAGGGCAGCTTTAAGAGGTGGCAGCAAAACTTGCTGTAACTGCACAGGGATTCTTGCCAGGGTATCCGGACTCAGGAGCAGATTGAACAAACTCTGCGGGTTAGAGTGCGCCTTTTGCAGCACACTGCCGAAAGGCCCTGTTTGTAATCCTGGAATACTTTGAATTTTAGGGAAAAAGTTTTTTTCAAGTAAACTACTGGATTGATGATTCATAACTACTCCCAACACCGTCATACCGAGAGTACCGCCAATGCTCCTGAAAAACTGGGTTGAGGAGGTAGCTACCCCGCGCAGTTCGGGTGGAAACGCGTTCTGTACCGCTATTGTTACTGTCGGCATAATTAAACCCATCCCAAACCCCAGGGCAACGATATATGAAATTGCCATCAATTGTGTAGTATTCACTGTCATCGTGCTCAACAGGTAAAAACCAACTGCCATAAAACTCATCCCTGCTATAAACATGGCCCGAAAACTTACTTTAGTTATGAGCTGCCCCCCAATTATACTGGTCAGCATCATGGCCATCATCATGGGAATCATTGTATTGCCTGACCTGGTGGCACTAATCCCGACTACCCCTTGCAGGAAAAATGGTAAAAACATGATTGAACCAAACATCCCTAACCCCATCAAAAATCCAATAATATTTGCTACTGTGAAAACCCTGTTCTTAAATAAGTCCAAACTTAAAATCGGGTCTTCCGCCTTTTTTTCTACGATAATAAAGGCCAGTAAAAATACAAAAGAGGTACCGAACAACCCGAATATCTGCCAGGAAGACCAGGGGAAGTCTTTTCCTCCTAGATTTAAGCCCAGCAAGAGGGAAATCACCCCTACTACAAGAGTAACTACTCCCGTATAGTCAATAACCACTTTATCTTTCAAACGTTTTTCACCGTGCAGGCCTAAAAATATAGTAACGGCGGCCAGGATGCCAACCGGTAGATTGACATAAAACACCCAGTGCCAGGAGACATTATCAACTATATAGCCTCCAATTGTGGGACCGACGATAGAGGAAAGTCCAAATATGGCGCCCATGACTCCCTGCCACTTTCCACGCCTTTCGGGAGGGAAAATATCCCCGATAATTGTCATGGCCATTGGCATCATAATTCCTCCGCCTATTCCCTGCAGGCCACGGAATACAATCAACTGGGTCATATTTTGACTGGTTCCGCATAGAGCAGACCCAACCATAAAAATTAAGATTCCTGCTACATACACCACACGGCGGCCGAACAAATCAGCCAGCTTGCCGGCGATGGGAACAACCGTTGTAGAACTCAACATATATGCGGTGGTTACCCAGGCCATAATACTTAAACCACCCAGGTCGCCAATAATTCTCGGCATGGCGGTTCCGACAACTGTTTGGTCGAGAGCAGAAAAAAACATTCCTAAAAACAACCCTATAAGTAAAATATTACGTTTGGACTTTATCTGCATTATGATCTCGCCTTTCTTTAAGATAAGTTAGTGTAGATGATAAAAGTCTAATTAATTCTTTGCTGTCCTGTTCCCCCAGAAAACCGACCAAACCTTTTAATTTTTCAAGGTGTTCCACCTTCATGCTTTCGATAACCTGTTTCCCTTTGGCAGTCGGCTTAACAAGGACAACCCGCCTGTCTGCAGAATCTGCCAGGCGTTCCACATACCCGCCTTCCTCCAGGGAATTAATCATATGAGTAACACCGGCAGGAGTAATCTGCAGTTGTGTACTCAAATCAGAAATCTTAATCCCCCTGCAATCGGGACCTGCACAATGTATTAGAGTGCCTAAGAGTATAAATTCGCTCTGCTTGATTCCCTGCAAAGAACCGTGCGGCCTGCCAACCCGCCAAAATTGGGAAATGGTCCGGGCCAGTTCCCGGGCGAGAATCGTTTTTTCCTCCATTTGCATTCTTTTATCACCTCTACTCATTACTGACTAAATCATTTACAAACTAAATTATTTACTACCTAAAGGAATATGTCAACTGTTAAAAAATGGCCCCAATCTATCCCATAAAACATTAAGGGCTTTTTACGATAGTTTTTCCAAAATGAGGTTCCGAGACACAAAAAGGTGTCCCAACAGTTAATGCGGGACAAACATTTTAGTATTCTCACCCGTGCCGGGTATAATATTCCACAGACGTATGGGAAAGATAGATTTGGTTGTTAAATTAAGTCATCTGTTTAAGGGAGTTTTACATGGGCATCAACATTCAGTCTTTGTACAAAAGCTACAGGAATGGCGATGAAATTACCGAGGTACTGAGGGATGTTTCATTCCAGGTGGAGGACGGTGAATTTCTC
>JAJZQD010000149.1 GCA_021847735.1 Bacillota bacterium | reverse complement strand
TTACGTAATAAGGACTTTGGTTTCGGGCAATTCATCGTTTACTGATGCTTTGCCTGTGACAGTTCACATCACGGAAGGGGCAAATTTAGAAACAGCGGTATATCTGACAAATCCTACTGTTTCCGGAACTGTTTATTTACCTGATGGGTTCACCCCATATACCGGGTACTTTAGCCTGAGTATTATGCCGTTGAATTCCGATTATCTGCAACGGCCTATTTCCACTAACGGGGTAAACGGGTTCCAACTGGGCGGCCTGCCGACCGGAGATTACCAACTTGATTTTTACGTGGAATATCAATCCAGCCTTTTTGCGCGTCCTGTGACAATACACGTCAATCAAGGAACGCCGCTGACACAGAATGTTATTCTTAGCTATGCCAATGTGCCCGTTGATAACGGCGGGATAGGCAATCCCGGGTCAGGCACAATCGAGGTAAGGGTCTTTAAACCCGATGGGAGTCTATTTGTTCCCAGTGACTATTCAGATGTCTCGTTTTCATTTGGTGACGCGTATTATTCACCATATCAAGCGTTGTATCTCGACGGCAAATATACAATTACCGGGATCGGTGCTGGATCTTACAGCCTGACTGCCCATGTTGAGGGCGTCGGAAATCCGTATACCGATTCACTGCCAGTGAATGTACAGGTATATGCTAATTCCACCCAGCCGGTTGATATTTTCCTGACAAACGGCCCGACTCTGACCGGAAGTGTACTCACACCTGAGGGCAATCCTTTTATTCTGACAGGGGCAAGCATTCCTTCAGTTCTGGCAGGGGCAAGCATTCCTTCTATTCAGAAAAGCAGGATGCTCCTTTACTTATATTCAGATAGTTATAGCACATATACAGAGGTAAACATAGATGGAACCTACAAATTTGGTGATTTGCTGCCTACGGGTAGTTACTCAATGCTTGTGGAATATTACGGGTATTCACCGTATGTTGTGCCTAGTGGGCTTCACATTAATTACACCGCAGGGACTGCTCTAACTCAGAATATCAACCTTTCTTATCCCTCTCTGGAAGGCAGAGTCCTGGCTCCCAATACAGGTTTGCTGACAGGTTACGAATATGCTCAGGTAGAACTGCAGGATCTAAACGGGAAAGTGGTTGGCAGCGGATATGTAAACGAGGATGGAACTTATCGTATCCCGCCGGTTCCAAACGGGACATACCTGCTGGCCACATCTATTGAAGATCCTGACAGTATTTATAGCAACGCAGTACCTTCCAGTATTACAACAGATGGAACAGTGAAAACCAGGGATATTACTCTCACAACCCCCAAGGTAATTGGCAGGATACTGTCCCCTGACAACAAAATAATTACTGGGGCAGGTGTGAACCGGTATGTTGAGATTCAACTGACAAATGCCGAGGGTAAAATTCTGGATTCGGCTTACACTGACCTATACGGTAGATTCAGTTTGGGCGGCGTTGCTGCAGGGACTTACTTATTGAAAGCCGTAATAACAGATTCGAATTCGGCTTACACTGACCAATACAGTGGATTCCGTTTGGACGGCGTTGTTAAAGGGAATTATTTATTGCAAGCATTAACAACCCCTTATGTTGATTCTACTCCTGTACAGGTCCAAATCCAGGATAATACTACCCTTACGCAAAACCTTAACCTTACGGTGGCATCTGCTCAAACAGCGGGTGTAGATGGGTATGTTGGAACATCAGGAGAGCCATTTTATGTTACCGACCAACAGGTTGTGATCAAGGTGGATGATGCCAACCTGAACACGAATTACAATAAAATGGAATCTGTGGCGGTAAATGTTAAATCTTCGGTTACAGATCCCACCGGAGTTGCTATAACCCTGACAGAAGAGGGCGTAAATTCCGATTCATTCATCGGATATGTAACCATTGTTTCACCTGCTGCAAGTTCCGGGCCTGGTTTAATACGCGCAGGAATTGGGGAGAGTGTAACAGTAACATATATTGATGCCCTTAATTCAGCCGGACAGGTGAATACAACAAAACAAACAAATGTGACAGTCACTGATTTGGCCAGAAATCTGACATTCAGCCCGTCACCTGCTCTAGCTGGGACGATAGCCGGAAACCTGTTATGGCAGCCCGCTGCTAATGAAACGGCATTAACCCACTATGAAGTTTATTTCCTTAACAGTTATAACGCACCACTGGGGCCAAGTATCGGCTCTGTGGCCAAAGGGACGACAAGTTATTCCCTGAGTATTCCCCAAGGTACCGCTATTCCTGCTGGTGCTACTCAATTAGGTGTGTTCTCAGTGAATGCTGACCACTTCAATTACAGGCCAAACATTGCCGCCTGGGTTGCCTTAGATTACCTGCCGACCCTTGTGCCGGTACAAAGTGTTAGTCTTAATGTTAACAGTTTGACCTTTGTCCAGGGTGGTCCTGCGGAGAGTTTAGGTGCCATAGTAACACCGGATAGTGCTACAAATACGACTTTATCCTGGTCCAGTAACGCCCCCTTAGTGGCAACAGTAAGTAGTAACGGTTTAGTGACACCGGTTGCACCGGGAATTGCTACTATTACTGTAACAACCGTAGATGGGGGTTATACAGACTATTGTGAAGTTACAGTAGCTGCTCCCTCTGATATTACGCCACCTTCCATAGTAGGTATATCTCCTCAGGCATTGGAAGCGCCTGTCAATACGCCGATAATTATAGACTTTGACGAGGCTGTTCAACCCGGACCTGCCATAGACGGAATTTCTATTACCTCCTCAGGAGCTACCGTTGTAAGCTTTACTTACAGTTTCTCCAGTTTTTCACTGATCCTGACTCCTGTCAATGATCTGGTATACAGTACTCTCTACACTGTTGATATACCGGCGGGGGCAGTTCAGGATATGTCCGGAAACAGTCTGCCAGATACACCGCCATTCAGTTTTACAACCGTGGCCGAACCGATTACCGCCGCAGGATGGAGCAGCTCTCAGAGCTATGATGTAAAGCGGTACAGATTAGGTGACAAAAGATTATTTTAAGGTGAATAAAAAAGTTGAAGGGCCGCCAAAAGCGGCCCTTCAACTTTTTATTTCACTGTAACAAGTGACGAGTAGGTACCGGGTGATTCGTCCTTTATGTAAATAATGGGGGAGTCTAAAATACATCAACATTAATAAAATTTGCGTGCTGAAGCTGCACTGAATTATTCTGATAAACTGGAGCAAGCTGGT
>JAJZQD010000148.1 GCA_021847735.1 Bacillota bacterium | reverse complement strand
AACGGACTTACTGGGGTCATCATAACCAATATAGACACCGGCTGCAAGGGAGGGGGTATACCCGACAAACCAAGCATCGTGATAATTCTGTGTTGTCCCGGTTTTGCCGGCTGCGGGCCGGGCTATGATGGAAGAAACACCTGGTGCCGTGCCGCCAGGCTGTAAAACATTTGTCAGCATATCAGTTACTAAAAAGGCGGTTGTCCCAGATATTACCCGCTGTTGGCGAGGTTTGTTTTCCTCCATAACCCGCCCGTCTTTGTCTACTATTTTTAAAACAAACAACGGTTCATTTTTTAATCCCCCTGAGGCCAATGTAGCATATGCATTGGTCAATTCCAGCGGAGTTACTTCCGAAGTCCCCAGAGCCAGAGAGAGATATGGCCTTAAGCTGCTTGTAATGCCCATTTTTTTGGCATACTCGATTATAGCTGCAGGCCCGACTTCATTGGCCAGTTTGACTGCCACCACATTATCCGAGGTTGCCAGCGCTTCTCTCAGAGTGAAGGGTCTGTAATGATACGGTGTTGTCCCGTAATCTGCGGGTTTATAGACCCGTCCGGTGCCTTCGGGAAATTCCACGGGCTCACAGGTGAGTGTGCTGCCCTGAGTATATCCCCGGTCTATGGCAGCAGTGTACAGAAACGGTTTAAAAGCGGAGCCGGGCTGACGTCGGGCTTGCACAGCCCGGTTAAATTTGGACCGCGAGAAATCCCGGCCTCCGACCATCGCCTTGACATAACCGTTAGCCGGGTCAACTGCTACCAGGGCACCTTCCAGTGTGGTCCTGCGGTCGGTCAGTCCCTGAGCAAAAGCATTTTCTGCTGCTTTTTGCATATTTAGGTCCAGGGAGGTGTAAATCGTCAGTCCTTCTGAAAAGAGCATTGCTGCTCCGTTTTCGTAATGTTCAGTGACATATTTGATTACTTCGTTAACAAAATAAGGGGCTTTGTCAACATTCGAACTGCTCGAAGATTTTAAAACAAGTTTCTCCCCGCGGGCTTTTTCCGCTTCAGCAGAGCTGATGAATCCTGCTTCCACCATCCGGTTTAGGGCAACGCTTTGACGGCCCTTAGCACCTTCCCAGTTCTGAAAAGGTGAATAAGTATTTGGTGCCTTTGGTAAACCTGCCAGCATAGCACTTTCAGCCAGGTCAAGCCGGGCAGCGGGTTTGCCAAAATAGGTTTGGGCCGCGGTTTCAATCCCGTAAGCACCCTGGCCGAAATATATTTGGTTGAGGTACATCTCCAGGATCTGTTTTTTACTGTACTTTCTCTCCAACTGGATAGCGAGCCATGCCTCAGTGAACTTCCGGCCAAAGGTTTTTTCCTTGGAAAGATAAAGGTTTTTAACGGTTTGCTGGGTGATGGTACTTCCGCCTTCTACCAGCTTACCGGCCTTAATATCAGTCCAGGCGGCCCCAATAATGCGCACCGGGTCTAAACCAAAATGCCGATAAAAACGGGCATCCTCCACTGCAACAAAAGCCTTCTGGGTTACGTCAGGTATTTGACTAATAGACACCTGAACACGGTTCTGCTTGAAAAGAGCGGTAATAGTACGGTTATTGACGTCTAATATTTTAGAAGCAGTCACCATTTGCGGCTCTGGCAATGTAAAGGCGGAACAACCGGTTATAAAGGCAAGCAAAAATAGAATTCCAATCAAGGTTAAGGCCAACCGGCAATTGTTGTTTGACATAATAAATTCACCGACCCCCAATAATCATAAGATTATTATATCAAAAAATACCGCCAATATGTGGAATCGAATTCTTGTAAAATATTTAGAAGATTTAGGATTCTTGAGAGGGTTTTAACTTGCTTCCGGCGAATAGTTTTTGGAAAAATGTGCATGTTTGGCCCCTCGGTGCAGTTGTGGGTGGAATGGTTGCATAGCTAAGAGGCGGAGGACCAAGATGATTGACAACTGTATTGAACATGATGCCACGGTGTGTAGCCCTGAGGATAGGCCTGCTGTACTGGTCGTTGACCCCGGGGGTAATTTAAAGCTTGTAAAATGGCGGTTAAAGAGTGATGGCTATAATATTTTGTACACTGGGGATTTGGCGGCAGTAGAGGCTTTGGTTGTGCAAAATGATGTGCGAATAGTCATGTTGGATGTTTTAAACAGCGGGGACCTTACAAAGTTAAAAACAATTAACCGTATTAAAGGGAATTTTGAGGTAATAACATTCACATCTGACAATAATATTGAGCTTAAAAAACAGATTTTTGCCGTTGGGGTTAGGCGAATCCTTACTAAACCGATAAATTATCCCAGGCTAAGTTTAGTCGTCGGTGAGGAACTAAAAAAAGCCAACCGGGAAAGATTATCTAAAAACACGCCCGCCGTTAATAGGCAGGGCATAGTGCCTATAGGCTTACCAAGAATTTATAAGACTGTTCTTGACCATGTCAAAACTGCTGTTCTGATAACAGACTGCGATGGGGTCATAGTTTGTGTAAACCGGCCCATGACACTGTTGCTGCAGATGAACGAAGGCTACGTATTAGATAAACCATACCAAAAGATAATGGATGAACTTTGTGGCACATACCAATGTGAACTGTTGGGCCTCCTGCAAAAAGTGATGGAAACTGTTGAAATCCAAAGCACAAGAGAAATTTTGATCAGCAACGGGTCTGAGAGTTTGTTGCCTGTGGAAGCGGAGGCCCATCCCATTTTTGATAACAAGGGCAAGTTTATCGGAACTTTTCTGGCTGTCGGAGAAATGTCGGGTTCGGACAGGCTAGAAAGAGTTTTAGCCCAGTCAGAGAAATTGGCTATGGTTGGTCAATTAGCCGCAGGGGCAGTGCATGAAATAAGGAACCCGCTGACTTCGGTCAAGGGATTTATTCAGTTGCTGCAAAATGAGGTTGAAGGCAGCCCGAAGGCCGAGTATTTTGACATAATTATTGATGAAATAGACAGAGTTAATACTATCGTAAGCGAATTCCTAAAGCTGGCAAAACCGACTCAGCCCAACAGGAAACCTTCTGATTTGAAGGAACTGTGGGAAGACATTAAGGTCTTGATGGAAGGGGAGGCTTTTCTGCTCAATGTCAATATTAAAGAAGATTTCTCGGATCAGATTAAACCGGTTTTAATCGACCGCGAGCAGATAAAACAGGTTTTGATTAATGTTGTCAGAAATTCCTTCGAAGCAATGGCCGGTGGCGGTGATTTAACAGTCCGTTTTTACGAAATTGAG
>JAJZQD010000036.1 GCA_021847735.1 Bacillota bacterium | reverse complement strand
AGCCCCGTTGACAGGATTGATTACATATTAGTTTCACCTCAGTTTACATGCAAAGGGCTTTACAGCTCCTACAGTGAGGCGTCTGACCACCTGCCGGTGATTGCTGAACTGGAACTTCTCTAATTAATCCGCTCAATGCGAATTTGTTCTTTTTGTATAGGAACTTAAATGTTAATCCGTGGCCATTTTTATCCCAATTCCAAGACTCCACCTTCTATTAGGTGGAGTTTCCACTTTTCTGCTTCAGTGGGGGTAGAGTCCCCCACTGAAGTTTCGATGTTCAGCTTTAGCTGAACGAGTTCACTGTTTTAGTTTAGGAATCAGCCTTGAAAACGGGTGCGAAAGCGCCTGGTTTTTTATTTTTGGTTTAAAAAATTAACGTGTTGTTCATAATAAATGCTGGGTATAATCCGGGAAGGAGGTATAAAAATTGAAAAAAATTGCTTTAACAAGCATAGTAATGGTTGCCATGCTGTTCAATACTTGCTTTGCCGCCTTGGCTGGCGGGGAATTGTATTATACGGTAAAACCCGGCGATACCCTGTACGGAATCGGTAAGAGGTTTGGTTTAAGCCACCGTTCGGTGATGAGGAGCAACAATCTTGCATCTGTGGTAATCATACCCGGGACCAGGCTTAATATCCCGAAGGGAAACTTTAATGTCCATACGGTAAAACCGGGAGAGACTCTCTATGGGCTTTCCCGTAATTATGGGGTAAGGTTAAATGAAATCAAGCAGGCCAGTGGTTTATCCTCAACCCAAATCCGGTCGGGGATGAAGCTGCTGATACCCTGTCAAAGTCCTGCCAGGGAGAATCATGACGTTAAACCGGTGTTTAACGGTAGATTCAATATAAGTAAGGACGATATAAGCCTGCTGGCCAAGCTGATCCATGCCGAAGCCAGGGGAGAATCGCTGAAAGGGCAGATAGCCGTAGGTGCCGTAATAATGAACAGGTTAACCAGCGGCAACTTTCCTAGAACAGTCAGGGATGTGATATTCCAGAAAAGCAGCGGTGTCTACCAGTTTACCCCTGTGCAGGACGGACAGATTAACCTGGCACCCGACCGGACTTCATATTATGCAGCTGAACGGGCCATTAAAGGGGATGACCCCACAAGCGGGGCATTATTCTTTTACAACCCCGAAACCAGTTCCGACCAGTGGATTCGAACCTTACCGGTAACGAAAGTAATTGGCAACCATGTCTTTGCTAAATAAAGGCAAGAGGCTGTCCTTAAAGGGGCAGTCTCTTTACTTTTACTACAGGGGATATGGCAGGTATATTCCTGTGAGTGAGCAACAACTCAGCCGATAAACCGCTCCCGCAAGAAGGCCTCTTTTGAAGAAGAAACTCCTCCCAAACATTTTTCGAGGGAAAGGAAGGGGTTTTGGCGAGATGGAAGAATTATTATAAAAATAAAGTAATGAGTTAAGTACCAAATTATAACATGTATTAGGGAGGGGTAGGTTTGGCTTCAGATGTGTTTTTTGCTGACATGAGGACAAAGCAGGGGTTGAGTTTGCTTGATAAGGTGGACCAATTGTTTGAACGCGCCGGTTTCGGGAACTTTATCAGTTCCAAGGATCTTGTGGCGGTTAAGGTACATTTCGGGGAGAGGGGCAACACAGGTTATGTCAGGCCGCAGTTTGTGCGGCGTGTTGTGGACAAAATTGCCGCTAAAGGGGGCAAGCCTTTCTTGACCGATGCCAATACACTTTATGTGGGCAGCAGGGCTAACGCCGTTGATCACCTAAAGACTGCTGTAGAAAACGGGTTTGCTTACTCTGTTGTAGGCGCACCGGTGATAATTGCCGACGGTGTTAACGGTAAAGACTATATTAATGTCGAAGTCAACCTAAAGCATTTCCATTCAGTGAAAATAGCAAGTGCCGCTCATCACGCGGACGCTATGCTGGTTATCACTCATTTTAAAGGGCACGAAGTTGCCGGGTTTGGCGGGGCCATCAAAAACGTAGGTATGGGTTTGGGCAGCAGAAGCGGTAAACAACAAATGCACTCTGACCTGCTTCCATCGGTAACGGAAGATAAATGTATCGGGTGTGCCAAATGTACTAACTGGTGTCCGGCTGGGTGTATTAAAATAGTTAAGAAAAAGGCCGTGATAAACGAAAATAAGTGCCTCGGCTGCGGTGAGTGCACCGTGACCTGCCCGGAACACGCCATTGCTATTAACTGGCGGAGTGACCCTGACACCTTCCAGGAGAAAATGGTTGAATATTTGGCCGGGGTAAGTAAGCATAAAAAAGGGAAAATGGGTTATATCTCCTTTGTGATAGGTGTCACCCCTGACTGTGACTGCTGCGGGTGGAGTGATGCCCCTATCGTAAGTGATGTGGGAATTCTGGCGTCAACTGACCCAGTTGCTTTGGACCAGGCCTGTGTGGATTTGGTGAATAAACAGAGGTCCCTTACCAATACGCGCCTCGACGGCTATGTGGATGTAACTGATAAATTTGGCGGGGTCCACCCTATGGTTGACTGGCGTGTTCAGTTGGAATATGCCGAGGAGATTGGGCTGGGCTCCAGAGACTACAACCTGATAAAATTGTAATTTCGGTTAAAATACGGGAGGCTTCTTCAATGAGGCTCCCCTTTTTTTTGCGGTACTAATGGTGACAATTCAAAACAGTCCATTGACAAAATACAAGAAAAACTACCATAATTCTACAATCATTTTACCAGAAAAATAGAGGGATTTTATTAAATGTTAACGAAAACAAAGGTAGTTTATTGTCGGAATACTTGAAAAAAACTGGAAAAACCCACATTGTAGGAGAAGACAAAAATGTTATCGAGAAGTTGGCTGAAAAAGAAAATTTTAATAACTTTATTAGTGTTTGTCATTATTATACTGTCTTTGAGTTCATTTTTTTTGTATTACGAAATAGTTACTACCAAGAGGCAGGTTTATCTTGGCCAGAAAAAAATACTTGAGGCAACGGCCCAGCAAATAGACTTTTACCGAAAGAACCTTCTTCTGTATGTAAATACGGTATCCCTAAGCAGCGGGCTCACATCAAATCAACAGGCCAAAAGACTGCAAACCCTGAAAGAGTATTACAGGCCGGAGTGGTTTGAGAGCTTTTATCTGCTTGATTCAAACGGTAAGGTAGTTGAAAAGGTATCGTCGACACCTGATCACTGGTACACCTTTCTGCCTGGCGGGGATTACTTAAATGACAGTGAAAAACCGACAGAGATTTATTATGCTGCCCCTGACAACAGAATTCACGTAATCATGTACATAAGCAGGGTAATAAAATCGGGGGGCCGCAAGTCGGTACTGGTTGCCACAGTTGATTATAACTCCACTCCTGTAATGTTATCGGTTATTAGGAACCTTAAGAAGGACAAGTGGGGGGAGGGATATATTGTGGATTCCTCAGGCAAACCACTGATCTGCCCGAAGGAAGCTAAGTGGGGGAAAAGACCTATCGGGCTGGCGGCGGTGATGCAGGAAGGGTTCGGAGAAGTCACCCGGGATGGTGTGGAATACATGGCCTCATACCAAAAAATTCCCGGTAATGACTGGGGACTTGTCATGGAGGTTCCCAAAGATCAAGTCTTGGGTTTGATATTCCAATTTGGCAGGATTGTTATCTCTTGGATAGTCCTATCTATCCTTATATTGGCTTTGCTGACCATGAAGTGGGTAGACAAGCTGGCCGCTCCTGTTCGGATTATTAGGGACAGCCTGGCCGAGGTTGCCTCTGGTAATTTCGATGTGTCAATTGATGTAAAGGGACGGGACGAGTTTTCACATTTGGCCAATTCCTTTAATGTGATGGTAGACAAAGTCCGGCAGCTGCGGGAAACCGAAAAAAGTAAACTTGCCAACGACTATTTATATGACAAACTTACCGCCATAGGAGAGGTGGCCGCAGGGGCGGCTCATGAAATCCGCAATCCCTTGACAAGTATTAAGGGTTTCGCCCTACTAATTCAGAATCAGTTTACCAAAGGCCAACAGGTGTGGGAGTATACTGAAATTATTAAAGTGGAAATAAGGCACATTGAAGATATCATTGAACAATTTGTGCTTATGTCGTCACCTACCTTCCCGGTTTTTAAAAACACCAATATTTGCGATTTAATGGACGAAGTGCTGCCGGGCATTGCTAAGGAGGCTATAGGTAACGGAGTCACTATTGAAACCAGGTTCTGTGAAACGGTTCCGGAGCTATATGTTGACCGGCCACAGATTAAGCAGCTGGTAACCAACCTTTGCCAGAATTCTATTCAGGCCATGCCTAAGGGCGGTAAGCTCCTGATTGAGACAAAGTATGACGGCGAAAAAAAGAAAGTTTTTATAATTATAAAAGATACCGGAGTGGGAATTTCACCGGCCTTCCTGGCACGGGTTGGGGACCCCTTTTTTTCCACCAAAGAAAACGGAACCGGTTTGGGGTTGACTGTAGGCTACCGGATTGTTCAGAACCACGGTGGGTTTTTACAGATTACCTCCACAGAGGGGGTTGGCACAGTGTGTATTGCGGAACTGCCTGCCCCAGGTGAGAACATTGAATCCCAGAGTGCATAAAAAGTGGGGCTGTCCAAAAGGGGCAGTCCTCTTTGATTCGGGCTAAAAGGCAGATGCAGGTATATTCCTCCGAGCGGCCAACAACGCCGTTCGGCTGACCACTCCTTGCGGATTGGTCAGCCGACGACGTCAGACCGCTCTCCGGAACACGCCTGCATCTGTCTTTTTTTGCCGGGAGGCTAAAGAGGTGCCCTAGTTACTTATGGGACACCCCCTTAGATTTTTTAAAATTCCCGGGGTTTACAAATAATTTCTTTAATCTTGGTATCAAAAAACAGGTTCGAATGGGCCGGGGAGACTACAATGGCCGTATCTGCTCCTTCCCCGGTACCGCCGACGGATACGACTTCACGGCCATAGGGGATAAAGCCTGCATCGAGGGCCATTACCACTACTTCTATACATACCTTCACACCTTGGCCAAACATTCGAAGGGTCTGGGCAATTATTTCAGCCGGGTAGACCCCTCCGAATTTGTTTCTTACAGCCCTGTCGAGTCCTCCCATGAGGTGAGTTGTGGTGAGGACTTTTACCCCCTCAGAAGTAAGTTTGTCGCGCATCTCAGGGGGCATCTTGTCATTACCGGGGCTGGCAAAACCCACGTGGTGGGTAACACAGATTACCTGTAGTCCCTGCCCGGTCAGATGCCTAACCGTTTCTCCCGTGCGGGAAGCCACGACTATGTGTTCAATGTTAAGTTCTTTTGCTCTCTTTACCGCCAGGGCGGCGGTTTGAGCGGTGTTATCCTTACCGTGTACTGGCCAATACATGTTATACCTCCTTATAGTATTAATATTTCTCCAAATCATATCTCTATTTTACTATATTTATTATTAGAAAAGACAGCGAAATAACCTAACCTCCATGTTTTTTTGTCCCAACAAAGAGACAGCCTCTTTTGGTTTACCATAAAAAGGCTATCCTTTGAGCCCCCCCACTGCATTTTTGGGAGTTGCGAAGGTGATACTAAGAAAAAAACCAGACATGGGGTGACAGGAAATGAGAAACCTTTGGAAGGGGGCCATCAGTTTCGGCCTGGTCCACGTACCGGTAAAACTTTATTCGGCAACGGAACGAAAAGACATTAAGTTCAGTTACCTGCATGAGAAATGTAAAACTCCAGTCAAGTACCAAAAGCTCTGCCCCACCTGTAATACCGAAGTACCTATGGAAGAGGTGGTCAGGGGATACGAATATGAAAAGGGGAAATACGTAATTTTGCGGGATGAAGATTTTGAAAACATACCGCTGGAGTCCTCCAAGACAGTAGAAATTTTGAATTTTGTCAAGCTCAGTGAAATAGACCCTGTTTATTTTGACAAGTCTTATTACCTGGCCCCCGGGGACGGCGGCCAAAAAGCCTACGAACTCCTCAAACAGGCCATGCGGGACTCAAACAAGGTGGCTGTTGCTAAGGTTGTCATAAGGTCAAAAGAGTCCCTGGCAGCTTTACGGGTATACAATGACGTCATTGTAATGGAAACTATGTTTTATCCGGAAGAAATCAGGGCTACCCACCTGATGCCGGAAATCGATTACAAGGTGCAGATCCATGATAACGAGGTTAAAATGGCCACCGGCCTCATTGACAGCCTCACGCAGCCTTTCCGCCCGGAACAGTACCAAAACCGGTACCGAAACGCCCTGAATGAACTGATTACATCAAAAATTACCGGTGAGGAAATTGAGGTCGCACCCAGGGTTGAACCCGGTAAGGTGGTTGACCTGATGGAGGCCTTAAAAGCCAGCATTCAAATGGCTAAAGAGGAAAAAAACAGGTCCAGGGAAAAAGGAAAACGGAAAACCGCCAAAGGTGAAAAATCAGCCAAGACCCTAACCTCCTAATCAGAATGGTTACTACGGAAGTTTTTAAAAAACTTAAACCTATGCTGGCCACATCTTCAGCCCCTTTCAGCTCCAATGAATATATTTATGAGGTCAAGTGGGACGGTTTCCGGTGTTTAAGTTACCTGGATAAGGTTACTCTCCTAATGAGCCGGAACAGCCTTGATTTCAGTCATAAATTCCCGGAACTGGCCGGTATAAACGGGTTGGCTAAACGGCGGCCGTTAATCCTTGACGGGGAAATCGTTATTATGGATCAAGGTGTGCCTTCTTTTTATGAGCTGCAAAAAAGGGGATGGGCCCGGGAGGCGGGGGCAATCACCAGGGCGGCCGGAGGGAAGCCGGCTATTTATGTGGTTTTCGACATTCTTTACGCCGGTGACGATAAATTGATGGGTTTGCCTTTAGTCGAGAGAAAAGATATCCTGAAACGGCATATTGAACCCAATGAGCGTTTGGTTATATCCGAAGGGGTTGACGAATGCGGGAACGAATTCTACCGGGCCTGTGTGACTAAGGGCCTGGAGGGTGTAGTGGCAAAAAGGCAGGACAGCCTGTATTTGCCGGGGAAGCGTTCACCTAACTGGAAGAAGTTCAAAAAAGCCTTTGAAGGGGAATTTATTGTCTGTGGCTACAAACAAACCCATGGCGGCAGCAGGCGGGTAGATTCCCTGCTGCTGGGGTGCAGTACGGAAGGAAAACTTGTCTACCAGGGTACGGTGGGAGTGGGGCTGGGGGGAATTACCGGGGAACGGCTTTATGAGGTATTGAGTCTCCTGAAACAAGACTCACCGCTGTTTAATATCCCCAGGGAAGCCGCCCGCGGGCTTAATTGGGTTAAACCTGCCATATGTTGTGCCGTGAAATTTCTGGAACCGGCCAAAGACGGGGGTTTAAGACACCCGGTGTTTAGGGGGGTGCGGGAAGATTTGGGGGTCGTGGACTGCACCGGCATCTCCGGCGCCATGGGCTGTTGAAAAACTTCGCCTAGCGTTGTCACCCCTTTCGCCGTGGTCCTCGAACGTACATCCCAGTACGCCTGCGGCCACGGCAAAACGGGTTCCTAGCTATGCTAGTGCCCCTTCAAGCAACGTTAACCTTGTTTTTTTAAATTAAACCAATAAAGATATCAATACCGCCAGGATGTACCGTACGAGAATGAAAATTAGCCGCAGATTACGCTGATGGACGCGGATTAAACCAAAGAATATGATTAAATTTTTCTATATCCAATAAACCCGCAACATAAAAAAGGGTATACGTTAGTTGAAGGGGCACTAGCTTTTGAACGACCTACTTTATTCAGTTCGCCATTTGGGGAGGCACCTATGTGCCTGCCCATCTGGTAGGTTGGTTTGCATCCGCAAACCTTCCGATTATAAATTTGTGACCGCGTGGTTAGTGGTGGTGGGGAAGCGAGAGGAGGTGCAGCCGAATGAAAAAAGAGGTAGTCGTTGAGGGGAAAAAGTTCCGCCTGTCGAACCTGGACAAGCCGATGTGGCCTGGTAACGGCATTACGAAGGCCGGGCTGATAAAGTACTATGCCGATATGGCAGATGTTCTCCTGCCCCATTTAAGGGACCGGCTTTTCATTATGAGCAGGTTTCCGGACGGAATCGACGGGGAAATGTTTTACCAGAAAGACCGTCCCGACTATGCCCCGGACTGGCTTGATATTTTTCCGGTAGATTCGCCGGAGGCGGATAAAACAGTCAGGTATATTGTGTGCAACGATTTACCGAGCCTGATGTGGCTCGCCAACCAAGCCTGTATCGAACTGCACATCTGGCTGGCTAAAATCCCGAGAATAAATTACCCTGACATCATGGTCTTTGACCTGGACCCTTTTCCCCCGGCAGATTTCTCCGACACCCTCGAAATTGCTCTGCTGATTAATGAAGCGCTGCAGCAATTCTCCCTGAAGGGTTACCCCAAAACCTCCGGGGCTACCGGACTGCATATCTTTGTGCCGGTCAAACCGGAATACACTTACCAGGAAGTCCGCAGCGCCGTCGAATTCATTTCCCGGCAGATTCACGCCATTATCCCGGCAAAGACAACCCTGGAGCGGCTTATAGTAGACCGTACGGGGAAAGTGTACCTGGATTACCTGCAGAACACCAGGGGGAAAACCATGACATTTCAGTACAGCCTCCGCCCAATACCCGGTGCCCCCGTATCGACTCCCCTCACCTGGGCCGAGGTCAGGGAGGGCAAAATAAAACCGGCTGACTTCCGGATAGATAATATCAGCGAAAGGCTTGGGGAAGTAGGCGATCTCTACCGCGATTTACTAAATCCCGGGCAAAGCCTGAAAAACTTAATGGAAATCCTCGATTAAAAAGGAATGTTTAAGCTACAAATATTTTCCGCCTAAGCAGGAAAAAAGGAGTTGACCCCGAAAAAGACAAAAGACAGTTGGGATAAGGCATCATAAAATTGACAACTGTCTGGGGTGTGCAATTGAATTCGAAGGGTTACTATATTTTATTGAGTATGGTCGAGGGCTTGGGACCGCGCCGGTTGGCTCTCCTGACAGACATCTTCGGAGATGCGGAACAGGTTTGGCATGCCGGCGAAAAAGATTTACATGTCGTCCCGGGGCTGCCCAAGAAGACTGTGGCCGACCTTTTAGACAAGAGAAAACGCCTTGACCCTGACCGGGAAATCCAGAAGCTGTTGAACAGCGGAATCCAAGTTGTTTTCCTTGACGAACCCGCGTACCCTCCCAGCCTGAAGGAAATTTTCGACCCACCCAAAGTCCTGTATTTGAAGGGTAATCCCGAAGTTCTGCAAAAGCCCATGTTTGCCATCGTTGGTGCCAGGAAGGCGACATACTACGGTTTGACATTAGCCGAAAAGATTGCCGCTGACTTGGCCGCGGCAGGCTTGTGTATTGTTTCAGGTATGGCCCGGGGAATTGATACGGCCGCCCATAAGGGCGCCTTAAAAATGTCAAGGCCTACCGTGGCTGTTTTCGGCTGTGGGGTGGATATCATTTATCCCCCCGAAAACAAAAAAGTAATGGCTGATATAATGGAAAAGGGTGCCGTAATCAGTGAATTTCCTCCCGGGACGTCACCTGCAGGCGGTAATTTCCCACAGCGCAACAGGGTCATCAGCGGTTTGTCATCTGGGGTATTGGTGATTGAAGCCGCTAACAAGAGTGGTTCCCTGATTACGGTTGATTTTGCGCTGGAACAGGGAAGGGATGTTTTTGCAGTACCTGGGCAGGTAACAAACCCCTTAAACAAAGGTGCCCACAGGTTAATAAAACAGGGGGCAAGGCTGGTGGAAGAGGCATCCGATATTCTTGAGGAACTTGGATACGGGCAGGCTGAACCGGGCCCCCGCAGCGGTACTGGGCCGGAGGATATTAATTTGACGGCTGCCGAAAAGAGGGTATATAATGTTATTTCAGATGACCCCGTTAGCTGTGAAACGATTATTGAGAGAGCCGGCCTGGAACCGCCGGAGGTTCTCTCTTCTTTACTGGTCATGGAGATGAAGGGCATCATCAGACAGCTCCCCGGAGAGCGCTATGTCCGGTGCGTTTAAGAGGTTTTAGTTCTAAATTGTAACAAAGCCATGTATTTTAAAATAAAAAATAGGGCCATAATAAAGGGTAAATAACTGCCGAGGCCGTCACTGAGGTGAACATATTTTGTCAAAGTATCTGGTAATCGTTGAGTCACCTGCTAAAGCGAAAACTATTGGGAAGTTTCTTGGGAAGAACTATACTGTAAAAGCATCTATGGGCCATATCAGGGATTTGCCCCGCAGCCAGTTCGGGGTTGATGTGGATAACCAGTTTACTCCCAAGTATATTGCCATCAGAGGCAAAGGTGACCTCGTCAAAGAATTGCGGACTGCCGCTAAAAAAGCCACCAAAGTCTTATTGGCTACTGACCCTGACAGAGAGGGAGAGGCTATAGCCTGGCATTTGCAGTACCTGTTGGCTGTAGGGCAGAATGAGAAATGCCGGGTTGAATTTAATGAAATAACCAAAGATGCCGTGCAGAAGGCCATGAAGAACCCCCGGGTTATTGACGGGGACAGGGTTAATGCCCAACAGGCCCGCAGGATATTAGACCGCCTGGTGGGTTATAAACTAAGCCCGCTTCTCTGGCGAAAAGTCAAGAAGGGCCTCAGCGCAGGCCGCGTCCAGTCTGTAGCGGTACGGCTAATCTGTGACCGCGAGGAAGAGATCAAAGCGTTCATTCCCGAGGAATACTGGTCCCTTACCGGTTTGTTCAGAAAAGGGAAAAGCAAGACCGACATAGAAGCAAAACTGGTCAAGTATAAAAAGGAAAAAATCGTTATTAATGATGAACCAGGCATGAACAAAGTCATTGCGGCCCTGGACGGAGCTAAGTACGTAGTATCAGACATTAAAAAGAAAGAAAAGAGCAGGTATCCCTCTCCGCCTTTTACAACAAGTACCCTACAGCAAGAAGCCTCCCGTAAATTGAATTTTACGGCCAGGAAAACAATGCAGGTGGCCCAGCAGTTGTATGAGGGACTCGACGTAGGCCCTGAGGGCACGGTCGGTCTGGTTACCTACATCAGGACCGATTCCACCCGGATTTCGGAAACGGCGCAAACAGAAGCTGCCCAGTATATACTGGAAAATTTCGGACAGGACTATAAACCCGCCACCCCCAAACAATACGTGAACAAGGGCCGGACCCAGGATGCCCACGAAGCCATCAGGCCCACAACTGTATGGCGTGAGCCTGGCAAAGTTAAACAGTTTTTAACGAGGGACCAGCTTAAGTTATACAAACTTATCTGGGATAGGTTTCTAGCCAGCCAAATGAGCCCGGCCTTGCTTGATACCACCAAAGTTGACATAAAAGCAGGCGATTACCTTTTCGGGGCCTCTGGATTTGTTGTTAAATTTCCGGGTTTTATGAAGATTTATACCGAGGGCAGAGATAATGGGGAAGGTATGGAAAATGGGGACAATGGGGACAACGAAAAGGAACGCACCTTGCCTGAACTCACGGTAGGTATGGTCTTAGAACTTATGTCCCTTTCACCAAAACAGCATTTTACCCAGCCGCCCGCCAGATATACTGACGCGTCACTGGTGAAGTCTCTTGAGGAAAACGGTATTGGCCGGCCAAGCACCTATGCCCCAATTGTGGAAACGATACAAAAACGAGGCTATGTGACCAAGGAAGAAAAGCAGTATTATCCCACTGAATTAGGTTTTGTGGTTGTTGCCCTGCTGAAGGAACATTTCCCTGATATCATTAATATCCAGTTTACTGCGGCCATGGAAGATAAACTTGACCAGGTTGAGGAAAAAGAAGAAGACTGGGTGAAGGTTCTGCAGGAGTTCTATACCCCTTTCAAAGAAACACTGGATAAGGCAGAACAGAATATCGGGGTAGTGGAGATTGAAGATGAGGTAAGTGAAGAAGTCTGCGAGCTTTGCGGCAGGAACCTGGTAGTTAAAATGGGCCGGTTTGGGAAATTCCTGGCCTGCCCGGGTTTTCCCAATTGTAGGTATACCAAACCGATTGTTGAGTCAGTTGGGGTTCCGTGCCCCGCTTGCGGGGGAGACGTAGTCCTAAAAAGGAGTAAAAAAGGCAGGAAGTTTTACGGCTGCAGTAACTATCCCCAATGTGGGTTTGTGACATGGGACCTTCCCACCAATAAAAAATGCCCCAAATGCAGCAACATTCTTGTGCGGAAATCGGGGGGCAGCAAAGGTCCTGTCCTATCCTGTACGGCTCCCGACTGCAAATACAGGGAGCAAGCGGAGTAGGAACATATTTTGGGTGAAAGGGTAATATCTTAAAATGGGATCTGTAACAGTTATCGGTGCAGGCCTGGCAGGTTCAGAAGCTGCCTGGCAGTTGGCCAACAAAGGGATAAAGGTAAGGCTTTGCGAGATGAGACCGGGGAAAAAATCACCGGCTCATCATACGGGTTTGTTTGCGGAACTGGTCTGCAGCAACTCGCTGAGAGGGGCCTCCCTTGAAAATGCGGTGGGATTGCTTAAACAGGAAATGCGAACCCTTGGTTCGATAATAATGGAATGTGCCGATAAAACATCTGTCCCGGCCGGCGGAGCATTGGCTGTGGACAGGACGGAATTTGCCCGGATGGTGACAGAGACAGTTTCGGCCCACAGAAATATAGAAGTGATTAGACAAGAAGTTGCAGAAGTGGTTAATGGGAACCCTGTGGTTATTGCCACAGGGCCTTTGACCTCAGAGGCCCTGGCTCAAACTATTAAAGATTTCACGAGCCAGGAATCCCTTTATTTTTATGATGCCGCCGCCCCGATTGTCGTTTATGACACCCTGGACCTTCAAAAGATATTCAGGGCCTCCAGGTATGACAAAGGCGAAGCGGCATACCTCAACTGCCCCATGACAAAAGACGAATATGAAAACTTTTATACCGAATTGGTAACAGCCGAACGGGTACCGTTACGGGAGTTTGAGAAAGAGATTTTTTTCGAGGGCTGTATGCCCGTAGAAGAACTGGCATCAAGGGGATTCAGGACTCTGCTGTTCGGACCCCTCAAACCCGTCGGATTGACGGATCCGCATACGGGGCTAAGGCCTTATGCGGTGGTCCAGTTAAGACAGGACAATATCGATGGAACTCTATACAACATTGTGGGTTTTCAGACCCACTTAAAATGGGAGGACCAAAAAAGGGTGTTCAGTATGATACCAGGGCTGGAGAATGCCGAATTTGTCCGCTTCGGTGTAATGCACAGGAACACCTTTATCAATTCTCCCAGAATCCTGAGTCCCACTCTGCAGATGAGAAATAATGCGGACCTGTTTTTTGCCGGTCAGATTACGGGAGTTGAGGGCTATGTAGAATCAGCGGCCATGGGCTTGGTAGCCGGCATCAACGCCGCCCGGAGGGCCACGGGCGTTGAGGCTGTCGTCTTTCCGGAGGAAACTGCCCACGGCGCCTTGTGTAAGTATATTACAACAGCCGACCCAGAGCACTTTCAACCAATGAATGTAAATTTTGGCCTGCTTCCACCTTTACCGGAAAAGGTTAGGGACAAAAAACTCAGGTACAGACTGGTTTCGGAACGGGCATTAAAGAAACTGCAACAGTTTGTCTCCGAGGAAAATCTACGGTATAATGGTGACAATCTGCCGGACGGGGTTCTTTGAGGGGGAATATGTATGTATATCTGGTTAGATAATTTCATAATTTATCTTAAGGTTGAAAAAAACGCGTCCCCCAGGACCATGGACAGTTATCAAACTGATATCTGGCAGTTTATAGACTTTTTGGCAGAAGAATTCAAAATGCCGGGTGAGCAGGTTAGTCCGCAGCAGGTTGACCACTTGGTGATCCGCAAACACCTGGCTTTGCTGCAGAGAAGCGGCCTGAAACGAACTACAATAGCCAGGAAAATGGCGAGTTTAAGGGCTTTTTTTCGTTACCTGAGCCGTGAAGCAATAATCACTGCCAACCCGTTAACCCATGTTTCAACCCCTAAGGTTGAAAAGAGACTGCCGGAAGTGCTTTCCCAGGATGGGGCATGGGCCCTGGTCCAGGCGCCTGATACAGCTGCTCCTGCAGGTCTTAGAGACAGGGCCATTCTGGAGGTTTTGTATTCCTGCGGTCTGCGGGTAAGCGAACTTGTCGGCCTGGACACCGGCGATATTGATTTATCTCTTGGATATGTTAGAGTAATGGGGAAGGGCTCCAAGGAAAGAGTGGTACCTATAGGGTCCTACGCGATTACAGCTTTAGAGCGTTACCTGGCAAATGGCAGGCCATTTCTTGGTAAGGGGGATCCCGGTAAACCGCTGTTCCTTAATAAGGACGGGGGCCGGCTGACAGCCCGCAGCATTCGCAACATCGTCGACAAATATGTTGAACAGGTTAGCATCCAGTTTAAGATGAGTCCCCACACTCTAAGGCACTCGTTTGCCACCCATCTCTTAGACGGCGGCGCTGATCTCCGTTCTGTCCAGGAATTGCTGGGTCATGTGAAGATGTCGACAACACAGATCTATACTCATGTATCCAAGGAAAGACTCTTACAGGTATACGAAAAAACACATCCCAGGGCTTAGGAGGAGTTTAACATGTTTCAAGGCACTACCATTGTGGCTGTCAGGCGGAACGAAAAAGTAGCCATTGCAGGTGACGGGCAGGTTACCTTTGGTGGCAACATGATTCTCAAACACCATGCAAAAAAGGTTCGCCGACTTCACAATAACAAGGTGATTGCCGGTTTTGCCGGTTCTGTGGCCGATGCCTTCACCCTTTTTGAAAAGTTTGAAAAAAAGCTGGAGGAATACCGGGGAAACCTACCGAGGGCGGCAGTGGAACTCGCAAAGGAATGGCGGTTGGACCGGGTACTGCGCAGACTGGAAGCGCTCCTGATAGTAGCCGACTCGGAGCACCTGCTAATAATTTCCGGAAACGGTGAAGTTATTGAACCCGATGACGATGTAACAGCTATCGGATCCGGCGGGGCATACGCCCTCGCGGCGGCCCGGGCCCTGGTTAAACATTCCGGGATGGAAGCCGCCGGGATTGCCAGAGAAGCGCTGGAGATAGCCGCCTCTATCTGTGTTTTCACTAATTCCAATATAACCGTTGAAGAATTGTAGGAGGGATTGCTTTGCAGGATTTAACTCCCAGGCAAACAGTCGAAGAACTTGACAAATATATAGTGGGCCAGGAAAAGGCCAAACGATCGGTAGCGGTTGCCCTGCGGAACAGATTTCGCAGGAGAAAGCTGTCCCCCGAACTTAAGGATGAAATTGTCCCCAAAAACATTATCATGATCGGTCCTACAGGTGTCGGCAAAACCGAAATAGCCCGCCGCCTGGCAAAGCTGGTGAATGCCCCGTTTGTCAAGGTGGAGGCGACCAAGTTCACGGAAGTGGGGTATGTGGGCCGGGATGTTGAATCGATGATCCGGGACCTGGTGGAAACGGCAATTCGCATGGTTAAGAACGAGAAAATGGCCGAAGTGGAGGAAAAGGCGGGGGAACTTGCCCAACAACGTATTTTGGACCTTTTGGTGCCAATGCCGGAGAAGGACGGGGGAGTGCGGAACCCTTTTGAAATGATATTTGGCGGACAGCAGCAGGACCAGGTTAAAGATGACGAATACGACCAAAAAGTACAGAGACTGCAGTTTGAGAGAGGACATATTAAGGATAAACTGGTCAAAGGGGAGTTGGAGGACCAATACATCGAGATAGAAGTTGACGAGGTTTCCACCCCCATGGTTGAGGTCTTCTCAGGTTCCGGGGTTGAGGAAATGGGGATTAATATCCAGGATATGCTGGGAGGAATCTTCCCGAAGCGCAAAAAAAACCGAAAACTAACAGTCCGGGAAGCACGCAAAATAATAGTCCAGCAGGAAGCTCAAAAACTCATAGACATGGATGAAGTGGTTTCAGTGGCTGTTGACCGGGCTGAACAGTCGGGGATAATTTTTCTCGACGAAATAGATAAAATCGCTGCCAAGGAAAGCGGGACGGGGCCCGATGTATCCCGGGGAGGGGTGCAGAGAGATATTCTGCCGATTGTGGAAGGGTCTACGATAATGACTAAGTACGGTCCGGTAAAAACCGACTACATTCTTTTCATTGCGGCAGGGGCTTTTCATATCTCCAAACCCTCTGACTTGATCCCGGAGCTTCAGGGTAGATTCCCGATTCGTGTCGAATTGGAAAGTCTCACCGAAGACAATTTCAAACAGATACTTACCGAGCCCCAAAACGCCCTTATCAAGCAGTACACGGCGCTATTAGAGACAGAAGGAGTGTCACTGGAATTTACAGAAAATTCTCTTGATGAAATTGCCAAAATAGCTTATACTGTTAATGAACAGACAGAAAATATTGGGGCTCGACGTCTTCATACAATTTTGGAGAAATTACTCGAAGACATTGCTTTTGATGCACCTGAACTGGTAACCGACGAAATTGTTATTGACAGGGACTATGTTCGTAACAGACTCAATGATGTCGTACAGAACCAGGATTTGAGCCGTTATATTTTATAGCTTGAATAGCTAAGGGAGGAAACTTATGGAGAATTTACTTGATAAGACGAGGGCAATTAATAAGCTTCTTCAAAAGGCCGCCGGACACCCTGTCGATTTTCAGGAAATGGCAGATGTTCTGACCGAAAACATTGGGGCAAATACTTACATAGTGGGCAGGCGTGGCAAAATTCTCGGCCACTCCTATGTGGACAAGTTCGATTGTGAAGTCATTAAGGAAATTATCGGAAACTCAGACAGCTTTCCTGAGGAGTATAATGAAGGGCTGCTGAGGATAACTGAGTCGAGGGCTAACTTTAGCCAGAAATCCAATCACTGTGTTTTTGAAGAAAGCGAAAAGTGCGTGTTCACCGACAAGGTGATGACGGTTGTTCCCGTAGTAGGGGGCGGAGAGCGCCTGGGGACGCTGGTTCATGCTAAGTTTATCGAACGGTTTACCAATGAGGATCTGGTCCTCGCCGAGTACGGCGCCACAGTGGTTGGCATGGAAATCCTCCGGGTAAAAGCAGAGCGTGTAGAAGAAGAAGCCAGAAAGAAAGCTGCCGTACAAATAGCTTTGGGAACCCTTTCTTATTCTGAACTAGAGGCCATTGAACATATTTTCGAAGAACTGGACGGTGATGAAGGACTTTTGGTAGCAAGTAAAATTGCGGATAGAGTCGGGATTACCCGGTCAGTTATCGTTAACGCGCTGCGTAAGTTTGAGAGTGCCGGGGTAATTGAGTCCAAATCCCTGGGGATGAAAGGTACTTATATTCGGATACTTAATGAACGTTTAATGGATGAGCTCCTTAAGCTCAAAAAATAAACTGCAAACCACAGGTTACTGTGGTTCAGACTGTTGAAAAACAGGCTTCGCGCTATACTTGTTTTTACCTGCAGGTGTCAGACCGCGGTTCTAAGAACCTAGGCTCTGAGCAGCCTGCATTTTTTACGAATAAGGGGTGAGTTAACAATCTGATCCATAGTTTAACTATGGTTCTTTTTTTCTTTAAAACCAATTTTTAGAAAGACGGTAAAACCGAAATAATTGTAGAAAAAAGCCGGGATACAGTACTAATCCTAGAATTGGAAGAATGTCGATTAACCCCACATTTTCTAAGAAAATAAACCCAAGAAAAAAGGATTTTGCCTAATGATGGCGAAATATTGTAGCATTGGAAAACAGTATGAAAGGTTTCTTGATGAATATACGAAAAAAGAATAAAAAAATGTAAGAATAAGTAGGATTTTTGAAAACTACGCCGAAATATAGCAGTAAAGCTTTTCATATCTTATCCTGTGTTACATAATTATTCCACTAGAAAACGCCAAACTTTGATAGAGGCAAATTTATCGAAAGATAAAGGCGCAAAACTTCGGACCTAGGCGGGGTTGTTTCACAGGGCCTGCAGTTGACATAGTTATATACACTCCGCGAAACTGTTGGCTTCCGATTGTGTATGGCTTGAGCCAAGGTTGGCGGGCTACCGAAGCGAGGTTAACGTGCCAAACTGCGGTAGCGCAGTTTGGTTTTTTATTTTTCCGGAGGAGGGGTCCTTTTGATTGAGAAAATGCTATTTAACCAGACCATGAGTTTGATGGAAAAAGGGCTTGATACTGCCTCGCTTCG